>NZ_QUAC01000124.1 GCF_003389455.1 Streptomyces inhibens | reverse complement strand
GCCGCCGGCCCGCGCGCCCGGGTGCCGACCGTGTCCGGAAGCGCCGTCATCGCCGCGGTCCACGCCACGGCCGGCGCGCTGGCCTGCTGGGCGCTCGGGTGGACGCTGTGGAACGGCCTGGCCGAGCCGGGGATCGCGCTGGCCTTCGGGGTGCTGATGGCCGTCGGCGAGCTGGTGGGCCGGGGCCCCGACCCGGCGACCGGCGCGGGGCGGGAGGGCGCACCGCTCGGCGTGGCCGGCGCACTCGCGTACGCCCTGCTCGGTGAGGCCGGCGGACGCCCGACCACACACGGTGTCCCGCAGACCGTGGCGGTCGTCCTGGCGGCCGGTCTGGTCGGAATCGTCCCGCATCTCGCGCGCGGCCGGGGGCCGGCGCTCGACCCGCTCGCGCGCCGGGTGCTGACCGTCGGCTTCGCCGCCACCTGCTTCCAACCCCTCTACAACACGGGGACGTTGGGCACCTGGGTGGCCTCGGGGCCGGTCTACCCGCTCTTTCTGGTCGGCCTGCTGGCGCTGACCGCGCTGTGCGACGCGGTGCTGGCCGCCGCCCTCGCCCACGCCCGTACGGGCTGGCCGTACGGGCCGCTACTGCGCGACGCATTGCGGGCGCTGCCCGGCATCGGCTCGGCCATCTGTGCCACCGGAGTGGTGATCTCGCTCGCCACCGCGGTCGCCGGGCTGTGGGCGCTGCCGGTGTTCTGTCTGCCGCTGCTGCTGACCCAGTTCGCCTTCCGCCGGTTCGCGGCCGTACGGGCCACCTACCGCCAGACCATCGCCTCGCTGGCCCGCTCCACCGAGATCGCCGGCTACACCCCGCACGGCCACGCCCGCCGGGTCGCCGCGCTCAGCCGCGCGGTGGGCCGCGAACTCGGCCTGAACACACCGGATCTGGACGTTCTCGAACACGCCGCCCTGATGCACGACATCGGCCAGCTCTCGCTCCTGGACCCGGTGCCGGACGGCGCGACCGCCCCGCTGCCGCCCGCCGAGCAGCGCCGGATCGCCCTGCTGGGCGGCGCCGTTGTCCGCCAGACCGGGGTCCCCGCGGAGGTCGCGGTGATCGTCGAGCGGCAGGCGGATCCGTACCGGGACCAGCCGGTCACGGCCCGTATCGTCCGTACGGTCAACGCCTACGACGATCTGTCGGGGGAGTCGGCCGGCCCCGGCGGTGCGCTGCGGGCCCTGGAGCGGCTGCGGCTGGCCACCGCGCAGGACCACGATCCCGGGGTCGTCGAGGCGCTCGCCCGGGTCCTGGCGCGCGGCGGCCGGGCGGTGTGACCGGGCGTGTGACCGCATGGGGTGAGACGGCCGACGGCCCCGGGGATCGGAACCGGCCATGCCCGGTCTTCCGGCTTGCGGAACGCCTTCACGGGCGCGTATGCGCCGGTGAGGCCGGAAACAGCCGGTGCCGGCCGTTGCCGGTGCCGGACGCGTACCCCCGTGGTTGAGCCTGCGCAGGGTGCCCTATGTCATGGAACCCATGGGTAATGAGCGCCCTTCGAGATGGGCATGGTTGGATGCGAAGGAAGCCCCTCTCAGGGGGGTTCAGGGGGTCGGCGAAGGGCAAGGAGCCGCAGAGGGCACAGCAAACCAGGCTGAGCCCGACGGCAATCTGTGGCAGGTTGTCGAGTGGGCCCCCAGAAGGCCCCGGGCGCCGCTCGGGTCACCTCCTAAGCGGCATCAAGAGCAACCAGCAGGCGGGAATCGTGAGGATCTTCGGCAAGGTACGGCACCGGCCCTCCGCCTCGTGGCGGCAGGCGACCGACCGCGCTTTCACGCTGATCGGCGACGGCCGTTACGAGGACGCGGGGGCGTTGCTGACCCGCGCCGCGGACATGGAGCCGTGGCTGTCGGAGTCCTGGTTCAACCTCGCCCTGCTGCACAAGTTCCGGCACGACTGGGAACAGGCCCGCGCCGCCGGCCTGCGCGCCGTCGCGCTGCTGGACCGCGAGACCGGGGCGCCCGACTGGTGGAACGTGGGCATCGCCGCCACCGCCCTGCAGGACTGGCCGCTGGCCCGCCGCGCCTGGCAGGCGTACGGCCTCAAGGTCCGCGGCGAGGGCTCACCGTCCGGCGAACCGCTCGGTATGGCCCTGGGCAGCGCCGCCGTGCGACTCTCCCCGGAGGGCGAGGCCGAGGTGGTCTGGGGCCGCAGGCTGGACCCGGCCCGTATCGAGGTGCTGTCGATCCCGCTGCCGTCCTCCGGGCGGCGCTGGGGCGAGGTGGTGCTGCACGACGGCGTCCCGCACGGCGAGCGGACCACCGCCGCGGGCCCCTCCTACCCGGTCTTCGACGAGATCGAGCTGTGGGCGCCTTCCCCGGTCCCCACCTGGGTGGTGTTGCTGGAGGCCGCCACGGAGGCCGACCGGGACGCCCTGGAGCGGCTGGCGGCCGATGCGGGCTTCGCGGCCGAGGACTGGTCGTCCTCCGTACGGCTGCTGTGCCGTACGTGCTCGGAGAGCCGGATGCCCAGTGACGAGGGCGAGGGCGAGCATCTGGACCCGCACGACCACAGTGAGCCGGGCCACCCCGGGCCGCTCGGGCACCGCACCGCGGGCTCGGGTTCCCTGTGGGTGCCCGAGCGCGAATGCGGTATCGCGGCGCCGTCCGCCCTGGTGCGCGGCCTGCTGGACGGCTGGGTCGCGGACAGCCCGGACACCCGGGAATGGCGCGATCTTGAAGAGGTCTGCTGAGCGCCGGTCCGCGCCCCCGTAGGCTGTAGGGCGACTAATCAGGGTTTTCAGGAAGGCGTACGGCGGAGATGGCCCAGCAGCCTGTGTTTGATCAAGACGATGACCAGCGCGTGGACGAGGCGTTCGTCGATGACGTCACCGACGCCGCGGAGCGGGAGGCCGCCCACCGTGAGCGCGGCACCTCGCGCCCGATCACGGTCGTCGGCAATCCGGTGCTCCACACGGAGTGCAAGGACGTCACGGAGTTCGACGACGAGCTCGCCCAGCTCATCGACGACATGTTCGCCAGCCAGCGCACCGCCGAGGGCGTGGGGCTGGCCGCCAACCAGATCGGCGTGGACCTGAAGGTCTTCGTCTACGACTGCCTGGACGACGAGGGCGTCCGGCACGTCGGGGCGGTCTGCAACCCCGTGCTGGACGAGCTGCCCGCCGAGCGCCGGATCCTGGACGACTCCAACGAGGGCTGCCTGTCCGTGCCCGGCGCGTACGCCTCGCTGGCCCGCCCCGACTACGCCGTCGTCCGCGGCCAGAACGCCAAGGGCGAGCCGATCGCGATCGAGGGCACCGGCTACTTCTCGCGCTGCCTGCAGCACGAGACCGATCACCTCTACGGCTACCTCTACATCGACCGGCTCAGCAAGCGGGACCGCAAGGACGCGCTCAAGCAGATGGCCGAGCGCGAGCCGCGCTACCCCGTCGTCGCCAACGACTGAGCGCGGCGCCGTGGCGCCCGGCCGGCGGCCGGGCGCCCCCGCGTCCGTTACGACGCCTCCTGGTAGGCGGACCAGATCTTCGGCGGGAGGGTCGTACCCAGCCCGGTCTTGGGGCCGCCGACGCCGTTCATCGGCAGCAGTTCGGGCGCTCCCGGCTTGTTGCGGAACATGGTCACGGCGGTGGTCGGTTCGCTGCCGTCACCGGCGCCGGGGGCCTGGTCGGGGCGGATGCCGTCCCAGCTTCCCGAGCCGGTACCGGGGCCGGAGCCCGGGAGCAGGCCGGCAGCGGGTGCGCTGCCGATGAACCACGCCGACTTCATCCGGTCGCCCGGCTCCGTGAGGCCGGCCGCGACCGGCTGCTGGACCGGCTTGCCGCCCGGGATCCCCAGCGTGCGCCAGCCCAGCCCCTCCAGGGCCCCGGAGACCTGCTGGGCGACCCCGGCGTCGAGGACCTGCTCGGGCCCGGTCCGGTTGAAGCCGGGGAGCTTCTTGCCGCCGTACGTCATCTTGGTCACCGCGTACGGGTCGGCGTGCAGCCCGCCGTTGGTGAAGGTGGTGTAGGCGCTCGCCATCCGGATCGCGCTGGGCGCCGAGGTGCCCAGCGGGAAGGTCTGCTCCAGGCGCGCCATGCTCTCCTCGCGCAGGCCCGCCGCCACCGCGACATCCCGGATCCGCTCCAGCCCGATACGCTGCCCGGCCTGCACGAACGGCGGGTTCTCGGCGTTCATCAGGGCGCCGGTCAGATCCCCGAACCATTTCTGCCGGTCCACCGGGCGCGCCTCGTCGTCGACTTCGGGCCGGTCGACCTGCTGCTGGAGCGCGGCCGCCAGCACGAACGGCTTGAACGCGGAGCCGGCCGGAACCGCCGTGGTGTCCGCGTTGTTGCTGAAGTGCCGGGTGGCGTCCGTGCCGCCGTAGAGCGCGACGATCGCCCCGTCCTTGGGGCGTACGGAGGCCGCGCCGACCTCCACAAAGGTGTCGGCCGCGCGCTTCTTGGGGTCGAGGTTCTGCCGGCGGACGTCATTGACGGCCTTTTCCAGGCGGCGGGTGCGCTGTTTGTCGAAAGTGGTGTGGATGCGGTAGCCGCCGCGCGCCAGGTCCTTGTCGGTCAGGCCGGTGCCGGCCTTGATGAACTTATTGGCGATATCGATGAGATAGCCGATCTGGCCGGCCTGGCTGGTGGGCTTCGACAGTGCGCGGGGCTCTGGGAATTCGCGGTACTTCGCCCGCTCCTGCTCGGTCATCTTCCCGGTGGTGACCTGCCGGTCGAGAATCCAGCTCCAGCGCTCCACGGCCCGTTCGTGATTGGCCTTGCTCAGCCCCGGGTCGTACTGCTCCGAGCCCTTCAGCACGGCGGCCAGCATGGCGCCCTGGCTGGGGTTCAGCTTGTCGGCGTCGATTCCGTAATACGCATGGGCGGCCGCCTGGATGCCGTACGAACCGCGGCCGAACCAGCTCGTGTTGAGATATCCGCGCAGAATCTCCCGCTTGGACTTCTGGTTGCTCACCTTCAGCGAGATGATGAATTCCTTCAGCTTGCGGGTGACCGTCTGGTCCTGCGAGAGATAGGTGTTCTTCACATACTGCTGGGTGATGGTGGAGCCGCCCTGGGTGTCCTCGCCGGAGATCATGTTCACCACGGCACGGCCGATGCCCTGGATGGAGACCCCGGCGTCGCTGTAGAAGGTGGCGTTCTCCGCGGCGATCACGGAGTTCTCGACGGAGTCGGGCACCTTGTCGAGCGTGATGTTCTGGCGGTTGACGGCGCCCACACTCACCATCTGGCTGCCGTCCGCCCAGTAATAGACGGTGGCTTCCCGGCCGGCGAGCTCGTTCTCGTTCGGGATGTCGACGTTTGCGTAGACAAGGGCGAACAGCCCCGCCAGGCAGATGATGCCGAGCGAGAAGGTGCCGAGCCACTGCCGCCATGACGGCAGCCAGCGGCGCGGACCCTCCCGTCCCTGACGCGGATAGTCGATGAACCGGCGACGCCCCTTCGTGGCCTTCATATCCGGATAGATGTGGTGGCCATGGCTCCGGTTGCCGAGGTCACCGAATGCTCATAAAGGCGGGTGGCCCGGCCGAAGGGGCGTCGCGGGTGCGGGAACCGTCTAGAAGTCGTCGTCGAAGGAGACCGAGCCCTCGACCGCGACCTGGTAGGCGGAGGCGCGGCGCTCGAAGAAGTTGGTCAGCTCCTGGACGTTCTGCAGCTCCATGAAGGAGAACGGGTTCTCCGAGCCGTACACCGGGGCAAAGCCCAGGCGCTGCAGCCGCTGGTCGGCGACGCACTGGAGGTACTCGCGCATCGACTCGGTGTTCATGCCCGGCAGGCCGTCACCGCACAGGTCTTGGCCGAACTGCAGCTCCGCCTCGACGGCCTCCCTGAGCATGTCGGTGACCTGCTGCTCCAGCTGGTCGTCGAAGAGCTCGGGCTCCTCCTCGCGGACGGTGTCCACCACGGAGAACGCGAACTCCATGTGCATGGACTCGTCGCGGAAGACCCAGTTGGTGCCGGTGGCCAGCCCGTGCAGCAGACCGCGCGAGCGGAACCAGTAGACGTATGCGAAGGCGCCGTAGAAGAACAGCCCCTCGATGCAGGCCGCGAAGCAGATCAGGTTGAGCAGGAACCGGCGGCGGTCGGCCTTCGACTCCAGCCGGTCGATCTTCTCGACCGAGTCCATCCACTTGAAGCAGAACTCGGCCTTCTCCCGGATGGACGGGATGTTCTCCACGGCCGCGAAGGCGGCGGAGCGGTCGTCCGGGTCGGGGAGGTAGGTGTCCAGCAGCGTCAGATAGAACTGGACGTGCACGGCCTCCTCGAAGAGCTGCCGCGACAGATACAGCCGCGCTTCGGGGGAGTTGATGTGCTTGTAGAGCGTCAGCACGAGGTTGTTGGAGACGATCGAGTCGCCGGTCGCGAAGAACGCCACCAGCCGGCCGATCATGTGCTGCTCGCCCGGGGAGAGCTTGGCGAGGTCGGCGACGTCGGAGTGGAGGTCGACCTCCTCCACGGTCCAGGTGTTCTTGATGGCGTCCCGGTAGCGGTCGTAGAAGTCCGGGTACCGCATCGGACGCAGGGTCAGCTCGAAGCCCGGGTCGAGGAGGTTCTTCGTGGTCTTCTCAGGTGCGGTGGTCATTACTGGCAGGCCTCGCAGGACTCGGGGTTTTCCAGGGAGCAGGCGACCGCTTCGGGGTCGGCCACCGGCAGTTGTGCCGGAACGGACGCGCGCGCCGACTGGGCGATCCGGGTCGCCGGGCGGGAGCGCAGGTAGTACGTCGTCTTGATGCCGCGCTTCCAGGCGTAGGCGTACATCGAGCTGAGCTTGCCGATGGTGGGCGAGGCCATGAAGAGGTTCAGCGACTGGCTCTGGTCGAGGTAGGGCGTACGGGCCGCGGCCATGTCGATCAGGGCACGCTGCGGGATCTCCCAGGCGGTGCGGTACAGCGCCCGGATCTCCTCGGGGATCCAACCGACGTCTTGGACCGAGCCGTTGGCCTCGCGCAGCGCGTCACGGGTCCGTGCGTCCCAGAGCCCCAGCGCCTTGAGCTCCTCGATCAGATAGGCGTTGACCTGGAGGAACTCGCCGGACAGCGTCTCGCGCTTGAAGAGGTTGGAGACCTGCGGCTCGATGCACTCGTACACGCCCGCGATGGAGGCGATGGTCGCGGTCGGCGCGATCGCCAGCAGCAGGGAGTTACGCATTCCGGTCGCCGCGATACGGGTGCGCAGCGCCGCCCAGCGGTCCGCCCAGCGGGGCTCGGCGTTCGGGTAGTGGTCCGGGTGCAGCACACCGCGGGCGGTGCGGGTCGCGGACCAGGCCGGGTGCGGGCCGTGCCGCTCGGCGAGGTCGGCGGACGCCTCGTACGCCGCGAGCATGATGCGCTCGGAGATCCGGGTCGACAGCGCCTGTGCCTCGGCCGAGTCGAACGGCAGCCGCAGCCGGAAGAAGACGTCCTGCAGGCCCATCAGGCCCAGACCGACCGGGCGCCAGCGGGAGTTGGAGGTCCCGGCCTGCTCGGTCGGGTAGAAGTTGATGTCCACGACGCGGTCGAGGAAGGTGACGGCGGTGCGGACCGTGGCGTCCAGCCGCTCCCAGTCCATCGCCTCCTCCCAGCCGGCGGCCTCGTCGCCCAGGTGCGCGGCGAGGTTGACCGACCCGAGGTTGCAGACGGCGGTCTCCCCGTCGTTCGTCACCTCCAGGATCTCCGTGCACAGGTTGGAGGAGTGCACGACCTGGCCGGGCTCGGCGGTCTGGTTGGCGGTGCGGTTGGCGGCGTCCTTGAACGTCATCCAGCCGTTGCCGGTCTGCGCCAGGGTGCGCATCATGCGGGAGTACAGCACCCGGGCGGGGATCTGCTTGAGCGCCCGGCCCTCGGCCTCGGCCTTGCGGTAGGCGGCGTCGAACTCGTCGCCCCACAGGTCCACCAGCTCCGGCGCGTCGGAGGGCGAGAACAGCGACCAGTCGCCGTCCGCCTCCACCCGGCGCATGAACTCGTCCGGGATCCAGTGCGCGATGTTCAGGTTGTGCGTACGGCGCGCCTCCTCACCGGTGTTGTCGCGCAGCTCCAGGAACTCCTCGATGTCGGCGTGCCAGGTCTCCAGGTAGACACAGGCGGCGCCCTTGCGCCGGCCGCCCTGGTTCACGGCCGCGACCGAGGCGTCCAGGGTGCGCAGGAACGGCACGATGCCGTTGGAGTGACCGTTGGTGCCCCGGATCAGCGACCCCCGTGCGCGGATCCGGGAGTAGGAGAGGCCGATACCGCCGGCGTGCTTGGAGAGCCGGGCGACCTGGTGGTACCGGTCGTAGATCGAGTCGAGCTCGTCCAGCGGGGAGTCCAGCAGATAGCACGAGGACATCTGCGGGTGGCGGGTGCCGGAGTTGAAGAGGGTGGGGGAGGAGGGGAGGTAGGACAGCGAGCTGGTGAGGCGGTACAGCTCGGCGACGTCCTCCAGCGCCGCCGCGGACTCGTTCTCCGCGAGGCCGCAGGCCACCCGCAGCAGGAAGTGCTGCGGCGTCTCGATGACCTGACGGGTGGTGGGGTGGCGCAGCAGATAGCGCGAGTGCAGGGTACGCAGACCGAAGTAGCCGAAGCGGTCGTCGGCGCCGTCGGCCAGCGCCTTGTCGACCAGCGCGTCCAGCCGGGCCGCGTGGGCGCGGACGAACCGGGCGGTCTCGTCGGCGATCAGGCCCTCGCGGAGGCCGACCTCGACGGAGGCCGAGAAGGCGACCGCCCCCTGTACGGCCGCCTCCTCGGAGATGGCGAGGGTGAGCAGGCGCGCGGCGAGCCTGGAGTACTGCGGCTCGTCGCCGATCAGCCCGGCCGCGGCGTCGATGGCCAGCGACCGCAACTCGGCCTCGTCGGAACCCGCGTGCCGGCCGCGCAGGGCGGCGGCGGCCACCTTGCCGGGGTCGGTCGCGGCCAGATCCTCGGTCAGTTCGGTCAGGGTGCGCAGCAGCGCGACGCCCGGCCCGTCGGCGGGGGCAGGAGGCGTGGCCACCGCAGGCTGAACTACCTCGGCGTCTGACGCGGACTCCGTTGGCGCGATGGTCACGTGATGCTCTCCCTCACTCGGCGGGGGCTAGGAGGGGCGGGGCGCGACGGTCGCACGCGCGCATGCGGCACCCCGTTACGGTCAGGGGTGCGCGGGCACACCGCGCGGCGTCCACCGGCCCAACCCTCGGGGCCCGGACGTATCGACGTCCGCACCGATGGCGGTGAGGACGTACCGTCGGCAGGTCTTCGGACTTCACGGACGCGCGACAGGGCCGTCATCAGGCCACTGAGCGCGCTCCCACACCGTTGCGGGACAGTTCCGGATTCCCACCGGATTCCCCTGCGGCGACAGCGAGGACGAGCATACATCTTGTGCTGCTCCCCGCATGCACCCCCACATCTTGTGTCGCTACCTCATACCACTCCTACTGGTGTGCGAACGGCCATGGGGTCCGGCAGAGTCGGCAACGGGCCCGGAAACGCCGTGTGGGCCGGGCCGGGCGGGCCCTTCAGGCCATCTCACGGGTGAACTCCCGGAGCGTGCATCCCGGTAGCGGCGCCCGGTCCCGCGCACGCTCCAGAGCTCGGCGGCCGGGGACGACGACGGGCCGCCGCGCCCCCGAAGGGACGCGACGGCCCGTGATCCGCCGGTGCCGGTGGCTCAGTGGCCGGTCGGTGCTCCCGCCGTGGCGGGCGGCAGGTCGGCCGTGACGCCCGCGTCGCCGGCGTCCGCGGTGTAGTCGGCCGGGCTGGTCTCGTCGACGCCGTCAGGGACCTTGGCGGCCTTCAGGGCGAAGGTCAGGACGACGGTCACCACGACGTTCAGGACGAAGGCGGTCAGGCCGATGTAGCCGATCTCGCCGATGCCGGGGATCTCCTTGCTGGAGCCGCCGAAGTGGGCCTGGGTCGGGCTGGCCACGCCGTATGCCGCGAGCGTGCCGTAGAGCATGCCGACCGCCCAGCCGGTGAGCAGCGCCCAGCGGTGGAACCAGCGGGTGAACAGGCCGCCGACCAGCGACGGCATGGTCTGCAGGATCCAGATCCCGCCCAGCAGCTGGAAGTTGATCGCGACGGTCTTGTCCATGGTGAGGACGAAGACCAGCGCACCGACCTTCACCAGCAGCGAGACGAGCTTGGCGACCTTGTGCTCCTGCTCCGGTGTGGCGTCCTGCTTGAGGAAGTCCTTGTAGACGTTGCGGGTGAACAGGTTGGCGGCGGCGATCGACATGATGGCCGCGGGCACCAGCGCGCCGATGCCGATCGCGGCGAACGCCACGCCGGAGAACCAGCTGGGGAACATGTCCTCGAACAGCTGCGGGATGGCCAGCTGCGGGTTGCCCTGGATGTCCGTGCCGGCCTTGATCGCCATGAAGCCGAGCAGTGCGAGCAGGCCCAGCATGAGGGAGTACAGCGGCAGGATCGTGGTGTTGCGGCGGATCACATTGCGGCTGCGCGAGGACAGCGTGGCGGTGATCGAGTGCGGGTACATGAAGAGCGCCAGCGCGGAGCCGAGCGCCAAGGTCGCATACGCCCATTGGGCGTTGGGGCCGGTGGTCAGCGCGCCGCGCGGCTTGCCGGGGACGGCGCCGGGCTGGGCGAACGCCTTGCCGGCCGCGTCGAAGATCGCGTCGAAGCCGCCCAGCTTGATCGGGATGTAGATGATCGCCACCGCGATGACGAGATAGATCAGGCCGTCCTTGACGAAGGCGATCAGGGCGGGCGCCCGCAGGCCCGAGGAGTAGGTGTACGCGGCGAGGACGGCGAAGGCGATCAGCAGCGGCAGGTCCTTGACGAACCAGTTGGTGTTCTCGCCGCCGCCGATGCCCATCACGTCCAGGACGGCCTGGATGCCGACCAGTTGGAGGGCGATGTACGGCATCGTGGCGAGGATGCCGGTGAGCGCCACGGCCAGCGACAGGCCCTTGGAGCCGAAGCGGCCGCGGACGAAGTCGGAGGTGGTGACGTAGCCGTGCTTGTGCGAGACCGACCACAGCCGGGGGAGGAAGGTGAAGATCAGGGGGTAGACGAGGATGGTGTACGGCACGGCGAAGAAGCCGGCCGCGCCCGCCGCGTAGATCGCCGCCGGGACGGCCACGAAGGTGTACGCGGTGTAGAGGTCCCCGCCGAGCAGGAACCACGTCACCCAGGTGCCGAAACTGCGGCCGCCCAGGCCCCATTCGTCCAGGTTGGCGGACTCCTCGGCCTTGCGCCAGCGGGCGGCCAGGAATCCCATGACCGTCACGGCCAGGAAGAAGAAGACGAAGACGGCGAGCGCGACGCCGTTGACGCCTTGGGTCGAGGAGGCGGCCAGCGGCGTGGTCGCCGTCGTTGCCGTCGTTGCGAGAGTCACTGGGCCGCACCGCCCTTGCGTGCGCGCTGCTCACGCTGCACGAGCTTGTACGCGACCATCGTCAGGACGGTCGAGATCAGCACCCACAGCATCTGGTACCAGTAGAAGAACGGGATCCCGATGAGCGTCGGCTCGATCTTGGCGTACGAACTCACCCACAGCATCGCCACGAACGGAGCGAGCAGGCACAGCCCCGCCACCACGCGTGTCGGCGTGATGACCGGTCTGTTGGTCGGTGATGCGGCTGGCTCTGGCATGAGCGTGGCTCCGTCCCTGGCGAACTCCTGTGCAATCGGCTGGAAATCTATGGCAGGGCCGTGGCGCGCGTCACTAGCTGTCCGCATATCGGTATGAAGAATCCGCGGCGGAGAGCAGGCGCCGCCCACGGTCAGCAGCGGCGCGGCGCCTCGGAGTCAGTCCGTCGGGCGGCGCAGTCGGGCGACGAATTTGTAGCGGTCGCCGCGGTAGACCGAGCGCACCCATTCCACCGGTTGGCCCTGTGCGTCGAGGGAGTGCCGCGAGAGCATCAGCATCGGCAGGCCGACGTCGGCGCCCAGCAGGCCGGCCTCGCGCGGGGTGGCGAGCGAGGTCTCGATGGTCTCCTCGGCCTCCGCGAGGCGGACGTCGTAGACCTCGGCCAGCGCGGTGTAGAGGGAGGTGTACTTGACGAGGTTGCGGCGCAGCGCGGGGAAGCGTTTCGCCGACAGATGGGTGATCTCGATGGCCATCGGCTCGCCGCTGGCCAGCCGCAGCCGTTCGATGCGCAGCACCCGGCCGCCGGTGGCGATGTCCAGCAGGCCGGCCAGCCGGTCGTCGGCGGTGACATAGCCGATGTCCAGCAGCTGGGAGGTCGGCTCCAGGCCCTGGGCCCGCATGTCCTCCGTGTAGGAGGTCAGTTGCAGCGCCTGGGAGACCTTGGGCTTGGCGACAAAGGTGCCCTTGCCCTGGATGCGCTCCAGCCGGCCCTCGACGACCAGCTCCTGCAGGGCCTGACGCACCGTCGTACGGGAGGTGTCGAACTCCGCGGCCAGGGTGCGCTCGGGCGGGACCGGGGTGCCGGGCGGCAGGGTCTCGGTGATCTCCAGCAAGTGCCGCTTGAGGCGGTAGTACTTGGGCACCCGCGCGGTCCGCGCGCCGCCGCCGCTCTCGGTACTGCCCCCGTCGGTCTCCATGCCCCGCCTCTCCGACTCCTGTCGTGCTGCCGTCACCGGCTCCTCCGTACGTAGCGGCTCACATCGTGGCACGGGCGGGTTGTCCGCGCTCCCTTGCAGGTCCCGGCCCGCCAGATGTCGGTCCGGTAACGGACCTGACAGCGACTCTTATACACCCTTGACACCCCAAAAGGTCTAGGCCAAGCTGCGGGCACTGGTCTAAACCATTAAAGACCACACCCGGCCTTTAGGGGAGAGCGCAATGAAGCGTGGGCTCATAGCGGCGACGGCGGTCGCGGGAATGCTGGTGAGTGTCGCTGCCTGTGGGTCCAGCGGCGGCAACAAGGCGGGCGCGGATGGCTTCAAGGGCCAGAAGCTGACCGTTTGGGTGATGAGTGGTTCGAATCCGGCGCAGTGGACCCGGCAGGTCTCCGAGCAGTTCAAGAAGAAGACCGGCGCCACGGTCGAATTCAAGGTCCAGCAGTGGAACGGCATTCAGCAGAAGCTGAGCACCGCCCTTTCCGAGGACACCCCGCCGGACGTCGTCGAAATCGGCAACACGCAGACCGCCGCATACGCCGAGGCGGGCGCCCTGGCCGACCTCGGCGATCTGAAGAAGGAGATCGGCTCCGACTGGAACGACGCCTTCAACAAGGCGTCGCTGGTGGACGGGAAGCAGTACGCGCTGCCCTGGTACGCCGGTAACCGCGTGGTGATGTACAACAAGAAGATCTGGGCCGAGGCAGGTCTCAAGGGCACCCCCAGGACCCGCAACGAGCTCTTCAAGGCCTTTGACACCATCAAGAAGAAGACCGACGCCGAACCGCTGTATCTCCCCGGCCAGAACTGGTACTTCTTCGACGGCCTGACCATCGGCACCGGCGCCGACCTGGTGAAGAAGCAGGGCGGCAAGTGGGTCTCCAACCTCGGTGACCCCAAGGTCGCCAAGGCCATGGACATCTACACGTCGTACCAGGCCTTCAGCACCGCCCCGAAGAACAAGGACGAGGCCACCCCGCAGCAGGCCGAGGTCTTCGCCAAGGGGAAGACCGGCGCCGTCATCGCCATGGGTTACGAGGCCGCCACCGCCATCAAGGCCAATCCGAAAATCAAGAACGACATCGGCTTCTTCACCATCCCCGGTGAGACCGCGGACAAGCCCGAGGGCGTATTCCTCGGCGGCTCCAACTTCGCCGTCGCCGGCATGGGCAAGAACCAGGAACTCGCCAAGGAATTCCTGAAGGTGGCCCTGTCGAAGGAGAACGACGGACAGATGGTCAAGGAGGTCGGCTGGACCCCGAAGTCCCCGGACCTGGCCGGCGCCGCCAAGGAGAATCCGGCCGCGGCGGCCGCAGCGCCCGCGGCGGAGAAGTCCGGCGGCACCACTCCACTGATTCCGCAGTGGGCCGCGGTGGAGAACGTACCGAACCCGATCAAGAGCTATATGACGGCTGTTCTGAGCGGTAAGTCCCCGGCCGACGCCGCCAAGGACATCGAATCCGAGATCAACGCGCGGCTCGCCAAGCAGTAGGGCGGACCCGGCGGTCCTGAGTGATCAGGCCGCACCACCGGCTGCGTACGGGCCGGCCGTCCCCGGCCCGTACGCACTCCGGCAGAGGCACCGAGGTGTGACGGCGAGAAGGGGGAGCAGAGGCTCATGGCAGTGCAGCTCGACGACGCGGTGGACAAGACCGCGCCGCGGACCGGCAAGGGGGGCGCACCGCCCGGCCGCCGCTCTCCTCGTTCACCCGGCCGCCGCACTCCTCCCGCTCGCCGCACTCCTCATCCTCCCACCCGCCGCGCCCCGTATCTCCTGCTGCTGCCGGCGCTGCTCGCGACCGCGGTCCTCCTGGGCTGGCCCATGGTCCGCAACATCCTGCTCTCCTTCCAGAACCTCAATATGAAGGAGCTGATCCAGCACCTCACCGACTGGCGCGGGACGGGCAACTACCAGGAGATCCTGGGCAGCGAGCAGTTCTGGCGGGTCACCCTCCGCACCATCGTCTTCACCGCGGTCAATGTCGCCCTGATCATGGTCCTCGGCGTACTGATCGGACTGCTGCTGGCCCGGCTCGGCAAGAAGATGCGGCTGACGCTGTCCCTGGCGCTGGTGCTGGCCTGGGCGATGCCGGTGATCGCCGCCACCACCGTCTTCCAGTGGCTCTTCGACTCCCGCTACGGCGTCGTCAACTGGCTGCTGGACAGGCTCGGCCGGCATGCGATGGCCCACTACGACTGGGTCGGCACCCAGCTGTCGACCTTCTTCGTCATCACCGTACTGATCGTCTGGCAGTCGCTGCCCTTCGTGGCGCTCAACCTCTACGCCGCCACCACGACGATCCCCAAGGAGCTCTACGAGGCGGCCCGGATGGACGGCGCCGGCACCTGGAAGGTCTTCACCTGTGTCACCTTCCCCTTCCTCAAGCCCTTCTTCCTCGCCACGACGTTCCTGGAAATCATCTGGGTCTTCAAGGCGTTCCCGCAGATCTTCGCGATCAACGAGGGCGGCCCCGACCGGCTCACCGAGACGCTGCCGATCTACGCCTTCACCGAGGGCGTCGGCAATCTCCACTTCGGTATGGGTGCCGCGATCTCGCTGCTGACGATCGTGGTGCTGCTGGCCATGACCGCCTACTACCTGCGTCTGACGATCAAGCAGGAACAGCAAGAGGAGAACGAGCTGTGAAGCGCTCTCTCGCCGGCCGTATCTGGCCCAACGCGACGGCGGTCGTGCTCGCCCTCGGCTTTGTCTTCCCGGTCTACTGGATGTTCAACACGGCCTTCAAGCCGACCCAGGACATCGTCACCGAAGACCCGGTGTGGTTCCCGCTCCACGGCACCTTCGAGCACTTCGCGACGGCCGTGAACGCCCCGAACTTCTGGATCCTGGCCGGGAACTCGGTCCTGGTGACCGTGCTCGCCGTCGGTCTGTCGCTGGTGATCGCGCTGTGCGGGGCGTTCGCCCTCACCCGGATGCGCTTCAAGGGCCGCAAGGGCATCCTGCTGACCTTCATGGTCGCCCAGATGGCGCCCTGGGAGGTGATGGTGATCTCGATCTACCTGATCGTCCGGGACGCGGACCTGCTGAACAGCCTGCTGCCGCTCACCTTCTTCTACATGCTGATGGTGCTGCCCTTCACCCTCCTGACGCTGCGCGGCTATGTCGCCGCGGTGCCCAAGGAACTGGAGGAGTCCGCGATGGTCGACGGCTGCTCCCGCCGGCAGGCCTTCCTCAAGGTCGTCTTCCCGCTGCTGGCACCCGGCCTGATGGCCACCTCGCTCTTCGGCTTCATCACCGCCTGGAACGAATTCCCGCTGGTGCTGGTCCTCAACAAGGAGCCGGCCATGGGCACCCTGCCGCTGTGGCTCTCACAGTTCCAGAGCCAGTTCGGGGACGACTGGGGCGCCACCATGGCCGCCGCCTCGATCTTCGCCGTCCCGATCCTGGTCCTCTTCCTGTTCCTGCAACGCAAGGCGGTCGGCGGTCTCACCTCCGGCGCAGTGAAGGGATAACGCAGTCCATGACTCCTTTTGCAGGCTCTGCACACTCCGTACGCTCCGCCGACACCCTCACCCGCGACGCACTCGCCGTCCTCCAGCCCGGCTTCACCGGCACCACCGCCCCCGACTGGCTGCTGCGCCGGGTCGGCGAGGGCCTGGCATCGGTCGGCCTCTTCGGCCGCAATGTCGCGGACCCCGCACAACTCGCCGCGCTCACCGAACGGTTGCGCCGGGAACGCGCGGACATCCTCGTCGCCATCGACGAGGAGGGCGGCGATGTCACCCGCCTCGAAGTGCGCGGTGGCTCCTCCTTCCCCGGCAACCACGCGCTCGGCGCCGTCGACGACACCGCGCTGACCCGCGAGGTCGCCCGCGAACTCGGCCGCCGGCTGGCCGACTGCGGTATCAACCTCAACTGGGCGCCCTCCGCCGACGTCAACTCCAACCCCGACAACCCCGTCATCGGCGTCCGCTCCTTCGGCGCCGACCCGCAGCTGGTCGCCCGGCACTCCGCCGCCTACGTCGACGGTCTGCAGTCCGCCGGCGTCGCCGCCTGCACCAAACACTTCCCCGGCCATGGCGACACCGCCGTCGACTCCCACCACGACCTGCCGCGTATCACCGCCGAGCTGGCCACCCTCCAGGAACGCGAACTGGTTCCCTTCCGCGCCGCCGTCGCCGCCGGCACCCGGGCCGTGATGAGCGCGCACATCCTGCTGCCCGCCCTGGACGCCGACCACCCCGCCACGCTCAGCCCGGCCGCGCTGCACGGCCTGCTGCGCGCCCCCGTCGCCGAGGGCGGCCTCGGCTTCGACGGACTGATCGTCACCGACGGGATGGAGATGCAGGCCATCTCCGCCACCTACGGCATCGAGCGAGGCAGCGTGCTGGCCATCGCGGCCGGCGCCGACGCCATCTGTGTCGGCGGCGGACTGGCCGACGAGGACACCGTGCTGCGGCTGCGCGACGCCCTGGTGAGGGCGGTGCGCGACGGCGAGCTGTCGGAGAAGCGGCTCGCCGACGCCGCAGCACGGGTGCGTGCCCTGGCGCGCTGGACCCGGAGTGCGGGCGCGGGGGAGGGGGTCGCGCCCGCACCCGGGATCGGACTCACCGCGGCCCGCCGCGCCCTGCGCAGCACCGCCGGCGGCCGCCCCTACGAGCCGCTGACCACCCCCGCGTATGTCGCCGCCTTCACCCCCCTCGCCAACATCGCCGTGGGTGACGACACCCCCTGGGGCGTCGCCGCCGAACTGGCCCGTCTCGTCCCCGGCACCGAAACCGCCACCTACACCGGCGAGTCCGCCGCGACCGCAGGCACCCCCGCCCTGATCGACGGGCTGCTCACGGCGGCCGCCGACCGCCGCATCGTCGCCGTCGTCCGGGACGTGCACCGCCATCCCTGGATGGCCGACGCACTGGCCGCCCTCCTCGCCGCCCGCCCCGACACCGCGGTCGTCGAAATGGGCGTCCCCCAGTCCCCGCCCCAAGGCGCCCTGCACATCGCCACCCACGGCGCCGCCCGCGTCTGCGGCCGGGCCGCGGCCGAACTCCTCACGGGCCTCGGGCCGGCGAACGCGGAATAGACTGCCCGCTGCCCGCTGCCCGCTGCCCGCTGCCCGCTGCCCGCTGCCCGCTGCCCGCCGCCCGCCGCCCCGTGCC
>NZ_QUAC01000126.1 GCF_003389455.1 Streptomyces inhibens | reverse complement strand
CCGGGCCAGATGCCCGCCGCCCCCGGCCCGTACGGCGCTCAGCCCGGGCCGGGGCCCGCACAGTTCCCCCCGCCCATGGCCCAGCCCCAGGGGCCGCCCCAGCAGGGCTACCCGGCCCCGCCCGCGCCGCAGGGAGGCCAGCAGCCGCCCCCGCCGTACGCCCAGAACCAGGGCCAGATGCCCGGCCGCCCGCCGTTCCCCGGCGGGCCCATGGCGCCCCAGTTCCAGGGAGGGCCGGGCCATCCCGCCACGCCCGGGCCGGGAGGGCCGGGCCATCCCGCCACGCCCGGGCGCAGCGGTGCGCCCGTGCCGCTCATCCTGGCGATCGTGATGGTCGTGCTGGTGGCCGGCGGGGTCGGCGGGTACTTCCTCCTCACGGGGAACGACTCTGCCGATCCGAACGCCGGTCGGCCGGCAAATGCCATGCCGCGGCTGTGGGAGGCGGCGTCGCCCACGTCCGAGCGCGAGGGACAGAACGAGAACGGGCTGCGCTCGATGTGGTTCAACAACGACGACGTCATCTACGGCGACGGCGAGGGCGTACGGGCGTACAACCGCAAGACCGGCAAGAAGAAGTGGACGGCCAAGACGCCCAAGGGCGCGGGCGAGGTCTGCGCGATGTCGAAGGAGCCCAGTGACGACGGCGTGGGTGCCGTGGTCTTCGACGCGGGTGGCGACGACTGCTCCTATCTCTCCGTCATCGACACCGACACCGGCCGGACGCTGTGGTCGAAGAACCTCCAGGACGGGGAGGATGCGGAGCGCCGGCCGCGGGTCGTGGTGAACAGCAAGGTCGTTGCCGTCACGATCGGCCGGACCTACGCAGGCTTCACCGTCGCCGGTGGAGCGAAGGCCTGGGAGCTGACCGCGCGCGGTCACGCATGCACCAACTCGGCGGGGCTGAGCCCCCAGTACCTGGCCGTGGTCAGCGACTGCCCCGATGCGAAGCCGAAGAAGCAGATGGCGCTCCAGGACCTGGAGTACGCCGGCATCCATTCGAAGATCACGGGTGAGCACCGTGCGATCGAGCAGGTCCTCTCGGACCTGCCCCTGACGCTCCTGATGGACAGCGGCAGCTCGGGCAGTCCCGACCGCTTCATCCAGACCTATACGAAGGAAGGAAAGCCGGACCACTCCTTCAAGCTTGAGGGCGAGCTGAAGGAGATGACGTTCGAACCGCGCAGCACGTACGTCGATGAGGACGATCAGGTTCTGGTGGCCGGTTACGGTGCCAACAACGGCCTGGCGGCCATGGACCTGCGGACGGGCAAGCTGCTGTGGAAGAAGCGCGGCTCGGCGGCCATCGCCGGTGTGGACCGCCAAGGCTTGATCATGGTGACCGATTCGCCCGACAGCGGCGCCTCCGCGGTGAACGCTCTGCTGGTCTCGGCCGGCCTGCGGGACGGCAAGGAGAAGGTGATGGGTGCGCTCTACGAGAAGGAGCACAACCTGCCGGCTCCCAGCGATATGTCGCTCGCCTGGAATGGCAACGACAACACGCTCTTCGTCCAGAGCGAGCGGCTCAGCGACAACCGCCCGGGCGTGCAGGCCTTCAAGGCGCCGGCCGGCTGACGTCTCCAGGGCGATGCCGCCACCGATCCGCCGCCTCTCGGCCCCGCCCCTCAAGGGGGAGGGGCCGAGAGGCGTTGTGTCATGCGCGGCTCTGCCCCAGCAGCCCCAGCACCCGCCGCGCCACCTCCCGCCCGATGGGCAGTGACGCCGTGGCGGCGGGGGACGGGGCGTTGAGGACATGGATCATGCCGGGGGTTTCGGCGAAGAGGAAGTCGTCGACGAGGGTGCCGTCGGGGAGGACGGCCTGGGCGCGGACGCCGGCCGGGGAGGGGACCAGGTCTTCCTCGCGGGCGGCCGGCAGGAGGCGGCGGACCGCGTCGGCGAAGGCGTGCCGGGACAGTGAGCGGTGGAGTTCGCCGGCGCCGTAGCGCCAGTGGCGGCGGGCTATCCGCCAGGAGCCGGGGTAGGTGAGGGTGCCGGCCAGTTCGGTGGGGCGGATCGTGCGCCAGTCGTAGCCCTCGCGGGCCAGCGCGGGGACGGCGTTCGGGCCGATGTGCACGGCGCCGTCGATACCGCGGGTCAGATGCACGCCGAGGAAGGGGAAGGCCGGGTCGGGGACCGGGTAGACCAGGCCGCGGACGAGGGAGGCGCGCTCCGGGGCGAGGGTGAAGTACTCGCCGCGGAAGGGGACGATCCGCATGCCGGGGGCGTCGCCGGCCAGCCGGGCGATCCGGTCGCAGTGCAGACCGGCGCAGTTGACCAGGGCGCGGGCGCGGTGGACCGTGCCGTCGGCCGTACGGACCGCGACCCGGCCGGGGCGGCGGCCGATCGCCGTCACCTCGGCGCCGTACCGGATCCGGGCGCCGGCGTCGGTGGCGAGCGCAGCGAACCGGCGGGCGACGGCGCCGAAGTCGCAGACGCCGGTCGTGCCGACATGGATGGCGGCCAGGCCGCGCACCTCGGGTTCGTACTCGGCTATCTGGGCGGGGCCCAGCTCGCGCACCGGCAGGCCGTGTTCGCGGCCGCGCTGGATCAGGCCGTGCAGCCGCGGCAGCTCGCTGCGGTCGGTGGCGACGATCAGCTTGCCGGTGACCTCATGCGGAATGTCGTGTTCGGTGCAGAACTTCACCATTTCCGCCGAGCCCTGGAGGGCGAAGCGGGCCTTGAGCGAGCCGGGCGGGTAGTAGATGCCGCTGTGGATCACGCCGCTGTTGCGCCCGGTCTGATGGCGGGCCGGTCCGGGCTCCTTCTCCAGGACCACGACACGCGTGCCCGGCGCGGCCCGCGTGATCGCGTGGGCCGTAGAGAGTCCGACGATGCCGGCACCGATCACCAGTACATCGCAGTCGTACGCCGCCACTGCACCTCCCCAACCGCATGACCGCAGGCCCGCCCGTCGCCGCGGACCTGCGCATCATCGCCGACGACGTATCCCATCATGACGGTCGGCACTGACAATGCCGCACGGGCGATGCCGCACCGGCGACGCTTACCGGCGGGTGACCGCGTGGCCGCGAGCAGGCGGCGGTCCCTCCCCAAGAGCCGCCCGCCCCCTACGCCGGCGCCGCCAGCAGCGGTCTGGCCCGCTCCCGCAGCTCCACCACCCGGGGCTCGTCGCCGTACGGCTCCAGGCGGTGCAGCAGATCGCGGACGTACTCGGTGGTGCGGGCCGAGGAGATCCGGCCGGCCACCTCGACCGCGCGGGTGCCCGCCGCGCACGCCGCGTCCAGATTGCCGGACTCCAGTTCGGCGACCGCGGACACCACCAGACGCAGACCGTGCGAGCGGACGAACTCCTCGGTCGGGCGGGAGAGCGCCTGCTCGGTGAAGCGGCGGACCTGGCGGGGCAACCGCAGATCGCGGTAGCACTCGGCGGCGTCGGCGGCGAAGCGTTCGTACGAGTAGAAGTCCAGCCACGACGGGTCGGGGTCGCCGCCGCGGGACCGCTCCAGCCAGCCCTCGGAGGCCTTCAGCGCCACCTCACAGGCGCGCGCCTCGCCGGCCTTGGCCTGTGCCCGCGCCTCCACCAGGCGGAAGAAGCTCATGGTGCGGGCGGTGGCCAGACCGCGGTTGCGCTCCAGGGCGGCCTGCGCGAGATCGACGCCCTCGTCCGCGAAGCCCCGGTAGGTCGCCTGGAGGGACATCGAGGCGAGGACATACCCGCCCAGGGGGACGTCGGCGGCCGCGCGGGCCAGCCGCAGCGCCTGGATGTAGTAGCGCTGGGCCGCCTCCTGCTGGCCGGTGTCGAAGGCCATCCACCCCGCGAGCCGGGTGAGTTCGGAGGTCGCCCCGAACAGCGCACGGCCCACCTCGTCGCTGTACGAGGCCAGGAGTAACGGCGCCGCGTCCACCCTCAGGCACTCCGGCACCATCGACGAACGCCAGTCCCCACCGCCGTACTTGGAGTCCCAGCGGCGCGCGTCCTCCGCCGCCTCGCGCAGCTTGCTGACGTCACTGTGGCCGACGTGCTGCGGGATTCCGGCGTCGCCGGCCGCCGCGGCGTCCTTGTCGCGCGCCTCGGCCGCCTCCCGCGCCACCGAACTGTCGGCCGGCGATATCAGCCAGCGCGAGGCGGGGGTGGCATACGCGCTGACGGCGAAGGATCCGGCCAGGCTCTGCCAGATGCCGCCACCGCCGGCCCGCCGACCGGCCAGATCGAGACGGTACAACTCGGTCGCGGAGCGCACCGCGGCGCCCACATCGCGGGGAAACGCCAGGCCGACCTCGGGTGCCGGGTCCGCGTCGGCCAGCCCGATCTCGTGCAGCGGCACCGGCCGGCCGAGCTTGCTGCCGATCGCGGACGCGATCAGATGGGGCGCGGCGCCTTGGGGCACCATGCCCTTGGAAACCCACCGGGCCACCGACGTCTTGTCATAGCGAAGCGTCAGTCCGCGCTGCGCACCGAGGTCGTTGACCCGGCGTGCCAGTCCGGCATTGCTGATACCCGCGAGGGCGAGAACGGTGCCGAGCTTCTCGTTCGGCCCGCGTATATCCCTGGACATGCGCACCCCTCGACACACCGACAGCCGCCCCGGTACCCCGGGGCATGCGTCCACCCAGAGTAGTTCGCCGGATCCCGACCGTTAAGAGCCGGTGTCCCGGATGGCGAGATTCATGTTCAAACAGGGGTGCGGGGATTGGCATGTGCTCCGGGTACGTGTGCCCGTGCGCCCGTCCGTGCGCGCTGGCCGCCCGTCATCGGGAGCGCTTCCATGGCTTCTGCGTGGGTCGGCCCGCTGCACTGGATCCAGTGGGCTGGGGGACACCGTCACCTCATTCCCCGCGGGTGACGGTCCGGTCCGGGAGGCGAAGCCCGCCTCCCGGACCGTCGCGAAGACCGGTCGCCGACCGGTCGTGTCACCGGTTGACGCGGCCCCCGCATACGTCAACTGGACTGTGCGGAACGGACTTTGGCCGAAAATCGACGGGTGATGATTTCACGCCGTCGCATACTCCGGGCCGCCCCGGGAGCCACACGGGGGGCTCCCGGGGCCGATGCGGGGGACCGCCGGCGCGCGATCCGCCCGCGCGTCGGGGCCCGGCTCATCCGGCCGTCGTGCAGGCACTGTGTGCCGCGTCCGTTCCGCCGTTCGCGGCCCGCCCATGGTGCCCCATGGCCGCCCGGCCGGCCGTCCGTGGCCCGTCCGCGCCGTGAACTGCCCGTATACGGGCCTTCTTCGACACCGCCGCTGCGCCGCTGTCATGGCAGCATGGGCGGCACAACAGCTGGGCGACAGCTCGGCGATCCGCTGTACGGGGCGGCCGTTGGCCCCGGCGGACGGGGAATCGGGTGGAGGCGGCGATGCGCTGGTTGGTGGGGTGGAGCAGTGCCGCCACGAGGCCGGCCGCCACAGGGGCGGAAGCCGGCGCGGAGAGCCGCGCGGTCCAGCCCGTGGGCGCCCACATTCTGTGGGGTGACCCGGACCCCCTGTGGGCGGTCGGCGACTGGCGGCCGGACGAGGTCCGCGTCGTACAGGCCGACCCCGAGACCCGGCTCGCCGTCTTCGGCGTCTGTGGGGCCACCGACGATCAGCTGCGGGTCGGCCTCTTCGCGGCGCGCGGCGGCGCACTGCGCCACCTCACCGCCTGGCCCGGCAGCTACACCGCCGTCGTCCAGGTAGGACGGCGGATCACCGTCACCGGCGATCTGGCCGGCGCCCGCCCCGTCTTCCACACCCCCTGGGCCGGCGGCACCGCCTACGCCACCGCCGCCCTCCCGCTCGCCGACCTGATAGAGGCCAGTCTCGACGTCGGCCACCTGGCCGCGCTGCTGGCCTGCCCGGACGCCCCCGAGGCGCTCGGCGCCGGCACGCCGTACGAAGGGGTCCGCCGGATCCCGCCCGGTCACGCCCTGGTGCTGCGCGGCGGCGTCCGNCGCCGTACGAAGGGGTCCGCCGGATCCCGCCCGGTCACGCCCTGGTGCTGCGCGGCGGCGTCCGCGACATCACCTCCTACGAACCGACCGCCTCGCTCGCCGTCGCCGCACCCCAACTCGCCCCGGAACAAGCCGTCGACGGCGTCCGCGACGCCCTGGTCGAGGCGGTCCGGACCCGGCTCGCCGTCCCCCGGCACGCCCCCGACCCGGACGGACTCGACGGTCTCGACCCCGGGCCGGTGCCCGGCATGGGCCCGGCCGAGCGGCGCGCCGCACGCGGTGCACCGGCCCCCGGCATCGGCGCCGACCTCTCCGGAGGCAGCGCCTCCGCAACCCTCGCCCTCCTGGCCGCCGGCCTCCCCGGGCGGCCCGGAAGGCTGGGCGGCCACGGCGAACGCCTGCTCGCCGTCACCTTCAACGACCGTGCCACCAACGGCGACCAGGCCCACCGCGACGCCGAACTGGAGCGCGCCCGCAGCATCGCCGACAACCCGCGGCTGCACCACGTCGTCGTCGCGGCCGGCGAAGAGGCCCTCCCGTACGCGGACCTCGAAAGCGGCCCGCTCACGGACGAGCCGGGCCCCTCCCTCACCACCGCGAGCCGCCACCGCCGGCGCCTGCTGGCCGGCAGCGCCGACCACTTCGTCGGACACGGCGCCCGCCAGGTTCTCGACGCACACCCGGCCCGGCTCGCCGACCTCCTCATGGACCGCCGCCGACGCCATCTGCTGCGCCCGGTCACCGCGCTGGCCAAGGCGGACGGCCCCTCGGCGCAGTCCGTCCTCGTCCCCTTCACCGTCTACCGCGCCGCCCGCAGGCTCGCCCGTACGCCGTACCCGGACGGCATCGCCGATACCGCGCGCCGCCTCCTGGAGCGGCAGTTCGCCGACGAGCCGGTGGCCGACGGGGCCGTGGACGCCTCGTTGGCCGCGCTCGCCTGGTGCCGGCCGGGTCCGGCCGCGCGCTGGCTCACGGGCGAGGCGCTGGCCGAAGTATCGGTTCGTCTCGGTGACGCGGCGACCCGCTCGCCCGCCGTGGGCCGCCCCGGTGAGCGCCGCGCCCGCGCCGCACTGGCCCGCCAGGCCGCCGACCACCGGGTCTTCGAGCAGGCCGCCGAGGTCCGCAACCAGCGGCTGCACGCCCCCTTCCTCGACAACCAGGTGGTGCTCGCCTGCCGCGCCCTGCCGGACACCCTGCGGGTGCAGCCGGGGGCCCGGGCCGCCGTACTGCGCTCCGTACTGGCCGGCGCCGGCGTACGGGATCTGCCTCCCGGATGGGGCGCCACCTCGCACCTCTCCCACGCCGCCGCCGTACGCGCCGGGCTGCGCGGGGCCGTCGGCGCCCTGGTGGGGCTCTTCGACGCACCGTTGCTCGCCGATGCGGGGCTGGTCGAGGCACGGGTGGTGCGCAAGGCGCTGCGGTCGGCGGCCGAGGGGGCCGCGTTGCCGCTGGACGGGCTGGCCGAGCTGGTCTCCACGGAGCTGTGGTTGCGACGGCTGGTGGCACGGCGGGGCACGTGTTGGGTGGGGGCCGAGGGGGTTGCGCGGCAGCGGGCGGTCGCGGGCGGAGTGGTTCCGCGTGCGCGGTTGTCGTAAGCGGGGTTTCTGTTCGTCGCCCGGTGGCCGCGGGGTGGGCGGCCCGGCCCACCCCCAC
>NZ_QUAC01000013.1 GCF_003389455.1 Streptomyces inhibens | reverse complement strand
CGCGCGCGGGCGCGAGACGGGCCGGACCGGGCGCCGGGGAGCCTCCATGGCGCAGGCTCACCGCTCTGCATCAGGTCACGGGCGGTTTCCCGCCACGGTCTCCCTGGCGGCTCTGAGGGATTCCTTGAGCGAGCCCATGGTGGCGAGGACGGCGGTGGGCTCGTAGCCGCAGTGCGCCATGCAGTTGGCGCAGCGCGGATCCTTGCCCCGGCCGTACTTCTCCCAGTCGGTCTCCTCGATGAGCTCGCGGTACGTCGGGACGTAGCCGTCGCTCATCAGGTAGCAGGGGCGCTGCCAGCCGAACAGCGAGTAGTTGGGGATCGCCCAGGCGGTGCACGGGAAGTCCGCCTTGCCTTCCAGGAAGTCCAGGAAGAGCGGGCTGTGGTTGAGCCGCCAGCGGCGCCGGTTGCCGCCGGCGAAGGCCTTCTTGAACAGCTCCCGGGTCTGCTCGACGCCCAGGAAGTGCTCCTGGTCGGGGGCCTTCTCGTAGGCGTAGGCGGGCGACAGCATCATTTCGTCGACCTGCAGATCGTCATTGAGGAAATTCAGAACCTCGATGATGGTCTGCGGGGTGTCGGTGTTGAAGAAGGTGGAGTTGGTGGTGACCCGGAAGCCGCGCCGCTTGGCTTCCTTGATCGCCGCCACCGCCTCGTCGAACACGCCTTCCTTCGCGACGGATTCGTCGTGCCGCTCACGCATTCCGTCGATGTGCACCGCGAACGCGAAATACGGCGAGGGGCTGAAGCTCTCGATCTTCTTGCGCAACAGCATGGCGTTGGTGCACAGGAAAACGTACTTCCTCTTCGCCACCAACTGCCGCACGATTTCGTCGATCTGCGGGTGCATCAAGGGCTCCCCGCCGGCGATGGAGACCATCGGGGCACCGGACTCCAGCACCGCGCCGACCGCCTGTGCCACCGGCATCCGCTGCTTGAGCACCCCCGCGGGGTGCTGGATCTTCCCGCAGCCCTCGCATTTCAGGTTGCAGGCGAAGAGTGGTTCCAGTTCGACGATGAGCGGGAATTTCTCACGCCGGCGAATCATCTTCTGTTCAAAAAGATAGGTCCCGACCCGGATGGACTGACGGAGCGGCATGGCCATCTGGCTCACCTCCTGGGGAGCAGCAAAGAACGGTGCCATTCGTAGAAAACAGGAAGGACGGAGCGCAGCACACGGAAGGCCGATATTCCACCGCGCACGGTGCCGATGCGTACGAGTTCATGTTCTGGAGCGTCCACGACCACTCGGACAGCCGCAACCGGACGGCTGCCGGCGCGCATCGCCGTACGGAGCGTGGCGGCGGATTCCATGTCCACCGCGACCGCGCCGGCGGCGTGCAGCTCGGCCCGCTCGGCGCCGCGTACGACATGGTCGGAGCCGCGCAGCAGGCCGCTGTGCACCCTCAGGCCGCGCTGCCGCAGGGCCTGGAGCAGCGGGCCGTTGTCGCGGCAGCGCACGTCCGGTGCGCCCGGCTCGTGGCCGCGGGTGGCCTCGGCGACGACCACGTCCCCGGGCTGCATCCCGGGGGCGAGGCCGGCGCAGAAGCCGCTGGCGACGACGGGGGAACGTGCGGTGACCGCGCCCTCACCCAGCGCTTTGGTCAGGGCGCGTTCGGCCGCCTGGGGGCCCATGCCGGTGCGCAGCGTCACCAGCCGCGGGCCGGCTCCCCCCACCTTTTCACCGCGGTCACCACCGCGCAGCGCGAACCGCTCGATGCCCAGCGCACAGGCGACCAGCAGCGGCGGGTCCGCGTCCGGCGGGGGCCGTCTCGACATCAGGACCCCACCGGCGCGCAGGCCGGTCCCCCGTTGACGTAGCGGCCCAGGGCCGTCAGCGGGAAGACCTGACGGTAGAGGTGGTAGTTGATGGAGAAGTCCCAGGGAAAGCCCGTACCGGTGAAGTACGGCTCGTCCCAGGAGCCGTCCTCGCGCTGGGTGTCGATCAGCCAGCGCACTCCGCGCCGGACCGCCGCACCGTCGCGTTCACCGGCCGCGAGCAGCGCCATCAGCGCCCATGCGGTCTGCGAGGCGGTCGAAGCGCCGCGCCCGGCCCACTTCTCCTTGTCCCGGTAGGAGCGCTGGTCCTCGCCCCACCCGCCGTCCTCGTTCTGCACCCGCTCCAGCCAGCCGACGGCCCGGCGGACCGCGGGGTGCGAGCCGGGGATACCGGCCGCGGCGAGCGCGGGGAGCACCGAGCCGGTGCCGTAGACGTAGTTGGTGCCCCAGCGGCCGAACCAGGCGCCGCTGGGCTCCTGCTCGGCCAGCAGCCAGGCGATCCCGCGGCGGGTGCGCGGGTCATGGGTACGCCCTACGTCGGCGAGCATCTCGACGACATGGGCGGTGACATCGGCCGACGGCGGGTCGATGACCTCACCGAAGTCGCAGAACGGCAGCCGGTTGGGGAACGGGCTGGTGTTGTCGACGTCGAAGGCGCCCCAGGCCCCGTTCTTGGACTGCATACCGAAGTTCCAGCGCACCGCGCGGCTCACCGCGGCGTCGACCCGCTGCGGATCGGGGTGCTTGACCCGGCGCAGCGCGAGCACCACCTCAGCGGTGTCGTCGATGTCCGGGTAGTTGTCGTTCTCGAACTCGAACGCCCAGCCACCGGAGGGGAGTTGGGGCCGCTTGACGCTCCAGTCGCCGGGCCGGTCGATCTGCTCGGCGAGCATCCAGTCGACGGCCTTGACCAACTGTGGGTGGTCGGCGGGCAGTCCGGCATCGGCGAGCGCGATGGTGGCCAGGCAGGTGTCCCAGACCGGGGACTGACAGGCCTCGATCATCCGGGTGGGGGCACTCCCCCTGGCTGCGCCGGGGGGACCGTCCTCGCGCCATACGGCGAACCGGTCCAGGGACGCGAGACCGGTGCGCAGCACCGGGTGGTCGAGGTCGTAGCCGAGGAGGTGCAGGGCGATGATGGAGTAGACGGCGGGCGGCTGGATGCCGCCCCAGCAGCCGTCGTTCTCCTGCCGCTCGATGATCCAGCGGGTGGCGGAGCGCATCGCGGCGCCGCGCAGCTTGCGGAGGGCGACCTTGTGGTAGACGTGCAGCGCCTTGTCCAGGCGCTGGAAGACGCCGTCCCAGCTCGTGGCGGGGGCGAGCGGCCGCGGCGGGTTGGGGTCGCGCGGATCGGTGTGCAGCTCGTCGAGGGCGAACGGCGCGGGGCGTACCGGGCGCTTCGCCGAGACGATGGTCAGTGGCACTATCGTCTGCCGCGCCCAGCACCCGAAGGCGTAGATGCCCAGCGGGAACCACTTGGGGAAGTAGATGAGCTCCGGGGGCAGTTCGGGCAGGTCGTCCCACTTCCACCAGCCGAAGAGGGCCAGCCAGATGCGGGTGAAGACCCGGGCGGCGGCGACCCCGCCCTGCTCGCGGATCCAGGCGGAGGCCGTCGCCATGTGCGGTGCGTCCGGGGCGTCCCCGGCGAGCCGGAGGGCGACATAGGCCTCGATGGTGGTGGAGAGTTCACCGGGCCCGCCGTAGAAGGTGGCCCAGGTGCCGTCCGTGCGCTGCTCACCGCGGATGTAGCGGGCCGCCGCTTCGGTCAGTTCGGGGTCCTGGATGCCCAGGAACTGACGGAGCAGCAGGTCCTCGGCGTCCATCGTGACGTTGGTCTCGAGGTCGCCCTTCCACCATCCGGCGGGGTCCTGGACGGACAGCAGGTAGTCGGTGGCGCGTGCGGTGGCGCGGCGGGCGGCGTCCGCCGTGTCCTGCCGTACCGCGGTCCGGGTGCTGTGGGTTGCTTCGGTTTTCTCAGCGGTGGCATCGCTGGCCGAGGGGGCCCGGGGCGGCAGCGCCCCGGTGCTTCCGTCGGTCGTCGCTGTCATGGCTTCCCCTTCTGCAGTGAACTGTCAAAAGCGTGCTCAGGGATTCCGTCGGCCGGCGCCCGGATGGCACCGGCCGGCGACTGCGATCTATTCGGTGTCGATAGGTGATCATCTCTCGCGTACGACGACGAAGTCCGCGAGCGCCACGAGCTGTTCGCGGACCTTTTCCGGCATGTCGACCCCGTCCAGCGCGGCGATGGCCGTGGCGTGCTGGCGGCGGGCCTCCTGGGAGGTCCACTCGCGGCCGCCGGCCTCCTCGATGAGCGCCGCGCGGGAGGCGAACTCCTCCTCGGTGAAGTCGGCGATCTCGGTCTCGCTCTTCTTCGCGTCGGCCGCCAGGATCTCGGCGAGGCGCTCGGAGGCCGGGCCGCCCGCGGCCAGCGCGGCGACGACCGGCAGCGACTTCTTGCGCTGACGCAGATCACTCCAGGTCTGCTTGCCGGTGGCGTCCGGGTCGCCCCAGATGCCGAGCAGGTCGTCGACGGCCTGGAAGGCGAGGCCGAGGTGGTAGCCGTACTTCTCCAGGGTGTCCGCGGTGCGGTCGTCGGCGCCGCCGAGAACCGCACCGATGGAGACGGCGCAGGCCAGCAGGGCACCCGTCTTGTTGCCCTCCATCTCCAGGCACTCCTCGACGGTGACCCGCTCGCGGTGCTCGTAGGAGATGTCCTGGGCCTGGCCGTCGATCAGCTTGCGGGTGGCCAGGGTCAGCCGGCGGGTGGCGCGGCCGGCGTCGACCGTGCCGAGCTCCAGCAGTATTTCGTTGGCGAGGGCGAACAGCGCATCGCCGACGAGGATGGCCTGCGCGGGGCCGTGCACCTTCCACACCGTGTCGCGGTGCCGGCGCTGCTCGTCGCCGTCCATGAGGTCGTCGTGCAGCAGCGAGAAGTTGTGCACCAGCTCGACGGCGACCGCGCCGGGGATACCGACCTCGGGGGCCGCGCCGGCGGCCTCGGCCGACAGCAGGGCGAGCGCGGGCCGTACGGCCTTGCCGCTGTCGCCCGCGGAGGGGCGGCCCTCGGCGTCGATCCAGCCGAAGTGGTAGGCGGCGACGGTGTCCATCGGAGGAGCGAGCCGGTCCACGGCGGCACGCAGCACGGGAGTCGCAAGCGTCCGCCCGCGCTCCAGCAGCGCGGTGACGCTCTCGGTGTCGATAGCTGGGGAAGCCGGATTCACGGTTTCTCCTCTGTTTCCGATGCTCGTGCTCGTGCGAGCGCTCGTACTCGTAGTCATGCCGCCTCCTGAGGCAACTGGCCCTGGGGGAAGCCGAGTTCAATGAGTGCCTCGCGAGCGGCGGCAGTGCCGCTGCGAACAGCGCTTTCCATGGTCGCGGGCCACCCGGTGGCGGTCCACGCACCGGCCAGGAACAGGCCGGGGGCTTGGGTGCGGGCGGCGGGGCGGAGCCTGCCGACGCCCGGGGCGGGCGCAAAGGTCGCGGTGCGCTCGCGGGTGACGAAGAAGTCGTGGATCCTGGCGCCCCGGGCGGCGGGCAGCAGCCGCTCCAGCTCGGGCAGATAGCGGGCGCGGAGCTTGGCGACCGGCTGGTCGATCTCCTCCTGCGCGGCGGACTGCGAGACGGCCAGGTACTGGCAGTGCTCGTTGCCGGCGACGCGCGTCAGCCCCGAGGCGTCGGTGCGGTCGAAGACCCACTGCACGGGGGAGCCGACCGCGGCGAAGAAGGGGCGGCGCAGGACCTTGCGGTCGTAGACGACATGGAGGTTGAGGATCGGGGCGGTGCCGATGTCCAGCAGCCGGTCCCTGTCGTCGAGGGCGCCGTCGGGCAGCAGGGCGTGGGTCTCGCGCTGCGGTACGGCGAGGACGACGGTGTCCGCGGTGAGCTGTTCGCTGCCGTGCGGCCCGTTGTCCACCGAGACCTGCCAGCCGCCGTCCTTGCGCGCGAGGGCCCCGGCGCGGGTGCGCAGGGCGATCCGCACGCCGGCCTTCTCCAGGGCGGTGCTGGCGAGGGTGTCGTGGACGTCGCCGAGCGGGACGCGGGACCAGCCGATGTCGGCGGCGCCCGGGGCGGACAGCAGCCCGGTCTTGAAGACCTTGGCGGCCAGGCCCATCGAGACGTCCTGGGCACGGGCGTTGAGGGTGGCGATGCCGACCAGGTCCCACAGCGCCTCGACGGCGCGCGGCGACTGGCCGTATCGGCGCAGCCAGCTGCCGAAGTCCGTCTCGTCCAGCGCGGGGTCGGCCGGGTCGAGGCCCTTGAGCGCGAGGGTGGCGCGGACGACCGCGGCCCGTTCGGCCGGTGAGAGGTGCGGGTAGAGCGCGAGGCTGCGGGCGAGGTGCAGCGGGACGGGCAGCGCGGTGCGGCGCAGCCGGCCGAGCCGCAAGCGGTCGGCATCCAGGACCGGGACGTCCATACGCTCCTGGAGCGGCACCAGATGTGCGGCGTCGATCCGCTCCAGCAGCTTGCTGTAGGCGGTGCAGCAGCGCAGATAGACATGCTGGCCGTTGTCGACGGTCAGCTCGCCGGCGGTGGAGTCGCGGCGGAAGGAGAAGACCAGTCCGCCGAGGCGGGGGCGGCCCTCGACGAGGGTGACCCGCAGCCCCGCGTCGGCCAGTGCGAGGGCCGCGGTCGTGCCCGCGAGACCGCCACCGACGACCACCGCGGCCGCCCCGTCGGGACGGCCGGCCGGCCGGTCGTGGTGCCGTTCGGGGCGCGTGGCTCCCGATGTCATGTGCTCTCCCCCCGTACGCCTGTGAAAGACGCAGCCGTCCTGGGGAGGGTTGCCCGCCGTACTGACGCGGGATCACCGCTGTCGTTCGTGGCCCGGCGCATCATCCGCGCCTCCTGACGGCCTGCCGGCGGCCGATCGCCCGTGCGTCGAGCCCGGACAGTCCGCGCACCGCGACGAACGCCTTCTCCCGGCCCGGCAGCGAGACCCGGCCGCGCAGCACGGCCTCGGGGTCGGCGGCGATCCGCGTCAGCAGACGGTGGTAGATACCGGCCATCGCGGCCACGCAGGCGCCGCTGCGCCGGTCGAGCATCGGCAGCAGCCGGAAGCCCTCGGCGAACAGCGCGCGGGCACGCTTCACCTCGAAGTGCACCAGGCCGGTGAAGTCGGAGCCGGGCGGCGGGACCGGGCGCTCGAAGCCGGCCGAGCAGCCGAATTTGGCGAGGTCCTCGGCGGGAAGGTAGGTACGGCCGTTGCCGGCGTCCTCCCGAACGTCCCTGAGAATGTTGGTCAGTTGGAGTGCGAGCCCGAGGGTGTCGGCGTACTCGGAGGCGCGCTCGGCGTCCTGCGCGCCCGGTACCGTGCCGAACACGCCCAGCGAGAGCCGGCCGATGGCCCCGGCGACACAGCGGCAGTAGACCTTCAGCTCGTCCCAGGTCTCGTAGTTCTCGCCGCGCACATCCATCAGCACGCCGTCGATCAGCTCGTCGAGACCGCCCAGCGGGAGCGGGAAGCGGCGGGCGGCGTCGGACAGCGCGACGGCCACCGGGTCGGTGTCGTCCTCGGCGATCCGGCCGTCCTTGATACGGGCCAGCAGCGCCCGGGTGTCCTCCAGGCGCTGTTGCTTGGCGGTGGGCGCCAGATTGCCGTCGCCGATGTCGTCGACCCGGCGCGAGAAGGCGTAGAGCGCCGACATGGCCTGCCGCTTGTCGGTCGGCAGCAGCCGGATGCCATAAGCGAAGTTGCGTGCCTGCTGCCCGGTGATGGCCTCGCAGTAGCGATACGCAGCGAGCACCGGCGCGGACGCGTGTGCAGTTGCCTCCACGGTCCGACTCACCCCTCTCTTCGCAATGTCGCCGTCACCGCGCGCAGCAGGCTGAGCTTGGTCGGTTTGGGCGGTCCAGGGAGTACGTCGTGATCGGCGGCCGCGACCGCCTGGAGTGCGGCGCGCCCGCCGGCCACAAAACCGGCCAGCAGCAGCTTGAGTCTGCCGTGGACGCTACCCACCAGCGGGGTGCCTTCATTCAGCAGCTCACCGGCGCGTTCCGCCTCGAATGCGATCAGTGCGCGCACCGATGCGCCCCCGCTCGGCGCGGCCAGATCGGCCTCTGTGACGCCGAAGCGTTTCATGTCCTCGGCGGGGAGGTAGATGCGGTCGCGCCCGAGGTCCTCGGCCACGTCCTGGAGGTGTTCGACGATCTGCAGGGCGGTGCAGACCGCGTCCGAGCGGCGGATGCGCTCGGGGCTCGCGGTGCCGGTGATGCCGAGGACGAGCCGGCCGACGGGGTTGGCGGACAGCTCGCAGTAGGCGACCAGGTCGTCGTAGGTGCCGTAGCGGCTCACCCGCTGGTCCTGGCGGTTGGCCTCGATCAGGCGGAGGAACGGTTCGGGGGTCAGCGCGCAGCGGCGGACGGTCGGGCCGAGGCGGCGCAGGAGCGGATGGCCGGGGCCGGGGGCGCGGTCGCTGAAGACGCGGTGCAGGTCCGCTTCGAGTGCGTCCAGCAGCGCGGGCCTGTTGTCGGCTTGTGCGCGGTCCAGTCCGAGGAGTACGGCATCGCCGCCGCCCGGTGCGAGATCGCCGTCGCCGATGTCGTCGACGAGCCGGGCGAAGCCGTAGACGGCCATCAGATCGGTACGCCAGGCGCGGGGCAGGAAGAACGGCGCGACCGGGAAGTTCTCGTGTGCGGCCTGGTCGAGCACGGTGCGCGTCTGCTCCCGCCCGTCACCTGCCGCCACCCTTCCGAGGAAGGCGCGGCGCGCCCGCTCGTTGTCTCGGCTCACCGGGGGCTGCCCGGCGCATTTCGGTGCCGGAGCGAACCAGTAGCCATTGCCGTCACGTCTCCCGTTCTACACCGCCAAGCTAAAACATCCTATTTCGGACACGCCGCAGCTGGCGACGCGCCCCGATCGAGCCCACATCGCCCGCCTGGGTGAGCATTGCCCGACTTGTACCACTTGTGCCGTTCGGTACCTGTACAGCTTACGCCGTACGTCTCGCCCCCCTCCGAGCGGGTACCGAAGCCCGGGACAACAATCCGGTCAACATCCACTGATTCCGAACTGTTCCCGGCCCCAGCGGAGTTGACCATCTCCTAACCATCGAAAGCCTCCGCGAGGCGGACTCGCGGAGGCCTTCGGATGCGGGAGGGGCTACTTGCCCGTCTCCTTCTCGTACGCCTTGATCACTTCGTCCGTCGGGCCGTCCATCAACAGCNGACTCGCGGAGGCCTTCGGATGCGGGAGGGGCTACTTGCCCGTCTCCTTCTCGTACGCCTTGATCACTTCGTCCGTCGGGCCGTCCATCAACAGCTCGCCGCGCTCCAGCCACAGGACCCGGTCACAGGTGTCCCGGATCGACTTGTTGTTGTGGCTGACCAGGAAGACCGTGCCGGCTTCCTTCCGGAGCTCGCGGATGCGGGCCTCGGAGCGCTTCTGGAAGCTGCGGTCACCGGTGGCCAGCGCCTCGTCGATCATCAGCACGTCGTGGTC
>NZ_QUAC01000131.1 GCF_003389455.1 Streptomyces inhibens | reverse complement strand
GGCGGTGCCGGGCAGGGCGGTGCGCGGACCGACGGCGGCCGGGCGGAGCAGGTGTCCGCGGGGCGCGGTGGCCACGGCACGGGGGCGGGCGCCGGGGCGCACGGTGCGGGGAACAGCGGCGACGGCGCCGGGATCCGGCACACGGCCTGCGACGCCGCGAAGATCCGTATCGTGGCACAGCCGCTGAAGGAGCCGGTCAACCATCTGCTGCTGGTGGCCACCAACACCTCCGGTGCCCGCTGCGACCTCTACTTCTCCCCGAATCTGCGGTTCGACGAGGCGCAGTCCCCGCTCGCTGAGCTGCCGGACAGCAAGCCGCAGGCCGTGGTCACCCTCTCCCCCGGCGAGTCCGGTTACGCCGGTGTGCTGACCTCGTCGGCCGACGGTTCCGGCAGCAACGGCCGCAAGATGACGGCGCTGTCCGTCAGCCTTCAGGGCCGCGACAGCAAGGGCAGCATCGGCGGCTCGGCGAACGTGGCGATCCCCGGAGGCTCGGTGTACGTCGACGACAGCGCGTGGGTGACGTACTGGCAGTCGGACGCGAGCGACGCGACTGCTTGGTGAGCCACCGCCGGTGTCCGGCCGCCCGATAACCCGTCACGCGGTCCACACCGAACGCAGATCCCCCTGAACCAGGGCGCCCGCACCCCCAAGCGGGCGCCCTTCCTCATGCCCGCTGTCCCGTCATGTCTCACGCAGCGGCCCGGCCTGTCCCAGGACTTTTACGTCTTCGCAGGTCACAGCCGCGCATACGGCCGGGACGCCCCGTGGGACGAGGAACCTCCGGCCGGCCCCCATGCCCCGCTCCACACTGGTCCCCGTCGCCGTGACCGGACCATCCGGCGACCCGCCACGTCGCCGGGCGTACACCACCTACGAGCAGCGCGGCGGCCATGGCACCGACCACCGGACGCTGACCTACGGCCTGCCCGGCGGCGACGCCGAGTTCAAGCCCTACGTCCGGTGAAGTTCGGGGACTGACTCCGGTCCGGGGCGTGATGCGCGTCGGAAGACATCACGCTGTTTCACGTGAAACGTCACCGCCCCACTCCCCAACGAACTCTCCGGTCCGGTACGGGACTTCGTTGCCGCCCTGCGCCGCATGCACGGCGAACTCGACTGCAGCCTCAAGGAGTTGGAGGGCCGGCTGCCCGCCGGCCGCTCTTCGGCGAGGACCGGCTGCGGCTGGTGCCGGCCGCAGTCGGGACCGTCGCCGTGCTCCCCGCCGCAGCGCTGGCCGTGCCTGCGCTCACCGGATCGGACGGTTCGCCGGACGGGCGCAGGGCTCGCAGGCCGCGGCGCATCGGCCACCGCCCGGAACAGCTGGAGAACACGCCTTTGCCCGGCTGTCCGGACTGCCCCCGCCGCCTGCCGTGGACCGGCCTTGACGCCGGCGGTCACCGATCTTGAGCTACTCCGACCCGTCTGACCTGCGACGACACCACACCGGCGCGGCGCGCGGCGATCCCGCCCTGGCGCATCGAACGCCAGTGGATATCGTGGCCGTGCCATGACAGACACACCTCGCTGACCGCAGCGACCCACTGGGGGACCCACCCATGACTGCACGCCGCTCCCGCCGCCGCTCCGCCGCGTACGCCGCGATGGCCCTCGGACTCGCTGGCTCGCTCGCGCTGACCGGCTGCAACAGCCACTCCTCGAAGAAGTCGAAGAAGTCGTCCTCCTCGTCCTCCAAGAGCAAGAAGCGCAAGATCATCGGTGGCGGTGCGGCCGCGGCGGGTGCGGGAGCGGGAGCAGGGGCGGCGTCGCGCAGCACGACCTACTGCACCACCGGCACCCAGGGCGACTACAAGTTCATCACGCGGACCGACCCGAGCCACGTGATCCTCAAGTTCCACAACAGCAAGAGCCGGTCCTGCTACCTCTACAACTCGCCGATGCTGTACTTCGGCACCGCCAAGCAGCCGCTGGGCTACTACGAGGGCGCGCCGTCGTTCGGGAAGACCCAGCGGATCGAGGTTCCGGCGCGCGGGGACGCCTATGCGAGCATCCCGACCACGACCGCCGCGGACAAGGGCACCAAGCAGAGCGTGGTGAAGATCGGCTTCATGAACGCCTCGGAGCCCACCCAGCGCGGCCTGTCGGCCAACATCCACCTCTCGCAGTACGCCGGCCTGCCGTCCGTCGGCAAGACCGCCAAGGTCAGCGACTGGTACCTGTCCGACAAGCTGGCCGAGATCAAGACCAACACCGGCAGGTGACCGGCACCGGCCACTGACCGTCGCGGGGGGGCCGACCCGGCCCCCCCCGCTGCCGGCTACTCGGCGTCCAGCCCCGCCAGCACAAGACCCAGCCGGCCCACCCCGCCCTCGACGACCTCGACCGGGACGCCCCAGTCCTGCTGGTGCACATGGCAGGCGGGGTATTCGATGTCCGGGTCGTCGTCACAGGACGCGGCCATCGCCGAGACATGCAACACGCCCTCGGTCACGCCGTCCGCAAGCACCAGATCCCGTGCGAGGTCGGTGCCCGCGCCCGCGCCCTCGGCGAGCAGCTCCGGCGGCGTCGCGCTGACCAGCAGCCGCGTCGAGGGGCCGTAGCGGGTGTCGAGCTTCTGGCCCGCCGGTGCCTGGAAGACCACATCCAGCCGCAGTGCGCCCGGGGCGACCTCGGTGGCCGCGCGCTGGGTGCGATGCGCCACCGACTCGACGCGGATCGCCTCCTCGGGCAGCCGCAGCCGGGTCAGCCGGTGCCGGGCCGACTCCACCACCACGATGTCGTCGTCGACGAGCACCGCGGCGGACGGCTCGCGCAGATCCGTCGCCAGCGTCGTGACCTCGTCGCTCGCGGGGTCGTAGCGGCGCAGCGCGTGGTTGTAGGTGTCCGCGATGGCGACCGAGCCGTCGGGCAGCGCGGTCACGCCCAGCGGGTGCTGAAGCAGCGCCTGATCGGCCGCGCCGTCGCGGTGCCCGAAGTCGAAGAGGCCGGTGCCGACGGCCGTACGGACGACATAGCCGTCGCCCTCTTCGGCGCGCTCCACCCAGCGGACCGCGCTGGTCTCCGAGTCCGCGACCCACAGCCGGCCGTCGGCCGCCGCGAGCCCGGACGGCTGGGCGAACCAGGCCTCGGCGGCCGGGCCGTCCACCAGGCCCTCGTTGGTCGTGCCGGCCGCGACCTCGACCGTGCCGGTGGCCGGGTCGTACGTCCACAACTGGTGCACACCGGCCATCGCGATCCACAGCCGGTCCTGCCACCAGGCGATGTCCCACGGCGAGGAGAGGTCGATCTCGCGGGCCGGTCCCGAGGTCGGTGAGCCCTGCCACCACTGCTTGCCGGTGCCGGCCACCGTCTCCAGCGCGCCGGTCCCGGGGTCGAAGATGCGGATGGCGTGGTTGACGGTGTCCGCGACGGCCACCCGGTTGTCGGGCAGCAGCGCCAGGCCCTGCGGCTCGTTGAAGGAGTCCGGGGTGAACCCGCGCTCGCCGGTGCCGATCCGGCGCAGCACCTGCTCGCCGTCCACCGCCAGCTCCACCAGCTGGTGCCGGGTGGTGTCCGAGACGAGGAAGCTGCCTCCCGGCAGCCGCACGGCCTTGCCGGGGAAGCGCAGATCGGTGGCGACCGGCTCCGGCGGCACATACGGGCCGTCGCCGCGCCGCAGCGTGCCCTTCGCCGCGTGCTCGGCCTCCAGCTCCTCGACGAGCTTGGCGATGGCGTGCGCATGGCCCTCGCCGGCGTGCTGGGCGACGACATACCCCTCGGGGTCGATCACCACCAGCGTCGGCCAGGCACGTACCGCGTACTGCTTCCATGTGGCGAGCTCGGGGTCGTCGAGGACCGGGTGCTCGACGCCGTACCGCTCGACGGCGTCCACCACCGCCTGGTGCTCGGCCTCGTGAACGAACTTCGGGGAGTGCACACCGATGATCACGACGGTGTCGCGGTGCCGCTCCTCCAGCTCCCGCAGCTCATCCAGGACATGCAGACAGTTCACACAGCAGAAGGTCCAGAAATCCAGGACGACAATGCGTCCTCGCAGTTCGGAGAGGGTCAGATCCTTGTTGCCGGTGTTCAGCCAGCCGCCCTTGCCGATCAGCTCGGGGGCCCGGACGCGCGCACGTGAAGCCATGTGGACATTCAACGTCACTCCGGTGCGTGCGCATTCCGCAGGGGCCCCGGGGAACACGTCAGCCATGCAGCAATCTCCCGGGGGCCACTCCCCGCACTCCCGTAAGTACCTCGTACGCGACCGGATCTTCGGCATCGGAGACGACTACTGGATCGAGGACGAGCACGGACGGCACGCCTTCCTCGTGGACGGGAAGGCGCTGCGGCTGCGGGAGACCTTCGAGCTGAAGGATCCCGAACGGCGGGTGCTGATCACCATCCGCAAGAAGATGCTCAGCCTGCGCGACACGATGACCATCGAGCGGGACGACAAGCCGCTGGCCACCATCAAGCGCAAGCGGCTCTCGCTGCTGCGCAACCACTACCGCGTCGAGCTGGTGGACGGCACCCAGCTGGACGTCAGCGGCAAGATTCTGGACCGGGAGTTCGCGATCGAGTACGACGGCGAGCTGCTCGCCGAGATCTCCCGGCGCTGGCTGACCGTGCGTGACACGTATGCGGTCAATGTCGTACGGGGCGACGCGGATCCGCCGCTGCTGATCGCCATCGCGGTGTGTGTGATCCGGCTGGCGGAGCGGGAGCACGGGGAGGACTGAGGCGCGGGGCGTGCTCGGCGTCTGGCGCAGACCTCCACGGACCGTACGCCGCGGCCCTCTACGGCGTTGGCACATCGGCCTACGATGGTCACCCGAAAGCACTGCCGGGGTGCCCGTGCGCAGCGTAACTTAACTGCACAGACAGCAGCCCGCGTACGAACCGTCCGAGGGGTCCCGTGACCGTCCATCCCAGCCTTCAGTCCTCCATCGATGCCTGGACTCACTCCATAGAAGCGATAACCGAGCTGGTGACTCCGCTCGTCGAAGGCGAGTGGAGCAGGGCGACGGACCTCCCAGGATGGTCCGTGCGCGACGTGGTCTCCCATGTCATCGGCCTGGAATGCGAAATGCTGGGTGACCCGCGGCCGATCCACACACTGCCGCGCGATCTCTACCACGTACGCAGCGAGTCGGCCCGCCGCATGGAGGTGCAGGTCGACGTCCGTCGGCACCACACCGCGCCGGAGATGCTCAGCGAGCTCGAATACACCGTCATCCGCCGCTCCCGGCAGCTGCGCAATGAAACGCGCCAGCCGGACGCCGTGGTGCGCAGCCCGCTCGGCGAGGACCGTTCGCTGGAATTCGTCCTGCAGCAGCGGGCGTTCGACGTCTGGGCGCATGAGCAGGACCTGCGCCGCGCGCTCGGCAAGCCCGGCAATCTCGATTCCCCCGGCGCGCAGGTGATGCGCGATGTGCTGGTGAAGGTGCTGCCCGGCGTCGTCGCCAAGAGGGCCCAGGCGCCGAACGATTCGGCAGTGGTCTTCGACGTCAGCGGACCGCTGGAGTTCCTGCGCACGGTCCGCATCGACTCCCAGGGCAATGCCACGATCGACGGCAGCGTCTCGCTCGGCCCGACCGTGACACTCGCCCTGGACTGGGACACCTTCCACCAGCTGGCCTGCGGCCGGGTCCGCCCGGCGGCCGTCGCCGAGCACATCAAGATCGACGGCGACCGTGAGCTGGCCCAGGCGATCCTGGACAACTTCGCGGTCACGCCGTAGCGGAGGCGCGGAACGGGGGCGCTCCGGCGGGACCCGGTGGTACGGCTTCGGTGCTCCGGCCTGAACCGGTGCTCCTGACGGGGCGTCCTTCCCGTCGGCCGGACGGCGACGAGGAGTTGGCCGGGGAGTTGGCGCGGGAGTTGGCCGGGAGCCGTTTCACGTGAAACAGGCCCGCCCGTTTCACGTGAAACACGCACACTCTCCGAGTCCTGGACCGGCGCACTACGCCCTCAGCCGCGTCGGCCTGCCGGCGCTGCGCGGCGGGCCGCCGCCCCGGGCGACACCGCTTCCGACAGCCCCTTACGCCGGGACGTGGACCGCCTCGACCCGGCTGACGACCAGCCGTTCACGCTCGCGCCGTGCCGCGCGGCGGCGCAGCCGCAGGATCTGCGAGACACCGACCGCCTCCAGGACGAAGATCGAGGCGAAGGCGATCCGGTAGTTGTCGCCGGTCGCGTCCAGCAGGACGCCGACGGCGAGCAGGGTCGTCATCGATGCGGTGAAGCCGCCCATGTTGACGATGCCGGAGGCGGTGCCCTGGCGCTCGGGCGGGTTGGCGGGCCGGGCGAAGTCGAAGCCGATCATCGAGCCGGGGCCGCAGGCGCCCAGCACCGCACACAGCGCGATCAGCAGTCCCATGGGCGCATGATCGGCCGGCCAGGACAGGACGAGCGCCCACATCAGGGCGGTGGCGGCGACGGTGCCCAGTGCCAGCGGCGTACGGGCCGCATGGTGGCGGGCGATGATCTGGCCGTAGACCAGCCCCACCGCCATGTTGGAGAGCACCACGAGGGTGAGCAGTTCACCGGCGGTGCCACGGGACAGGCCCTGCGCCTGGACGAGGAACGGCAGGCCCCACAGCAGCAGGAACACCATCGCGGGGAACTGGGTGGTGAAGTGCACCCACATGCCCATCCGGGTGCCGGGCTCGCGCCAGGCGTCCGCGATCTGCCGGCGCACGAACCCGGCGCCGGTGTGCTCGGCGGACGCGGGCGGCGGCTCGAAGCCCTTGGGGTGGTCCTGGAGGAAGAGCAGCAGCAGGGCCAGGACAACGATGCCGCCGACCGCGCTGGAGGCAAAGGTCGGGGTCCAGCCGAAGGTGTGCAGGAACCGGGCGAGGACGAGCGTGGAGATCAGATTGCCCGCCATACCGACCAGCGCGGCGATCTGAGCGATCATCGGGCCCCGGCGGGCCGGGAACCAGCGGGAGCCCAGCCGCAGCACGCTGATGAAGGTCATCGCATCACCACAGCCGAGCAGCGCGCGCGAGCCGAGCGCCATGGCGTACGACGAGGAGAGCGCAAAGCCGAACTGGCCGACGGTGTAGAGCACCACGCCGAGGGTCAGTACCTTCTTGGCGCCGAGCCGGTCGACCATCAGGCCGACGGGGATCTGCATCCCCGCGTACACCAGCAGCTGGAGGATGGAGAAGGTCGACAGCGCAGAGGCGTTGATGTGGAAGCGCTCGGCGGCGTCCAGGCCGGCCACGCCGAGGCTCGTACGGTAGGTGATCGCGACGAAGTAGACCGCGACGCCGATGCCCCAGACAGCCATGGCCTTACGGCCGCCGGGCGGGTCCGAGGGCAGCAGACGGGCGGAACCGCCGCCTATGCCGGAGCTGCTGGAGCCGTCCGGTCCGCCGGTACCACCGCTCATCGCACGTCCCCCTGCGCGAGGTTTCGGACCCAGCTGACGTGCCGGTGCACGGCGTCGGTCGCGGCCTCGGGGTCGCCGGCCCGCAGCGCCTCAAGGATCTCCGCGTGCTCGGTGATGTTCTTGGCGATCCGGTCCGGGTGGGCGTGCATCACCGCGACGCCCATCCGCAGCTGACGGTCGCGCAGCTGCTCGTAGAGCCGGTCCAGGATCTGGTTGCCGGCGCTGCGCACGATGGCGGCGTGGAAGGCGCGGTCGGTGACGGAGACGGCAGCCAGATCTCCGGACGCGGCCTGCTCCTGCATCGTTTCCAGCAGCTCGGTCAGCTCGCTGATCAGCGACCCGCTCGCGGGCACCGCCTTGGCCGCGGCGTGCTTCTCCACCAGCAGCCGGGTCTCGACGACATCGGCGATCTCCTGCGCGGAGACCGGCAGCACCATGGCGCCCTTCTTCGGGTAGAGCTTGATCAGCCCCTCGACCTCCAGCCGCAGCAGCGCCTCACGTACCGGCGTCCGAGACACCCCCACGGCGTCGGCCAGCTCGCCCTCGGTGAGCAGCATCCCGCCCTCGTAACGGCGCTGCAGGACGGCTTCCTTGATGTGCGCATAGACCCGCTCGGCGGCGGGCGGCTGCTTGGCGGCGGGCTCTCTGGAAGGGGCGGTGGGCGTCGACGCGGAGGGCATGTGCACAGGATAGATACAACAGGTATGCGTGCGGCACCTCATTCCGCGATGCGGACAACGAGGGGGAGTGTTTGTCCTGGTAGGGGCGTTATGAGGGCCCTCCGGCGGCAGCCAAAGCGGGGCGGACGGGCGGCAGGTCCGAGCCCCCGCCCGTCCGCCCCGCTTTGGCCGTCAGCCCGGCATCCGGCCCTGCGCGACCAACCGGTCCACGACCTGGGAGTGCGCGGGTGCGCAGCGCTCGCGTGCCTCCCGGCGGTCGAACCAGGCGTACTCGGCGATCTCCCGGCCCGGGGCCGGTGCGATGTCCTGGGGCCCGCCGGTGAAGCAGGTCATCTGGAGTCGACGGCCGTTCTTGCCGTGGGCGACGTCATGGATGACGAACGCCTCCAGCAGCTCGTCGGCGGGGACCACCAGGCCGAGTTCTTCGGAGAGCTCACGCGACAGCGCCTCGCGCGCGGTCTCTCCGGGCTCGTATTTGCCGCCGGGGAGGTAGAACGTGTCGTTCCCGCGGGTCCGTACGCTCAGCAGCCGCCCCTCGCGCAGATGCAGCCAGCTCACCGACTTCAGCGGCGCCGCGCGCTCCAGGGCGATCAGCGGATGGCCGGTCTCCTCGTCCACCCGCCGCCCCCGCTCCGTAAAGCCGAGGTGCGCATAGAAGCGGCGGGCGCGGGCATTGCCCTCGAAGACCTCCAGGGTCAGCGCACCGTGCAGCGCCGCCGCATGCTCCAGCAACTCCCGCCCGATGCCGTCCCCTTGGGCCTCCGGCGCCACGAACAGCCCGCCTACCTCGACCCCGTCGACCTCGGCCCCGTCGACCTCGGCCCCGTCGGCCTCGGCCGCAGCCCCGACCCCGGTCCCGCCGGGACCGTTCGCGTGCCCGCTACCGTCCTTGGCGCCCAGCAGTCCGAGCAGCCCGATGACGATGCCATCGCGCTCGGCGACCCAGTTCTCCGCCTGGACGAGATACACCTCGCGAAGGACCCGGGCCCGTTCGCCCGCGCCCTCCCCCTCGATGAACGGATGCGCCTGCCGCGCCGCCCGGGACCACAGGTCGGTGACAACGTCCTGGTCGGACGCCCGATAACGTCGGATGATCATGTCGCTGCTCATTTCGCCGACCGTAAACAGCACGGGCGACGGCGGCAAACCCTTTCCGGTGCGGGGCCCGGCATCTGTCGAATGGGGGACCACAGGCTGATGTCAGGTCAGCCTCAAGTCTGACGAGAGTCCGTACCTGACGCGTACGGATCGGCCCGAATTCCATGGGTGAATGGAGACCTGGAGCCGGGGAGGCTCAGACACTCAAGGGGAGTTGACCATGCAGCCCAGGACGAACGCCGGCCGCCGCACGCGGAACACCGTCGTACTGGCACTGATCGTCGCCGGACTGTGGGCGGGCGTCGCGCTCACCCGCGGCGCCGCGCACGCCGACGAGTCCGCCCCGACCGGGCCGGTGGCGCACTTCAGCCGCGCAGTGGAGCTCATCCGGGGCTGACCGGGCCACCGGTCCGATACGAAGCCGGCTGCCGGCCGTCCGCAGCCGCTCACCGTTTTCCGCACCACGCCGTCCAAGGGCCGGGGCGGGCCAGTGCGACCGTTTCACGTGAAACGACGCACCGGCCCGCCCCGGCCCTGCATTCCCGGCTCAGCCCCAGGTGATCAACCGCTTGGGCCGCTCCAGCACCGCCGCGATATCCGCGAGCAGCTTGGAGCCCAGTTCGCCGTCGATCAGCCGGTGGTCGAAGGACAGCGCGAGGGTGGTGACCTGGCGCGCTGTCACCTTGCCCTTGTGGACCCACGGCTGGAGCTTGACCGCACCGAAGGCGAGGATCGCCGACTCCCCCGGGTTGAGGATCGGCGTACCGGTGTCGACGCCGAAGACGCCGACGTTGGTGATGGTGACCGTGCCACCGGCCATCGCCGCCGGGGAGGTCTTGCCCTCGCGGGCGGTGGCCACCAGGTCGCCCAGTTCCGCGGCGAGTTGGGGGAGCGTCTTGACGCCGGCGTCCTTGATGTTCGGGACGATCAGCCCACGCGGAGTGGCCGCCGCGATCCCCAGGTTGATGTAGTCCTTGTAGACGATCTCCTGATGCGCCTCGTCCCAGGACGCGTTGACCTCCGGGTGCCGCTTGATGGCAACCAGGAAAGCCTTGGCGACGAGCAGCAGCGGATTGACCCGCAGCCCCGCCATGTCCGGGTCCTGCTTGAGCTCCTGGACGAGCTTCATCGTGCGGGTCACATCGACGGTGATGAACTCCGTGACATGCGGCGCGGTGAAGGCGCTGGCGACCATCGCCTGTGCGGTGGCCTTGCGTACGCCCTTGACCGGCACCCGCCGCTCGCGGGCAGCGGCGTCGACGATGCCGGGCTCGGCCGGGGCGACCGCCGTGGCGACGGCCATCGGCTCGGGAGCCTCGGCCAGGGACGGCGCCGCTGCCGGGGCAGCGGCCGCATGCACATCCTCGCGGGTGATGATGCCGCCCGGCCCGGTCGGGGTGATCGTCGCAAGGTCGATTCCGAGGTCCTTGGCGAGCTTGCGCACCGGCGGCTTGGCCAGCGGCCGGCCGGCCGACCCGGCACCCGCGGCGCTCGTGGCCGGAACCACCGGAGCAGCCGGAACCACCGGAGCAGCGGGTGCCGCAGGAGCGGCCACCGGGGCGGTCATCGGCGCGGGTGCGGCCCGCCCGTTCAGCTCGGCCTGGATCGGGGCGCTCGCGGGCTGGGCCGGCACGCCCGGCTGCGGCTTGCGCGCCCGGCGCTTGGTCGAGGACGGCGCGGCGCCGTAGCCGACCAGCACCGCCTGCCGGCCCTGCGGCTCGGCGTCCTCGTCCTCGGTCGCGGCGGCGGCCTGTTCCGTGCCGTTCGCCGTCGGCGCCTCGGCGGGCCCGGCTCCGGGGTCGGTGTCCACGGAGATGATGACGGTGCCGACATCGACGGTGACGCCCTCGCCGAAGTTCAGCTCATGCACCACCCCGTCGTACGGAATGGGCAGTTCAACGGCGGCCTTGGCGGTCTCGACCTCGCAGACGACCTGGCCGTCGGTGACGGTGTCGCCCGGCTGGACGTACCACTTGAGGATCTCGGCCTCGGTCAGCCCCTCGCCCACGTCGGGCATCTTGAACTCGCGGAAGCGCTGGGCCTTGGCGGTACTTGCAGTCATGGTCACGAACTCTCCTCTAACCCTCAGTACGCCAACGCGCGGTCTACGGCGTCGAGCACCCGGTCCAGCCCCGGAAGGTACTCGTCCTCCAGACGGGAGGGCGGGTACGGGGAGTGGAAGCCGCCGACCCGCAGGACGGGCGCCTCCAGGTGGTAGAAGCACCGCTCGGTGATCCGGGCGGCGATCTCCGCACCGGAACCGAAGAAGACCGGTGCCTCATGGACGACGACCAGCCGGCCGGTCTTCTGCACCGAGGACTGCACGGTGTCGAAGTCGATCGGCGAGAGCGAGCGCAGGTCGATGACCTCGACCGACTTGCCCTCCTCGGCCGCGACCTTGGCGACGTCCAGACAGACCTTGACCATCGGGCCATAGGCGGCCAGCGTGAGGTCGGAGCCGCTCTGGGCGATCCGGGCCTTGTGCAGCGGGTCCGGGATCGACTCGGTGTCCAGCCGCGACTTGTCGTGGTAGCGGCGCTTGGGCTCGAAGTAGATGACCGGATCGTCGCCGGCGATCGCCTGCTGGAGCATCCAGTAGGCATCGGAGGAGTTCGAAGGAGAGACGATCTTGAGGCCCGCGACATGCGCGAACAGCGCCTCGGGGGACTCGGAGTGGTGCTCGACCGCGCCGATACCGCCCGCGTACGGAATGCGGATGACGACCGGCACCTTGATCTTGCCCAGCGCACGGGCGTGCATCTTGGCGAGCTGGGTGACGATCTGGTCGTAGGCGGGGAAGACGAAGCCGTCGAACTGGATCTCGACGACCGGGCGGTAGCCGCGCAGCGCCAGGCCGATCGCGGTGCCGACGATGCCGGACTCGGCCAGCGGGGTGTCGATCACCCGGTCCTCGCCGAAGTCCTTCTGCAGGCCGTCGGTGACGCGGAAGACGCCGCCGAGCTTGCCGACGTCCTCACCCATGACGAGGACCTTGGGGTCGGCCTCCATGGAGGCACGGAGCGACTCGTTGATCGCCTTGGCGATGGTGATCTTCTCGAAGACGGCCATGGTCAGTTCCCCTCCGCGACAACATCGGCATCCGCGAACGATGCCTGGTACGCGGCGAACTGCGCGCGCTCCTCATCGACGAGCGCATGCCCGTCGGCATAGACATTCTCGAAGATCGCCATGGTGTCCGGGTCGGGCATGGCGCGTACGGCATCGCGGACCCGCTTGCCCAGGGCCTCGCTCTCCTCGTCGATCGAGGCGAGATACGCCTCGTCGACCAGCCCCTCGGCCTCCAGGTACGTCCGCAGCCGCAGGATCGGGTCCTTGGCCTCCCAGGCCACCCGCTCCTCGTCCGCCCGGTACTTGGTCGGATCGTCGGAGGTGGTGTGCGCGCCCATGCGGTAGGTGAACGCCTCGATGAGCATCGGGCCCTGGCCGGTGCGCGCCCGCTCCAGCGCGGCCTTGGTCACCGCCAGACAGGCGAGTACGTCATTGCCGTCGACCCGTACGCCGGGGAATCCGAAGCCGCGGGCGCGCTGGTAGAGCGGCACCCGGGTCTGCCTCTCGGTGGGTTCGGAAATCGCCCACTGGTTGTTCTGGCAGAAGAACACGACCGGAGCGTTGTAGACCGCGGAGAAGGTGAAGGATTCGGCGACGTCGCCCTGGCTGGAGGCACCGTCACCGAAATACGCGATGACCGCGGAATCCGCGCCGTCCTTCTGCACACCCATCGCATAGCCGGTCGCATGCAGCGTCTGCGAACCGATGACGATGGTGTAGAGGTGGAAGTTGTTGCTGTTGGGGTCCCAGCCGCCGTGATTGACACCGCGGAACATGCCCAGCAGGTTCGTGGGGTCGACGCCGCGGCACCAGGCGACGCCGTGTTCGCGGTAGGTCGGGAAGACATAGTCGTCGTCGCGCAGCGCGCGCCCGGAGCCGATCTGGGCGGCCTCCTGGCCCAGCAGCGAGGCCCACAGACCCAATTCGCCCTGGCGCTGGAGGGTGGTCGCCTCGGCGTCGAATTTCCGCGTCAGAACCATGTCGCGGTAGAGCCCGCGCAGTTCTTCGGGGGAAAGGTCGATCGCGTATTCCGGGTGCTCGACCCGCTTCCCCTCGGGGGTCAGCAGTTGTACGAGCTGATCCTGCTCCGCCTGCTCGGACCGGCTGGTGTTCCCGGCCTTGGCCGGGGACGCCTTCTTTGCCGCCGTCGCCTTTTTGGCGGTGGTGCGCTTGCTGCTGCTGCGGGCGTTTTTCCGCTGCGCAGTGCCTTCCACGGTCACGTGCTGCTCCTCCGTCTGTCCGGCCCCCGGGGTCCGCCGGTGGCCGTATTGCGGCTCACCCGGTATCCGATACGGCGCACGGGGTGTGTGCGAACGCGGCCGGATCCGGGTGGAACAAAGCTCCCGGAAGGTGGCCTGCTCATTGCACGTTACCCATTGTCAAAGCCGAAGTGGAAACGGCGCTGACCTGCGATTTTGCTTGGATTTCCAAGTAAATCGCGAAGGCTTGGAACAACTCCTGGTCACAGCGTTGCAGGCCGCCGGGACAACGGCACGTTATATCGGTGACCTGGAGCACGGGAAGAGTCGATGTGTGAGACTGGGGTGGTGCGCGAAGACGGAAAAATCACGGTATTTCTGCTCGATGACCACGAAGTCGTCCGGCGCGGCGTCCACGAAATGCTCACGGTCGAGGACGACATCGAGGTGGTCGGCGAGGCGGGTACCGCCGCAGATGCCCTGGTCAGGATCCCGGCGACGCGTCCCGACGTCGCGGTGCTCGATGTCCGGCTGCCCGACGGCAGCGGCGTCGAGGTCTGCCGCGAGATCCGTTCGCAGGACGAGAACATCAAATGCCTGATGCTCACCTCGTTCGCGGACGACGAGGCCCTTTTCGATGCGATCATGGCCGGTGCGGCCGGTTATGTCCTCAAGGCCATTCGGGGCAATGAACTGCTCTCCGCGGTACGCGAGGTGGCCGCCGGCAAGTCCCTGCTCGACCCCGTGGCCACGGCCCGCGTCCTGGAGCGACTGCGCGACGGCAGCGCCGCGAAGGGCGACGACCGGCTGGCGAGCCTCACCGACCAGGAGCGCAAGATCCTCGATCTGATCGGCGAGGGGCTGACCAATCGCGCGATCGGCGAACGGCTCCATCTCGCCGAGAAAACGATCAAGAATTACGTCTCCAGCCTGCTCTCCAAGCTCGGCATGGAGCGCCGCTCCCAGGCCGCCGCATACGTCGCGCGCCTACAGGCGGAGAAGCACTGACCCGGCGCGGGGCGACCGCACCACCCTGCCCGGCTCATGGGCATTCGGGACCATCGTCCCGCTTCCTCGGAGCTGCCGGCCCCTACTTGCCGGCCGGGCGCGAACGGCAAGTCACCGATATGCCCGCCTTCCGGTTTGCGCACTCTGCGTAATGCTTTCCCGTACGCCCACTCCGACGGGCGTAGTTGATCTAACATCTGGCGCGTGCTGCGCTCATCTGTAGTCCGGGCGGCGGCGACGCCCGACAAAGACACCCTCGGCTCCCTGCTCCGCCACTACACCGGCGCCGGTGCGCCGCTGTCCTGCGAACCCGTCGCCGAAGGCCTGCTCAACCACGGCTATTTCCTCGCGACCACCCGCGGCCGCTACTTCCTCAAGCACCACCTCGACGGCGACCGCGCCGCCCTCACCCGCCAGCACCGCGCCACCCGCCGGCTCGCCATGCTCGGCCTGCCGGTCGCCCCACCGGTCGCCGACGCGGACGGCCGCACCGTCACCGTCCTCGACGACCGCTGCTACGCGCTGCACCCCTGGGTCGAGGGCCGGCACCTCGACGGCGCCGCGCTGACCCGCGGCCAGTCCCACCGGCTCGGCGCGCTGCTCGGGCTCGTCCACACCGCGCTGGAGCAGGTCATGGCGGACGAACCGCATCCGCCGCGGCCACCCTGCGCGGACGCCGGCGCCGACCCCGCGCGGACCTTCGAGATGATCGACGAGCTGCTGGCGCTGGCCCGCGGCGCCCGCCCGCGCACCAGCTTCGACGAGCTCGCCGAGCACCGGCTGCTGGAGCGCCGGGCCCTGCTGGAGCGGCACACGCACCACCGCCCGCCACCCGGCACCGAACCCGCCGCGGGCTGGGTGCACGGCGACTTCCACCCGCTCAATGTGCTCTACCGCGGCGCGGAGCCGACCGCGATCGTCGACTGGGACCGGCTGGGCGTCCAGCCACGCGCCGAGGAGGCGGTACGCGCCGCCGCGATCTTCTTCGTACGCCCCTGCGGGACGCTGGACCTGGCCAAGGTGGCGGCGTACGCGGGCGCCTACCGCAGCGCCTGCGGCGCCGACGCGGACGAACTGGCCGCGGCCGTCCACCGGGTGTGGTGGGAGCGGCTGAACGACTTCTGGATGCTCACCTGGCGCTACCAGCTCGGCGACCGCCGCACCGATCCACAATTCCCGGCGGCGGCCGCACTGGCGGTGTGGTGGACCCGCGAATACCGCGCCGTACGCGAGGCGTTCACCCGCTGAAGCGGGCGGCGGGGCGGTCGCGTCAGCCGGTCGTACCGAGCGACGAACCGGAGTCCGTGCCGCTGCCCGCGGTGGTCCCGCTGTCCGTGCCGGTGGTGGTCCCGCCGTTGTCCGTGCCACCGTTCGGGGGGCCGGTCGGCCCGCCGTCCGTGGTCCCGCCGTCGTCCGTGCCGCCGGTGGGGTCGGTGGGCGGCTCGGTCGTCGGCTCCTCCGTCGTCGGCGGCTGCGAGGTCGGCGGCTCGGACGTCTCCGGCGTGCTCGGCTCCTCCGTCGACGGCTGGGTGTACGTACCGCCGTCACTTCCGCTGCCGCCGGGGTCGATGTCCGGGGTGCTCGGCTCCTCCGACGGCTGCTTGCTGGGCTTGTCGTCCTTCGACGGCGACGGCGACTGCGTCGTGGGGGTGTTGTGCTTCTGGTTCTGGTCCTTGGTGTTCTGCACCGCGAAGGCCACACCCACCGCGATGGCGATCATCGCGAGCGCCGCGATCAGCCAGATCTTGCCGCGGCCGCCCTTGCCCGGCCGGGGCCCGCCGTCGAAGCCGCCGTCGTCGTCCCGCATACCGGGCGTCAGGATCGGCTGTGCCGTGGTGTGGCCGGCGTCGTGGTGCGGCAGCGCGGTGGTGGCGGCGGAGCCCCTGGACGGGGTGTGACCGCCCTCGTGCATGGCGACCGGGCCGGTGCTCCAGGTGCCGGTGTGGCCGCCCTGCTCGTGCAGCATCTGCAGGGAGTACTGGACCAGGCCGCGCATCTCCTCAGCGGTCTGGAACCGGTCGTCGGGGTCCTTGGCCAGCGACCGCATGACCAGACCGTCCAGCTCCGGCGGCACCCCGTCGGCGACCTGGGACGGCGCCACCGGCATGTCCTGAACATGCTGGTAGACCACCGAGAGCGGGGTCTCGCCGGTGAACGGCGGCCGCAGCGTGAGGAGTTCGTACAGCAGGCAGCCGGTGGCGTAGAGGTCGGAGCGGGTGTCGACGGTCTTGCCGAGCGCCTGCTCCGGGGAGAGGTACTGGGGCGTGCCCATGACCATGCCGGTCTGGGTCATGGTGGACGCGGCGCCGTGCAGGGCGCGGGCGATGCCGAAATCCATGACCTTGACGGCGCCGCTGTTCGTGATGCTCACGTTCGCGGGCTTGATGTCGCGGTGCACGATGCCGTGCTGGTGGCTGTAGGCCAGCGCCTCCAGCACACCGGAGACGATGATCAGCGCCTGGTCCGGCGGCGGGGCTTCTGCGTTGTGCAGCAGATCGCGGATGGTGTGGCCCTCGACCAGCTCCATCACCATGTACGGCACGGTGTTGCCGCCGACCAGGTCCTCGCCCGAGTCGTAGACCGCCACCACAGCGTGGTGGTTCAGCCCGGCCACGGACTGTGCCTCGCGCGTGAAGCGGGCCTTGGACACCGGGTCCTCGGCAAGGTCGGCACGCAGCAGCTTCACGGCGACGGTGCGGCCAAGACGCACGTCCTCGGCCGCGAACACCTCGGCCATACCGCCGCGGCCGAGCCGATGCGTGAGCCGGTAGCGGCCGTCGCCGACCAACCCGCCGTTGCCCCACATCTCCGGTGCGTCGGGGATATTGGAGCCGGTGGCGTCAGGATCGGACGGGCCCTGGGGGCTCTGCGTCGGTGCCATCGGTCCTCGCCGTCGAATCAATCCGCATGAGAGCGGTAAGGTCATCGGTCTTCGCTAGAGCACGCTACAGGTTCCGCGGCACCCACCGGTCCGTCGTGGACCGGCCATCAAACCTGCGGGACGCCAAAAGCGGCAAGTTCACCAAGGGTAATCAGGGGCCAAAACGTCTCACCGCCGTGACGGGATCTTGCACATCTGGTCACGGAACGGGCACACGGCTTGACGTGTCCGGGCCCTGGGGCAGACTTGGCTGCGGAATTCCAGATTTTGATCGCTATACGTACGGGTATTGCGCCTAGGGGGAAGCGGAACGATGAGCCAGGACGGCGCTCAGGGCCAATTCGAGGGCCGTTCGGTCGGCGGAGGACGTTACCAGCTTCGTGATCTTCTCGGCGCGGGCGGCATGGCGTCCGTGCACCTCGCACATGACACAGTGCTCGATCGCGACGTCGCGATCAAGACCCTGCACACCGAGCTCGGTCGCGAGCAGGCCTTCCGCGAGCGCTTCCGCCGCGAGGCACAGTCCGTGGCGAAGCTCACGCACACCAACATCGTCTCGGTCTTCGACTCCGGTGAGGACGAGCTCGACGGCGCCATGGTGCCGTACATCGTCATGGAGTACGTCGCGGGCCAGCCGCTGCGCTCCGACCTGGACACCGACATCGCCCAACATGGCGCGATGCCGACGGAAAAAGCCCTGAAGATCACGGCCGATGTGCTGGCCGCGCTCGAGGTCAGCCACGAGATGGGCCTGGTCCACCGCGACATCAAGCCCGGCAACGTGATGCTGAACAAGCGTGGCGTCGTCAAGGTCATGGACTTCGGCATCGCCCGCGCCATGCAGTCCGGCGTGACGTCGATGACGCAGACCGGCATGGTCGTCGGTACCCCGCAGTACCTGTCGCCCGAGCAGGCGCTGGGCCGCGGTGTGGACGCCCGCTCCGACCTCTACTCCGTCGGCATCATGCTCTTCGAGCTCATGACCGGTCAGCTGCCGTTCGACGCGGACTCCCCGCTCGCCATCGCCTACGCCCATGTCCAGGAAGAGCCGCCGGCCCCGTCGAGCATCAACCGCTCGCTGCCGCCGGCCGTGGACGCGCTGGTGGCCCGGGCGCTGAAGAAGAACCCCAACGAGCGGTTCCCGACCGCCGAGGCGATGCGGGACGAGTGTCTGCGTATCGCCGGGTCCGGGCAGTCCGGTGCGACGCCGCTGATCATCGGCGAGGGCCCGCGGGCGCGTACCAGCGGCTCGTCGGTCTCCTCCGCGGTGTTCCCCACGGCGTCCGGCAACCCGCAGACGCCGGTCCCGCCGAACGTGCAGCAGCCGTATCAGCCGACACAGGCCGTCGGGTTCGGTCCGTCGACGCCTCCGCCGATGAACAACGCGTACCCGACCCCGGTGCCGGGCCCGATTCCCGGCCCCGCGCCGTTCAACAGCGGTGGCTACCAGGCACCGCCTGCGTACACCCCGCCGCCCGTGACGGCCTCGATGCCGGCGACCGGTGGCCCCGGGGGCCGGAAGAACAACACCCCGGTGATCGTGGTCTCGGCGATAGTCGGCGTGGTCGTGGTCACCGCGATCGCGATCGGCATCGGTCTGAGCGCCGGATCCAGCGACGACAACGGCGGTGATGTCACCCCGACGTCGACGTACACGCCGTACTCGTACACCCCGTCGCCCACCCAGAGCGTCATGCCTGAGGACAAGACGAAGACGGTCGCCACGGCCGACTGCACCAAGCCGAGCTCCCCCTACAGCGAACCGAAAAAGATCTACTTCCCGTTCCTCACCTACAAGAACCTGGACTCGGTGAAGGCCTGCCTCGACGCGGCGGGCTGGAAGTACAAGGTCGTGGAAGAGAACCGTGCGTACACGGCCAAGAACACGGTCGTCGCGACGAAGCCGGGGGGCTTCGACCGATGGGACCCGAAGAGCGGCGAGACGATCCAACTGACCGTCTCGACAGGGCACTACTAACTCGGGCACATGCAGGAAGGAGGGGCCGGCACGCACTTCGCGTACCGGCCCCTCCGGCCATCCTGCGGGATCTTTAGAGGTACGGGCCCGAGCGGGCACTGCCGTGGCCGGGCTTGTCCTCGTCGCTCTCCATCGGCCCGACACCGGGCGGCAGCGCACGGCGCATCGACTCCAACTGGGCGCGGGCCGCCATCTGCTGGGCGAACAGCGCGGTCTGAATGCCGTGGAAGAGGCCCTCCAGCCAGCCCACCAGCTGGGCCTGCGCGATCCGCAGCTCCGCTTCCGTCGGCACCGATTCATCGTTGAACGGCAGCGACAGCCGCTCCAGCTCCTCCACCAGCTCGGGCGCCAGTCCGTCCTCCAGCTCCTTGACCGAGCTGGAGTGGATCTCCTTGAGCCGGACCCGGCTTGCCTCGTCGAGAGGAGCGGCCTTCACCTCCTCCAGCAACTGCTTGATCATGCTGCCGATGCGCATGACCTTCGCCGGCTGTTCGACCATGTCCGTCACCGGGACTTCGCGGGGCTCCTCGGCATCGTCCCCACCACCGGAGCCGGCGCTGCCGAGCGCCATGCCGTCCGGGCCGACAACCAGGACGTGCGGGTTCTCCTGCGACCGTTCGTTCATCGGCATATCCATGCCGCCATTCTCTCGTACGAGGCGTTATGGACGGTGGTGCCCCCGGGAGAAGATGATCCACCTTTCCGGGTGGATCCTGCGGCCGTTGTTTCACGTGAAACAACGGGATTCCCGTCGTTTCACGTGAAACACCCGGAATCAGCGCCGGCGCAGCCGAAGGCCGAAGAAGGCGAGACCGAGGCCGGTGAGCGCGAGACCGGCGCCCATCGGGAGCACCCGCTCGACCGGGGCCGTCGGGGACTCCATGGCGTACGGACTCTCGGTTGCGGCCGATTCGCCATCCGCGTTTCCCGGTGCGGAGCGGGGTTCCTTCTTCGGGGCATCCGGCGTCGGGAGCGGCGGCAGCTTCTCGTAGGAACGCCGGGTGAGCCGGTCCGCGACGTAGCGCGAGGGGGAGGACGGCCGTGCCGGGGTAGTGACAGGGGGCGCCGAAGGCGCGGCGCGCCGGGACGACGGCGCGCGCCCCCCGCCTGGCGGGCGGTGTGCGCGGTCGGTGTCGGACGGGCCCGACGGCCGGGACGGCCTGTGCCTGCCCGCGCCCTCGCTGCCGCTACCGGGGTAGGGGGCGGAGTAGGGCGGGCCCGGGAAATCAGGGCCGAACGGGTGATGCCGGTGGTGGTGCCACCGTCCGCGCCCGGGCGGACCACCCGGGTGGTGGTGCGGATGGTCCGAGAGCCCCGGAAGGCCGTACGGCAGGCCGGGGAAGCGGTCCGGAAGATCCGGTAGGCGCGCCGGGGCTCCTGGGTGACCGGCGCGGCCGCGGCGCGCCAGGGACCCGCCCGCCGGCGGTTCGGCCAGATAGTCGTCGACCCCGTAAGCATCGGCCCCGAAGACCCCGAAGTCATCGGGTGCGTAGTCGTCACGCGGATCGTTGGGGCGGGCGAGCTCCGGAGGGCGATCAACCGGTGTGAACCGCCGGTCCGAGGCCGCCGCGGAGGTTGCTCCCACCGGGACGGGCAGGACGACGGCAGCCACCAACAAACCGGTGGCAATGCGCGAACGGAATCCTGGAGCGACCACAAGCCCCTCCCGTGCCGAGCCGTCGGGTGACCTGCCCAGCGTCACATGTGATCAGATTCACGGCATCTTGGACATGTCGGCCGGGTTATCTGCCGAGGGCACGGGAGGGGCGGACACAGGCGGCCCGGGCTGCTGGTGGCCGGGGCGGCCCGACGGCTCAGACCGTCAGCACGACCTTGCCGACATGCGCGCTCGCGTCCACGACGCGGTGCGCCTCGGCGGCGTCCGCCATCGGCAGCGTACGGTCCACGATCGCCCGGACCTGGCCGTTGCTGATCAGCGGCCAGACATGTTCGCGTACGGCGGCGACGATGGCCGCCTTCTCGCTCAGCGGGCGGGCGCGCAGCCCGGCGCCGGTGATCGCGGCGCGCTTGGCCATCAGGGCGGCGAGGTTCAGCTCCGCCTTCACCCCGCCCTGCAGCCCGATGATCGCCAGCCGTCCGCTGACCGCGAGCGCCTTGACGTTCCGCTGCAGATACTTCGCGCCGATGATGTCGAGGATGACATCCGCGCCCTTGCTGTCGGTGGCCTTGCGGATCTCCTGGACGAAGTCCTGCTCGCGGTAGTCGATGAGGATGTCCGCGCCCAACTCGGCGCAACGGGCCAGCTTCTCGGGGCCGCCCGCGGTGACCGCGACCCGCGCGCCGACGGCCTTGGCGAGCTGGATCGCCATCGTGCCGATACCGCTGGCGCCGCCGTGGACCAGCAGCGTCTCACCGGGCCGCAGGTGCGCGATCATGAAGACGTTGGACCAGACGGTGCAGGTCACCTCGGGCAGCGCGGCGGCCGTGACCAGGTCCAGGCCGGCTGGCACCGGCAGTACCTGCCCGGCCGGGACGGCGACCTTCTCCGCGTAACCGCCGCCCGCCAGCAGCGCGCACACCTCGTCGCCGACGGCCCAGCCGTGTACGCCGGGACCGACCTCGATGATCCGCCCCGAGCACTCCAGACCGGGGTACGGGGAGGAGCCGGGCGGCGGGTCGTAGAAGCCCTGGCGCTGGAGCAGGTCGGCGCGGTTCACGGCGCTGGCCGCGACCTCGATCAGGACCTCACCCTCGGCGGGCTGCGGATCGGGCACTTCCGCCCAGACAAGTGCTTCCGGGCCACCGGGCTCCGGGACAGTGATCGCTCGCATGGGCGCGAGGCTACTCGCCGTCCGCGTGCAGAGCGACGGTGCGGGGGCCGACGGCTACGGCCGGGTCGGCCACCCGCCTGCGCCCGGAGGTGGGTTATTCATCCACCCGGCGCATCGGGGAGACGCCGGTGCCGGGCAGCTTGACGGGCTGTTTGCCGGAGAGATCGGGCTCCTCCGAGGGGCTCGCGCGGACGATGGTGATCAGGCGGTCCGTGCTCTGCAGCGGGCTGGCCTTCGGATCGTCGTACCCGAGGAGCCGGTGGCCGCGCAGAACGGAGACGACCAGGTCATCGGTCTCCCGTACGGACTTGCCGACCTCCGCCTTCACCACCGGACGTTCCACCAGGTCGAGGCCGCTGCCCTGCTGGATCAGATCCTCCATGACCATGCCCGCGCTCGGGCTGTGGACGGAGAGCCCCAGCAGCCGGCCGGCCGCGCTGGCGGAGGTGATCACGGCATCGGCGCCGGACTGCCGCAGCAGCGGGGCGTTCTCCTCCTCCCGCACCGCCGCGACGATATTGGCCTTCTTGTTGAGCTGACGGGCGGTCAACGAGACCAGCACGGCGGTGTCATCGCGCTGGGTGGCGATGACGACCTGGTGGGCGCGCTGGACCTCGGCCCGCAGCAGCACATCGCTGCGGGTCGCGTCGCCGACTACCCCTGCGTACCCGTCGGCCACCGCCGCGTCGATCACCTTGGAGCTCGGGTCGACGATGACGATGCGGTCGCGGCTGAGCCCCGTCGCGCGGAGGGTCTGGGCGGCGGAACGGCCCTTGGTCCCGAAGCCGACGATGACGGTGTGGTCGCGCAAGGCTTTTCTCCAGCGTTTCAGTTGCCACTGCTCGCGGGTGCGCTCGGTCAGCACTTCCAGTGTGGTGCCGACCAGGATGATCAGGAAAACCACCCGGAGCGGCGTGATGAGCAGGATGTTCAGCAGCCGTGCCCTGTCGCCGTACGGGACGATGTCGCCGTAGCCCGTGGTGGAGAGCGTGACGGTCGCGTAGTAGAAGCAGTCGAGCAGATCGAGTGTCCCGTTGGCGTTGTCGTGGTACTCGTCGCGGTCCATCCANGCAGTCGAGCAGATCGAGTGTCCCGTTGGCGTTGTCGTGGTACTCGTCGCGGTCCATCCAGACGATCAAGACCGTCACGAGCAGAACGAGCAGCGCCATCAGAAGACGGCGGGCGACCTGCCGCAGCGGCGCCTTGGGCGCGCGGCGCGGCAGCATCACCCGGTGTGACCGGTCCTCGGGTACCTCGCGTGCCGCGGCGTCCTGGGACGGGAGCTTCACGCGGAGCCTCCGGTGGGTGCGTACGGGGCCCCGGGGGCGGTCCAGCCTGTCGACGAGCCCGGCGTCCAGCCCGCCGACCAGCCCGCTGACCAGGGAAGTTCAAGGAGTTCGAGCTCGGCGCCGCGCTCCGCGCCACCGGGCGGTACGACGGCCAGCGCATCGGCGGTGGCGATCCCGCGGAGCATCGCGGGGCCGTGGAAGTGCAGCGGCGCCGCCATCAGGCCGTACCGCTCGTCGTCGCGGTAGGCCACCGGCACCAGCCGGGTGTCCTGCGGATGACCGTGGACGGGGGCGGCCAGCGGCATGCGGTACGGCGCGACGGGAGGGCGGGCGGCGAGCGTACGGAGCAGCGGCTCGGCGAGCGTGCACAAGCCGGAGACGGCGGCGAGGGGGTTGCCGGGGAGGCCGACGAGATGCCGGCGGGGGGCGAGGCGGGCGAGCAGCATGGGGTGCCCGGGGCGTACCGCCACGCCGTCCACCAGCACCTCCGCGCCCAGGCGGCGCAGGGTGGGGTGCACATGGTCGACGGGGCCCGACGCGGTGCCGCCGGTGGTGATCACCACATCGGCGGTGGACTCCGCGAGGGCCGCGTACAACGTGTCGGCGTCGTCGGCGAGATGGCGCGGCGCGGCCGCCTCGACGCCCAGCGCATGCAGCCAGGGGCTGAGCATCGGGCCGAGCGCATCGCGGATCCGGCCCTCCTGCGGCAGGCCGTGCTGAAGCAACTCATCGCCCAGGACGAGGATTTCGGCGCGCGGCCGGGGGTAGGCGGTCAGCTCGTCGTAGCCGGCCGCCGCGGCCAGGCCGAGGACGGCGGGGGTCACCAGGGCGCCGGCGGGCAGGAGTTGGTCGCCGCGACGGCACTCCTGGCCGCGCGGGCGGATGTCCTGGCCGGGTGGTGCGGGCCGCGGCGCGTACAGCCGCGCCCCGCCGTCGCTCAGCTCATGGACCTCGCCGTGCTCGCTGCGCAGCACGGCGGTGGCGCCGGACGGGATGCGCGCGCCGGTGGCGATCGGGATGGCATGGCCGTCGGGCAACGCCTCGGTGGGGGCGTGACCGGCGAGGATGCCGGGGCGAGGGCCGGCCCCGGCTTCGCCGGCGGGGTGGTCGATGCGCCAGGGCCCGGGGCCGGAGACCGCCCAGCCGTCCATCGCCGAGGTGTCGAACGACGGCAGATCGGTCAGCGCGGTGAGGGGCGCGGCGAGCGTACGGCCGAGCGCCTCACCGAGCGTCGAGGTCTCGGGCGGGGGCGGCCCGGGTACGGCGCGTTCGGCGATGTCCCGGGCGGTGTGCCAGGGGAGGGTGGACGGGGTGGGGTGGGGGTTGCGGGCTGTGGGGGTGGAGCGGGTTGGGTGGCCTTCGGGGGTGGTGCTGTCCGCGGGGTCGGTGGGGTCGCCGCTCGCGGGTGTGCGGGCGCCGGCGGTGGGAGGGTTGCTGTCACCACCCCTGGTGGCCGGTGCATCGGCTGCCGCGGCTCCGCGGACGTTGTTGGCCAGCGCGAGCGCATCGTCGAACGGGTCACCGCGCCCTTCGTCGCCCCACGCCTCGCGCACCATGCCGCCGGACTCCCCGCCACGCTCTCTGCCGTACTCCCCGCCGAACTCCCCGTGGGTCATTCTGCGGGCTTCGCTTCGGCACCCGTGGTGCCGCCGGCACCGGCCGGGCCGTCGGACTCCTCGGCCTCCGCGGCCCAGCGGTTGGCCAGTGCGGCGGCCCGGTCGGACAGCTCCTTCACATCCCGGCCCTGCTGGCCCGCCGCGTAACCGATCAGGAAGGTCGTCAGCGGCGCGGCCGGGCGGGCCACGCCGTGCGCCGCGTCCCGCGCGAGATCGAGAAGCGCCGCCGTGTCGACATCGAGCTCGATGCCCAGTTCGGCCTTGACTGCGGTGATCCATTCATCCAACACGTTTCCATGCTCCCTGATACGGGCGCGTGCCGCGCTGATGTCTTCCCAGGTGTCGCAGTCGAAGGATGCCGTGGAAGTGGCGTCCGGGACCCGTTCGAGCGCCAACTCGGCCAACACGGCGCGCAGCGGGAGACCGGCCAGGGTGCCGTGTTCGGCCCGCACCCGCGCCAGCTCACGGCGCAGCGACTCGGCCCGATAGGCGGCCACCAGCGGCTGGTCCCGTCCCGAGGCGTCCTGGAGCATCGCGCCGTCACGGGGCGCGGAACCGTCGGCGGCGCGGTCGGCAGCGGCGTCGGTCGGCCGGGGTTCGGCGCTCGCCTTTCGTGTCGCCGCCTCCAGGAGGCCGCGTACGGTCGCGGCGGTCAGGAACGGCAGATCGGCGGAGAGGACGAGCACCGTCGGGGCGGTGGTGTGCCGCAGGCCGGCGTCCAGCGCGGCGAGCGGGCCGCCGCCGGGCGGGTCCTCCAGGGCACGGACGACGGCGCGGGTGGTCGGGCGCCTGGGACCGACGACGACGGTGACCGCCGCATCGGGGCAGGCGGCGAGCACCCGGTCCAGCAGGGGGCGGCCGCCGACGGACAGGGCGGGTTTGTCCGCCCCGCCGAGCCGCCGGGCCGCGCCCCCGGCCAGGACGATGGTGTCGTAGTCGGTGTGGTCACTCACCCCATGAGTGTCGCTCACCCCTTGAGTATCACCAGGGGCGCGCCGATCACACCGATGCCGCTGCGCTCACCCCCGTCGCATCGCAGCGTTCACCAGCGCCCGCAGCTACGTTCACCAGCCCGCAGCACTCGTTGACAGCGCCCGCAGGACTCGTTCACAGCGCCCGCAGCAACAGCGCGGGCTGCTCCACACAGTCGGCCACGAACCGCAGGAAGCCGCCGGCGGTGCCGCCGTCGCACACCCGGTGATCGAAGGTCAACGAGAGCTGGACGACCTGCCGGACGGCCAACTCCCCCTCATGCACCCAGGGTTTGGCGGCTATCCGCCCGACGCCGAGCATCGCCGCCTCCGGGTGGTTGATGATCGGCGTGGAGCCGTCGACGCCGAAGACGCCGTAGTTGTTGAGGGTGAACGTGCCGTGGGTCAGCTCGGCCAGGGTCAGCCCGCCGGCCCTGGCGGTTTCGGTGAGCCGGGCGATCTCGGCGGACAGCGCCTCGACCGTACGGGCATGAGCGTCCCGTACGACCGGCACCACCAGGCCGCGATCGGTCTGCGCCGCGAACCCCAGATGGACGGCGGGCAGTCGGACGATCTCCTGGGCCTTGGTGTCGACGGTGGCGTTGAGCTCGGGGAACCGTGCGAGCGCGGCCGTACAGATCCGGGCCAGCAGCGCGAGCAGCGACACCTTGGGGGCACCCGGCACATTCATCGCCTTACGGGCGGCGAGGAGTTCGGTGGCATCGGCGTCCACCCAGCAGGTCGCCTCCGGGATCTCCCGGCGGCTGCGGCTGAACTTCTCGGCGGCCGCACCGAGCATCCCCTTCAGCGGGATCCGCTGCTCGCCTGCGATGACGGCGGCCCCGGTGGTGGGTACGGCCCCGGTAGCGGGCGCGGCCCCAGCCGCGCCCGTCACACCGGCACTGGGTGTCACACCGACACCGGCCGGACCACCGACACCAGCCGTGGTGACTGCCCCAGCAGCACCCGCCGCCTCCCGCTCCCGCCGCGCCCGGATCGCACACTCCACGTCCGTACGGAGAATCAGCCCATCCCGCCCGGACCCCGTCAACTCCCGCAGATCCAGCCCGTTTTCCCGCGCCATCCGACGCACCAACGGCGAGATCACCGCCACCGTACGGCCACCGGCGTCCACCTCATCGGCCCCGGCCACCCCGGCCGACCCGTTCACCCCGGTGCCCCCGGCCGCCCCCGCAGCCGTCACACCGGCCCCGGCCTCGTCGGGGCCGGCCGCGCCGGCTGCCCCGGTCTCCGCTTGGCCGGGCGGCCGCGGCACTCCCGCCACAGGGCCCGCTCCGCCCC
>NZ_QUAC01000128.1 GCF_003389455.1 Streptomyces inhibens | reverse complement strand
CGTGCTGCGTCTTCTTCCGATGCCCGTCCCGCCGCGGTCGCGGACGCCTACGCGGAGGCCGGGCGCTGCCGGGAGGCGCTGCGGGTGCTGGGACGGGCCGGCCAGGGCGCGGCCGCCGCCGACTTCGGCTTCCTCGGGCTGCTGCTCGCCGACACCCGCGATGTGGACGGTTTCGTACGGCGGACACTCGGTGCGGTCGCCGACTACGACGCCCGCCGCGGTACGGATCTGCTGCACACCCTCGGCGCCTACTTCGCCTGCGGGATGAGCCCGGTGCGTACCAAGGACGCGCTGCATGTCCATGTGAACACCGTCGCGCAGCGCCTGGACCGGGTGAGCCGGCTGCTGGGACCCGACTGGCAGTCCCCGGCACGCGCCCTGGAGATCCAACTCGCGCTGCGGCTGCACCAGCTCTCCTCGGCCGTGACGCGCGATACGGGGGAGTAACAGGAGTCCTTGATCCGTGCCGCACCCGTCGGCGGGCCGCGTACCGATAGCCGCCTCCGGGTGCGCACCATGCCGACCTGCGGCAGCGTGGTGGCGAAGCTTTCACCCCTTCCACCGGACAAAGGAGTTCGAGATGGCCGGCAACGGATCCAGGGACAAGATGAAGGGCAAGGCCAAGGAGATGACCGGCAAGGTCACCGGCGACGCGCGCATCAAGCGCGAGGGCCGTACGGACCAGGCCAAGGGCAAGGCCAAGAACGCCATGGGCGACGCCAAGGAGAACATCCGGGGGATCAAGGACTCCCTGAAGGGCAAGGACGCCTCCTGACGCCCGGCGGGGGCGTGGCGGGCCCGCTGCCCCGTCTCCCGGAGCGTCCCCGGGCCCGCCGCGCCCCTGTCGTACATCAGCTGTCGTCCATCAGTTGTCGTCCATCAGAGCCCCGAGGAAGGCACGGGCGACGACGCCCCGCCCTCCGCCGTTCCCCGGCCCGTCGCGGCCTCGTGCCCGCCGGCCTCCACCGCCGTGAGATCCCGGCTACGGGTCTCCCTCGCCACCCCCACCGCGATCAGCGTGAGCAGCGCCGCGCCGATGACGTAGAGCGCGATCGGCGTCGGGCTGTCGAAGTCGGCGAGCAGCGCGGTCGCGATCAGCGGGGCGGGCGCGCCGGCCGCCACCGAGGAGAACTGGGCGCCGATCGAGGCGCCCGAGTACCGCATCCGGGTCGCGAACATCTCCGCGAAGAAGGCCGCCTGCGGCGCGTACATCGCCCCGTGGAAGACCAGTCCGACGCTCACCGCGAGCAGCAGCAGCCCGAAGTGGCTGGAATCCACCAGCGCGAAGAACGGGAACGCCCAGACGGCGACGCCGACCGCGCCCAGCAGATAGACCGGCCGGCGCCCGATCCGGTCCGAGAGCGCGCCCCAGGCGGGGATGACCGCGAAGTGCAGCGCCGAGGCGATCAGCACCGCGTTCAGGGCGGTCTGTTGCGACAGCCCGGTGTGCGTGGTCGCGTAGACGAGCACAAAGGCCGTGATGACGTAGTACGAGATGTTCTCGGCCATCCGGGCGCCCATCGCGATCAGCACATCGCGCCAGTGGTACTTCAGGACGGCGACCAGCGGCATCTTCTCCGCCACCGCGCCCTCCTGCGCCCGCCGGGCCTCGGCGCCGGCCAACGCGGCCTTGAACACCGGTGATTCGTCCACGGACAGCCGCACCCACAGGCCGACGACCACCAGCACCCCCGAGAGCAGGAACGGCACCCGCCACCCCCAGGCCACGAACGCCGAATCCGGCAGCAGCGCCGTCATCGCCGACAGCACACCGGTGGCCAGCAACTGCCCCGCCGGCGCGCCGGTCTGCGGCCAGGAAGCCCAGAACCCGCGCCGCCGCGCGTCACCGTGCTCCGACACCAGCAGCACCGCGCCGCCCCATTCACCGCCCAGCGCGAACCCCTGGACCAGCCGCAGCACGGTCAGCAGCACCGGCGCCGCCGAACCCACCGTGGCGTGCGTCGGCAGCAGGCCGATCGCGAACGTCGCACCACCCATCATCAACAGGCTCAGCACCAGCAGCCTCTTACGTCCCAGCCGGTCCCCGTAATGCCCGAAGACCAGCGCCCCCAGGGGCCGCGCCGCAAAGCCGACCGCATACGTCAAGAACGACAGCAGAGTGCCGACGAGGGGGTCGGAACCAGGGAAGAACAGCTTGTTGAACACCAGCGCGGCGGCGGATCCGTAGAGAAAGAAGTCGTACCACTCGATGGTCGTGCCGATGAGGCTCGCGGTGACGATGCGCTTGAGCGAGGCGGGGGAGGCGGGGGAGGGCGGAGCGGGTGCCGAGGCGGCCATGGTCACCACTTCCGGGGCGGGGGCGGGGAGGTTTCGTGTCGCCACACCGTAGGAACGCCCAGGTCACGGGGACATGTGGCGGGACACCACACTTCGGGGCCCGGCCATGCGGGCAGCCACCATGACGCGGTGCAGGGGGTGGAGTCGGGGCGAAGGAGGCGTCAGACCCCCGCCGGTCCCGTTCGTGCTGCTCGCGTCGGTACGCCAGGCCGACGGCGGGCGTGAGCTCCCCGGATCGCTGAGGTGGTCAGGCTGAGACCTGGTGGTGGGCGGGGACGGGGGTCAGCTCGTAGAGATCCGCTCGGCCGGTGACACGGCCGGCCGTGGGCGGCGGGAAGTGGGAGCCGAGGACCAGGACTTCGGTGCCGGAGAGGGAGGCGAGCACGGCCCGGCGTGTCGCCTCGGACTGTGCGGGGTCGATGTCGACACAGCTGCTGATCTCCGGGTGCGGGAGCTGGACGGGGTGGTGGATGCAGTCACCGGTGATCAGCGCTGTGGTGCCGCCGCTGCTGACCTGGACCGCGAGGTGGCCGGGCGTGTGGCCCGGGGTGGGGATCAGGCGCAGTCCGGGGGCGATGTCGAGGCCATCGGCGGGGATGTCGAGGAGGTCGAGCAGTCCTGCGTCCTCGATCGGGTCAATGGAGTCGCGGAACATCTGCCGACGCGGTTCGTCCATGTCGTAGGCGGCCCAGAAGTCCCGCTCTGCACGTGAGGTGAGGTATCGGGCACGGGTGAAGGTCGGCACCCATTCGCCGTTCACCTCACGGGTGTTCCAGCCGACGTGGTCGGTGTGGAGGTGGGTCAGGATCACCAGGTCGATCGACTCCGGGGGGTAGCCGGCGGCCGTCAGGCGCTGGAGGTAGTCGGTGCGGAGGCCGTGCCAGGCCGGGTTCGCACGTGTCTTGCCGTTGCCGATCCCGGTGTCGACCAGAACGCGCAGTCCGCCGATCGTGAACGCGAAACTGTGGCTGGAGAGGTTCAGGATGCCGTCGGCGTCGGCGAAGTCCGGCCGGAGCCAGTCCTGTTGGCCGACGACCTCCGGGGTTGCGTCGGGCAGCAGCCAGCTTCCGGTCGGGGGCGGGAGAGGCACCTCGTCCACCCGGTGGACGGTGACGTCCCCCACTGACCAGTAGGGGATCGTGACGCCGCTGATCGAGTCGGCTGACCGGGTCTTCATGTTGTTGCTTCCTTTGCCGGTGGGCGTGGACGTGTGTGTCGGGGGCCGGCTGTGCAGGGGATCGCTCCCCACGGTTAAGGCAATTTGTTTGCGTTAAGTCAACGTAAGTCCTATCGTCGGCTAAAGCAAACGGTTAGCTTTTGGTTGCCGCGGTAGGGCAGAGCCCGTCACCGCATCGGCCCGGCCAGGAAAGAGCGCTCATGTCCGCTGCTGAACTCACGCCCCTGGAGGCGGCCCGGTGGGCCGCTCGTACCGGGCTCCCTCTGCCGGAAGACCGCCACTCGGTCGTGGCGGCCACCGCCAACCACATCCATTCCGTCGTCTCGGTCCTGCGGGAGCTCGACTTCGGCGACACGCCTCCGGCTGCCGCCTACCGCGCCGGGGAGGAGAAGAACGATGCGGCCATATGAGCTCTCGGTGGCAGCCGCCGGGCGGGAGATCCGGGCCCGCCGCCTGTCGCCCGTCGAACTGGTGGACTCCGTGCTGGACCGGATCGACCGGACGGAACCGCAGCTGGGGGCGTACGTGACGGTGACGGCCGGGCGTGCGCGCCAGTCCGCTCGCAAAGCCNGTACGTGACGGTGACGGCCGGGCGTGCGCGCCAGTCCGCTCGCAAAGCCGAGCGCGACATCGCGGCAGGCCGCCACACGGGCCCTCTGCAGGGGATTCCCATGGGTCTGAAGGACCTGATCGACGCGGCCGGTGTGGCTACCACCGCCAGTTCCCGGGTGCGCGCCGGCCACCAGGCGGGGACCGACAGCACGGTCGCCTCGCGCCTGGGCGCGGCGGGTGCGGTGCTGGTGGGCAAGGTGCACACCCACGAGTTCGCCTACGGCCTGACGACGCCGCAGACCAAGAACGCCTGGGACGTGGAGCGGGTCGCGGGCGGATCCAGTGGGGGGTCGGCCGTGGCCGTCGCGGCCGGGGCGGCGACCTTCGCGCTGGGCACGGACACCGGCGGATCGATCCGCGTGCCCGCCGCGCTGAACGGAGTCGTCGGCCTCAAGCCGACCTACGGCCTTGTCCCCCGCCACGGCGTGACGTCCCTGTCGTGGTCACTCGACCATGTCGGCCCCCTCACACGGACGGTCGAGGACGCGGCGCTGGTCCTCGCCGCCCTCGCCGGGTACGACCACCGCGACCCCGCATCCCTGTCCGTCCCCGCCGCCGACCACCGGCCGACCTCTGCCGAGGACCTCGGCGGACTGCGCGTCGGCGTGCCGGGCAACTACTACTTCGACCACGTCGATGCCGAGGTCGAGTCCGCCGTCCGGCTGGCCGTCGAGCGCCTCGCATCCCTCGGTGCGGAGCTCGTCGACGTCGAGATCCCGATGACGCGCTACATCCAGGCGACCCAGTGGGGTCTGATGGTGCCCGAGGCAACCGCGTACCACCAGCAGACGCTGCGGTCGGTGCCGGAGCTGTACGCGCCGGACGTGCGCATTCTTCTGGAGGCCGGCGAACTCATGCCCGCAGGCGACTATCTGCGAGCCCAGCGGGCCCGCACGCTCATGCGGCAGGCATGGCTCGGCGTACTGGACACGGTCGACGTGATCGCCGCCCCCACGGTCCCGGCGACCGCCGCGCGGGCAGGCCAGTCCACCATTACCTGGCCCGACGGAACGGTCGAGAGCGTCTCCGACAGCTACGTCCGCCTGTCGGCTCCCGCCAACATCACCGGGATACCGTCGCTGACCGTGCCGGTCGGCCACGACTCGGCGGGGTTGCCGATCGGCATGCAGCTCATGGGGCGGCCGCTGGGTGAGGCGGTTCTGCTGCGGACGGGGCACGCCTACGAACTCACCGAGCCCGCCCGGGGGCTCGCGCCCGCGGCAAGTGAGCGCCAGGCGCCCCGACGGGCAGGGGAACAACGGCCGAACTGACGTATCAACTTCATTAAGGTGGTATCCATGCCCAGACCCATGGCGCGCCCCGGCGGGCGCAGTGCCCGTGTCCAACAGGCCGTGCACGCCGCCGTACGCGAACTCGATACCGAGGTGGGCCGGAGTGCGCTGACCATTCCGCTGATCGCGGCTCGGGCCGGTGTCACCCCGTCGACGATCTACCGTCGCTGGGGCGACATCCAGGAGCTCCTCTCGGACGTCGCCGTTGAACACCTCCGGCCCGACACCGGTCCGGAAGACCTCGGAGACCTGACGTCCGACATGCGGGCCTGGGCCGAGCAGTTCGTCGAGGAGATGGCGTCGGAGGTCGGCCGTGCCTACATCCGCGACGCCCTCCTGGGCGACCCCGAGAGCAACAACGCGAGCCAGTGCTCGGCGTACGCCGCCGACGCGATCGACGTCATCCTGGGGCGGGCGGGCGCCCGCGGTGAAACCGCCCCCGACGTCGAAACGGTCCTCGATGCCGTCGTGGCACCGATCATGTACCGCATCCTCTTCCGGCCGAGCCCCCTGGACGCTGCGTACGCACGTCGCTTGGTCGACGGCTGCCTGAAGTAGGAGCGGCACGGCGGGGAGTCATCGCGCCTGCTTCAGGGCGGTGGCGAGGTCATGGAGATGCCGGCGTACCGAGCCGCAGGTGAGGACACCGCTGCCCGCGCCGGCCAGCTCCGCCTCTGCGGGCAGGAGCGCAGCATGGGCCCGTTCCATCGCGGCGCGGTGGGACACCGTGACGGCCGCCTGAGCCACCAGGCACCACAGCGCCTCGTACAGGAGGCCGGGCGGCGGGTCCGGGAGGCGGTCCAGCAGTTCCTCGGCCTCGGTGCGGCGGTCCTCGGCCAGGAGGACCAGCGGAGCGGCCCACTGCCTGTGGGGTCCCCAGTCGGCCCGCTCGTCGGCTTGGGCGGGCTGTCGATGCTGTACGCGCAAGCAGAGCAGTGCGAGCGGCAGCAGGCCGCGTTCCACACCGGGCATGCCGACGCCTTCCAGCCGGCCGGCGGCAGCCCGACAGGCCGCTTCCGCCTCCGGTGGCGGGCCGGTCGCGGCAAGGCGCAGGGCCCGGTACCACTGGGTGAACACACCTACCAGCGGCAGCTCGTTGCGCTCGGCGAGGCGGTCTGCGGCGGCCGCGTGCCGTTCGGCTCCGGCAAAGTCCGCGACGGCGCTCCGGGCCTGGACGCGGATGAGGTGTCCGAGCACCTCGTAGGTGACCAGTCCGTGCCTGGCGGCCAGGGCGATGACCTCGGCGCCTGTGCTGTCGCGGCGGGCCGACAGGCCGGCCCGGTAGAAGGTCTGCATGAACACACCGTTGAGGGCGAAGGCCAGCAGCGCGGGATCCTGGAGCCGACGGGCGATCTGCTCCGCCTGCCGGGCGGCCTGGAGTGCGCGCGCCGAGGGTGTTCCGCGGGATTCCAGCGCGATGGTGGTCAGCAGACGCGCTCGCGCGGACTCGTGCTCTCCTGGCTGAAGGCCCATCAGGGTGCGCTCGGCCGAGGCGATGACGTCGGCCGAGTGTTGCGGGTCGTCGGCCCGGGTCCAGATCGCGGGAACGTCGTAGCTGCCGATCACCCGGGCGGTCAGCTCGCAGTCGCCGAACTCCTCGGCGGCGGAGATGGTCGCCAGACGGTGCTTGCGGGCGGCCTCAAGACCGCCGCCTCCCGTCACGGCGAGGTTGCGGAGCAGGTCGACGGTCGACTCCAGCCGTGCCCGTGGGCCTGCTGTCAGGGTGCGGTCGTAGGCGGCTGCGGCCTCCGCCCACACCCTCCCCGGCGACCCGCTCGGCTCGGCAGGGTCGAGGCGGTGGTCCTGCGCGAGGATGTCCGTCTCCAGGCGGCGCAACGCCGGCCCCGGATCGATCCCGAGTTGTTCGACGAGAAGGGTACGGGCCCGGGTCAGTACTGCCAGTGCCTCGCCCTGGCGGCCGCTGCGGTAGAGCGCGAGGGCCAGCAGCCGCCACGCGTCCTCGCGCCAGGGGTGTTCGGAGACATGCGCGTCCAGATCGGGTACTGCGTCCGAAGCCCGGCCGAGGGCCAGTCGGGCTTCGGCCTGGCGTTCCAAGGCGGAGAGCCGTAGCTCGCTGAGCCGTGAGCGCTCCGTACGGGCCCAGATCTCCTCAGGGAAGTCGGCCAGGGCGGGGCCGCGCCAGCACCCCATCGCTTGTTCCAGGCGGGGGAGAGCCTGCTCGGGCGGCAGAGCAGCCGCGCCGGAGAGCAGCTGCTCGAACAGCCGGCCGTCGACGCGGTCGTCCTCGGTGTGCAGTGCGTACCCCGGGCCGACCGTGACCAGCAGGCGGGCCGGCGTACGAGGCCGGCGCTCGGGTTCCAGGGCTCGTCGCAGCGCCGCCACGAAGGTGCGGATCGCACCGACCGCGTTCGAGGGCGGATCGGCCCACAGATCCTCGACCAGCCGACCGACCGGAACGACCCGGCCTCGGGCGACGACGAGCCGGGCAAGTACCGCCCGGTGCCGCGGGCCTCGCAAGGCGATCGGGTGCCCTTCGCCGTCCCACGCCGCCACCGGGCCAAGGATCCCGAACGTGACGCTCACCCGTCGGCCCGCCTTTCGCTCATGTCCGGTGGTCAAGCCCTCGCTTGCTCATCAGATGCTCATTCGCGGCGGCCACGATGGAAACACCTTCTCATCCACGGAAATGGGCCGGAACCATGGCACATACCCTCGCCAACTTCGACTACCAGCGGATCCACGTCGCCGATGACGTGTCCCTGAATGTGGCCACCGCCGGCTCGGGCACTCCGATCGTGCTGCTGCACGGTTTCCCGCAGACCCATCTGATGTGGCGGCATGTGGCCGCCGACCTCGCGACCGACCACACCGTGATCTGCCCGGATCTGCGCGGGTACGGAGACAGCGACAAGCCTGCCGAAACGGACGGCTCGGTCTACGCCAAGCGCACCATGGCCGCCGACATCCTCGCCCTGGCCGGCGCTCTGGGGCACGACCGCTTCGCCCTGGCCGGGCACGACCGCGGCGCCCTGGTGGCCTTCCGCGCCGGACTCGACCACCCCGACAAGATCACTCACCTCGCCGGTCTCGATGTACTGCCCACCCTTGACATGTGGGAGGTGCTGCACGGTGTGACCGCGGCCGTCGGCTTCCACCTGTACCTGATGGCCCAGCCTCCGGGCCTGCCGGAGCAGATGATCGCGGCCGGTCCCGACGCCTTCTTCGGTCACTTCCTCGACTCCTGGACCGACGACCCGGCCGCCATCCCGCCCGGTGTCCGGGCTGCCTACCTGGAGGCCTGTCGCGGAGCGGTGCCCTCGATCGTGGCCGACTACCGCGCTTCGGCCGGGATCGACATCGTGCACGACCAGGCAGATCGCGCGGCCGGCAACCGGCTGCGGATGCCCGTCGCCGTACTCCAGCAGGACTGGGGTGCGGCCCTCGGCTTCGACGCGGCCGCGCTGTGGGCCTCCTGGGCCGCCGACCTCCAGCACCACACCGTCACCTGCGGACACTTCATGGCCGAAGAGGCCCCCGACGAGGTGGCCAGGGCGCTTCGGGAGCTCCTCGGCCGGTGACCGGCAGCGCCGACCGAGGCAGGCCGCGCCCGGGCCCCAAAACGATCCCGTCGCGCACGCCACTTGCCGGCCGCTGCCATCGAAGGAGACCGTCATGCCGCTCATCACCGTCGGCCAGGAGAACACCACCGACATCAACTCCTGGAGTCGCTGACCCGGCCGGCGAGCACGTCAGGGCTGGAGGAACCCCGCCTCATGTACCAGGATCGCGGCCTGGACGCGGTTGGTGCAGCCGAGTTTGTTCAGTGACCGGCTCACGTGCGTTTTCACGGTTGCTTCCGTCATGGACAGCTTCATAGCGATATCGGCATTGGGCATGCCCTCCGCAACGAGGCACAGAACATCGCGCTCGCGATCGGTGAGGTCGGCCAGGCGCCCCCGTGCGACGTCGAAGAGGGTCGAATTCCGTCGGGAGAAGTGCGCAACGAGTCGGCGGGTAACAGTGGGGGCGAGCATCGCTTCGCCTTTATGGACGACCTTGACCGCCTGGATGAGATCTCGCGGTGGTGTGTCCTTGAGCAGGAACCCCATGGCTCCCGCCTGGAGTGCGGCGTGGACGTACTCGTCCAGATCGAATGTGGTGAGCACGATGACCTTGGGCGCGTTCGGCAGAGCGTGGATCTTCCGCGCGGCGGTCAGACCGTCCATTCCTGGCATGCGGATGTCCATCAGTACGACATCGGGGCGGCAAGTACCGGCCAGGCGAACGGCCTCCGCGCCGTCGCAAGCCGCTCCGACCACGGTGATCCCCGGATCCATACTCACGAGGTTTCCCAGCCCGCAGCGGAACAGTTCTTCATCGTCGACGACGAGAATGCGGATGGTCATGCCGCCCCCTTCACCGCGGGAATCCAAGCAGAGACCTGGAAACCGCCCGCAGGACCCTCTGCGGCGAGAAAGGTTCCCCCGAGCACGCTGACGCGCTCACGAAGTCCGGTCAGGCCGTGGCCGCCGCTGGGCAGGTCCAGCAGCGGCCGCGTCGATGGGGCGTCGTTCTCCACGGTGACGCGTAGCCCGCCGGGGAGGTAGTGCAGGTGCACGACGGTGGTGGCGTGGCCGGCGTGCTTGTGCACGTTGGTCAGTGCCTCCTGTACCAGCCGGTAGGCGGTGCGCTCCGCAGTGCCGCCAAGCGGATGCCGCTCGCCCGAGATCCGCAACGCGACCGGTATCCCCGTGTCCCGGGACTGCTGAAGCAGCTTGGTCAGGTCCTCCAAGGAGGGTTGCGGAGACAGCGGCACAGGGCAGTCTTCCTTGTCGCTGAGCCGAAGCACGCCCAGTACCTGTCGTAGCTCCGCAAGAGCCTGCCGCCCGATCTGGCCGATCATCTGGCCCGCTTGGGCCGCCCGCTCACTCTGGTCAGGGTCGATCTCCAGGGCGCCCGCGTGCACGACCATGAGACTGACCCGGTGGGCGACGACGTCGTGCATTTCCTGGGCGATCCGGGCGCGTTCCTCACTGCGCGCCTGCTCGGCCAGCAGATGCCGCTCCCGTTCCAGTCGCTCGGCTCGGTCCTTGAGGTTCTCCATCACCGTACGGCGGGCCGTGATGTACAGGCCGAACAGTACGGGGACGACCACCAAGCCGAGTTCCACGTAGGTTTCCGGCTCCCACAGCACGAGACTGCCATCGGAGCGCATGAACCAGACCCTGCCGACAGCAACGGCCAGGAAAGCGGCACCGGAGACCACCACCAGGGCTCCGCGCGAGCGCCCATGTCTGGCCGCGGAGTACAGAGCGATCGGCAACGCGGCGCGGGGCGTGAAAGACGGAATCGGCGCGAGCGCCAGCGTCGCGACGGCGACAGCAACCGGATAGCGCCGCCGCACAATCAAGGTCAGGCCCACCACAATGGCCATGGATCGCACGGACAGCCCCGAATTCCCCCAAGAGGTATCCGCGACGTACAGCACGTTCACCCACGTGACCGCGACCGTGATCGTGGCGTCCAGCAGCAGATCCCTCCAGGACTCCCACCACAACACACGGTGTGTACGGGGGTGCTGGTGACGTATCAAGGCGCCGAACCGGTGAAGGAGCGTGGGGTCGGAGCGCAGGGAATGTAGGGAATGACGGAAACGTTGCATCGGGCAGACCCTAGGACCAGGCGTGTGGCAAGCACATACACCCACAAGCTGATTCGACGTCGGCTCCGGTAGTACTTCGCGGTGGTTCCTCTCATCCTTTCGGCCGACGGGTCCCAGGTGCCGCGGTGTTCATCGCGTAGTGACTGTGATCACCGTGCCATGACGGTGTTCATCGTGTTCATCACGCGGTGACTTTCCGTTGAGCCCACGTCACCGGGCTGAGCGTGGTGGGGGATTGAATCAGGACCCGCGCAGGGATGGCGACAAGTTTCTGTTTCGGTGCATCATCCGCCCCGTTCATGAGGGTGATCTTGTAGACGATGTAGCCGATGTACCAGCCTCCGTTGACCCGTTCGTCGATCCAGCCGAAGTGGCCGCCGGGGACGGTGGTTTCGACCGTCTCATCGCGCATACTCGTGAAACCGTTCGTCGTGGTCGTCGACTGGCTGTACTCGAAATTGCCCTCGACGCCGATTTCCCCGGTATCCGTCTTACTGATCTTGGCGTTGACCTTCCCGCCCACGGACCACCCCGTGGTGTCGCTCTCCATTTTGCTGACCGTGGCCTGCTGCTTGAAGGTGAGCTTCGAACCTCCCGCGACGCGCGCCGTTGCACCGTTGCTCGGGTAGGACTTTTCCAGTACGCCGACAAAGCCACATGCCGGCTTGACCGCCACTCCTGGCACGGGAGATATCCCCTGCCTACGGCATTCCTCCTTGGCGGTCATCCCATTGTCGAACGGACCGCGCGGGATCCACGGTTCGATGTCGTCCTGGCTGCTTGTACGGATGTCCGGGCTGTCCTTGACGGCGACCTCAGGCTCAAGATTGAAGGCGCTTCCGAGTTTGGTCTGCACATCCTCAAGTGCTTTCTGGTGCGGATACTTGCTCTCCACCTCGGCTAGCTGGGTCAACTTGGTGTCCAGCCCACTGACCGGGTAGCCCATGACGGCTTCTGAGCTATTGAGGGGAGCCGTCCGCGCGAGCATGGCGTCGACCTGTGCGTCGTTGTCGTACCACACGCCGTCGGCCGCGAAAGCCGGGGAATGGGTGCCGATCAGCGAGGCTACGGTGAGGCCGGCGGTCGCGAGGGCCGTGGCGGCCCGCCGGGTCCCCGTACGGCCAGAAATTCCTGTGGTGGGTTTGATGGGTGTCCTCATGACTTTCTCCTCATCCGGGAGGCTCTTTTCCGCCTGATTCAGACGCGGTAGCGAGAAGTATGGTCACCGCTATCTCCGGAGCGCATCCATCGAAAGAGTGCCATGAGGTGAAACGAAAGTTGCAGGGATTTCCCGGTCCTTACTGACTCCTCACCCAGTGGAACCGAAGTGGGGACCTATTACGTCTTGCGGGTCGGCACGAGATCGCCATGACGCTGAATGTGCAGTGTGCGAACAGCACGTTCACCGAAGAGAACAGCCCAAGGAAAGAGCAAGAGCCTCATGAACGAACGAATCGCTCCGCAACCGTCGACAACCCATGAATGGCGAGGGGCAGCCACCTCAGGGACGGTCGCCGCCACCGCAGGGCGCGGCCTGACCGGTATACGAGGACGCAGCCGCCGTCAGGTCTGCGCGGTGCTTCTCGTGGTCTTCGGTGGGTACATCCTGCCGGTGGCGGGCTGGTTGATCGGCGGTGTCGTCTGGCTGGTCACCCCAGGATGGAGCGCCCGCGTCAAGACGGCCGGGCTGCTGGTCTGGCCGCTGTGCACGCTGGGCCTGGTGGCCACCAGCGCCGCCACGTACTGGCTCATCCTGCCCTTGGGTGACCCGGTTTCCTCCATCGCCACGTCTCTCTTCCTGCTGGTGCCCAGCAGCTGGTTCCTGCTGCTGTTGACGGCCGCCTGGATGCTGCTCGGTGCTACGAGCGCACCGCGCGACGTAGCGGGAGACCCGCAGTGACGTGGGCGCGGCGTACGGGAACGCGGTCCATGCTCGTCACGGCCGTCCTGGCCATGACCGCCACCCTGTTCACGGGATGCGCATCGCCTCTGCGCCACGATCGCTCCCGGCCGGCCGTCCCTCCGCCGCCGACCGTCACGTCCACCGAACAGGCAGGCCCCGCACTGCCTCACATCTCGCCGACGCCCCATCAGATCCGCCGCACCGGACCCGACCTGCCGGTCCCCGCCACCGTGGACGTAGTGCGCGGCGAGGGCGCCGATGACTCCGCCGTACAACGCATCAACCAGGCACTCCGCTCGGCAGGCGCCACAGAGGTGCGTGTGTCCGGCTCTGAGGCGATCACCTCAACCGACGTAGATGTCTCCGCCCCCGAGAAAGCGTCCCCCACTGACGTACGCGCCCCCAGGCTCAAGAAGGCGACCACCACCGGCGGACGACCGCCCCTCACCATCGTCATCGGCCGGATGGACAGCGAGCCGGTGGCCGGCCTGCTGGAGCGCAGCAACGCCTTCGGCCGGGGCACCCTCCCCGCAGAGGGCTACCAGATCACCACCGGCTCGCTGCGAGGCCGCGCGGGCGTCGTGCTGGCCGGCAAGGACACCGACGGCGTCTACTACGCGGCCCAGACGTTCGCCCAGCTCATCCATCGTTCCTCCATCGCCGGAGCCTCGGTCGTCGACTATCCGTCCATGCCGCAACGAGGCGTGGTCGAGGGCTTCTACGGCAGACCATGGCCCCACCGGACACGCCTGGACCAGCTGGCCTTCTACGGGCAGATGAAGCTCAACACCTACCTTTACGCGCCCAAGGACGACCCGTACGAGCGGGACCGATGGCGCGACCGCTACCCGGCAGGGCAGGCGAGCCGGCTGACCGACCTGGCCAAGGCCGCCCGCGCCCACCATGTGCGCTTCACCTACGTACTCTCCCCGGGCAAGTCCATCTGCTACAACTCGCCCGACGACCGGCAGGCCGTCACCGACAAGCTTCGGTCCCTCCACGACCTGGGCATACGCGACTTCGCCATCGCCTTTGACGACATCCACCCCCTGCCGGTGTGGAGCTGCGCAGCGGACCTGGCCCGCTGGGGAACAGTCACCGAACAGTCCCTGGCCGCCGCCCAGGCCGAGCTGCTCAACCGCGTACAGCAGGAATTCATCGACCGCCACCGCGGAATGCGGCCACTGCGGATGGTCCCCACCCAGTACAGCGACCTGTCCGACACCCTCTACAAGAGAACTCTGCGCCACCAGCTGGACGAGCACATCGGCACGATGTGGACCGGCACCGATGTCCTGCCCACCAGTATCACCGCAGACCAGGCACGCGACGCCGCGGCAGTATGGGGCCGCGACGTACTGCTGTGGGACAACTACCCCGTCAACGACTCCGACCAGACCACCGGTCGCCTCCTTTTGGCCCCCTACGCCAAGCGCGCCAGGAAGCTGGACGAACACCTCTCCGGCGTGGTGCTCAACCCGATGAACCAGGCCTCGGCCAGCAAGGTCGCCGAATTCACCGGCGCCGATTACGCGTGGAACACCCGGGCCTACGATCCGACGGCCAGCGCCCGCGCAGCCGCCGACCACCTCGCCGACGGAGACCCCGCGACCGTCCAGGCACTGCAACTCTTCTTCGACACCCAGCACATGGCCCCCAGCTGGAGCGGCGGCCCCTGGCAACCGCAGGCCCCGGTCCTGGCCGCCCGGCTGGAACGTTTCGACAAGCAGTGGGCAAGAGGCGAGAAGCGCCAGGCCGCAGAACAGCTTGGCTCGTACGCCCGCTTGATGGCCGCAGCACCCGAGCAGATCAGAACCCATGTCAAAGACCGAGGCCTGGCCGCAGAAGCCAAGCCCTGGCTGGACGCCCTCACCTTGTGGGGTCAAGCCCTCACCGCCACCTGCGACGCACTCCGGGCACGCCTCGACGGGAACGCAGAGCGGGCCGGCGAGCTGCTGACCCTCTCCCGAGCCAAGGCGGACCAGGCGTCAGAACTGCGCACCATCCCGGGCGCCACCCGGCCCCAAGGCACCATCAAAGTCGCCGACGGCGTACTCGACACCTTCCTGAAACGAGCCCCTGCACTCCGCTGACCCCTCCAAGAGCGTCGACACCCCGACCGGCTCCTCCTGGATCAACCAGGACGAGCGATGGTTCGGGGCGGTGAACGGGCCGTGCGCGCCAACCGACATACTGCGTGCGATCTTTCTCCTGCCCCGAAGGGAACGCCGCGACGTGTCCTCTCCTGCCGCTCTCACCCTCACGCGTACCTCCGTTGCCATCGTCGGCGCCGGTCCGGCCGGGCTGACCGTGGCGAATCTGCTGCGCGCCGCCGGCGTCGACTGTGTGCTGCTGGAGGCGGAGAGCCGGGAGTTCATCGAGCGGCGGCCGCGCGCAGGGTTCATGGAGGAGTGGGCGGTGCGGGCGCTGGCCCGGCACGGGCTGGCCGACCGGCTGCTCGAACGGGCCGACGCCCAGGCGGAGTTCGAGTTCCGGTTCGAGGGGGAGCGGCACACCGTACGGACGGCAGAGCTGTCGGGGCGCCGGCACTTCGTCTATCCGCAGCCGCTGTTGGTCACCGACCTCGTCGCCGCGTACGCGGACAGGTCGGCCGGCGATGTGCGCTTCGGCGTACGCGAGGTGCGGCTGCACTACCTGGACGGCGAGCGGCCCGCCGTTTCGTACACCGATCCGGTGACCGGCGCCCGGCACCGTATCGAGTGCGACTTCATCGCGGGCTGCGACGGTGCGCGCGGGGTGACCCGGGCGGCGATACCCGCCGACCGGGCGGTGCTCACGCGCTATGACCACGGCGTCGCCTGGCTCGCCCTGCTCGCCGAGGCGCCGCCGTCCGCGGACGGGGTGGTCTTCGGCATCCACGAGCGCGGGTTCGGTGCCCATATGGCCCGTAGCCCGCAGGTCACCCGTTACTACCTTGAGGTGGCACCCGGCGAGGACGCCGAGAACTGGTCGCATGCCCGGGTGTGGGACGAGCTGCGCACCCGGCTCGCCGCCGCCGGCGCCCCGCCGCTGACCGAAGGGCCGCTGATCGAGAAGGTGGTCCTGGGCATGCACAACTATGTCGTGGAGCCGATGGCGTACGGCCGCCTCTACCTGGCGGGCGACTCGGCGCACCTGGTCGCGCCGATCGCCGCGAAGGGCATGAACCTCGCGATCAACGATGCACTGCTGCTCGCCGACGGGCTGATCGCGCACTACAAGGGCGACGACAGCGGCCTGGCCGGCTATTCGGAGGCATGTCTGCGGCGTGTGTGGCAGTACCTGGAGTTCTCGCAGTGGTTGTCCGAGGTGATGCACGGCGCCTCCTCCGGCGACCGGTTCCGGGCGGGCACGGCCTCCGCGCGGCTGCGGCGGCTGCTGGGGTCCGAGTCCGCGGCGAAGGCGTTCGCCGGGCTGTATATCGGCGAGGACGCCGATCTGTAACGCCGTTACGGGCAGGGCGAGCGGCACGTCCGTAGGGCGATTCACCGAGTCGGGATGGGGTGACACCCCGGAAGGCTGGGTACGCGGCCTTGTGATCGCCGGGCGGGACACCGCGATGAAGTGGTAGAAATTCGGCGAAAAGCATTGATGCGAAACCGAAGAAGGGAGACGCCATGTCCTCGAAGCGCCGTCGCAAGAAGAAGTCCCGTCGTAAGAGCGGAGCCAACCACGGCAAGCGGCCACAGTGCTGAGCTGAGCGCTGCGATCCGCCCCCGCTCAAGGGGGAACCGTGGGCTCCCCGCGTCCGCCTCCGCCCACCCGCGGACGCGGGGAACCCGCAGCGTCCGGCCTACGCCTACGCCTTGGTCAGGGCCTCGGCTATGCGCAGGGTGACCTGCAGCTGGGTCTTGTCGCGGTGGGTCGGGTTGAACGAGAAGACAGCACGGCGCTGTTGGTCGCGGGTGGCGACCATCGCCGACGCATAGCCGTACCGCTCGCCGGTCTTGCCCCAGAAGGTGATGCCGTTCACCGTGACGGTCTGCAGACCGGCGGCATAGCGCGCCGGGGTGCCGTCCACCATCCGTACGTCGTCCGGCGGCAGTGTGAACATCCGCTCCAGCTCACGAGGCGGCAGAAGCTCGCCGGAGAACAGGGCGGTGATGAAGCGGTCCAGGTCGCCGGTGTGGGAGATCATTTCGCCCTCGCCCCAGGCGTCCGACTGCTCGAACTCGGTGATGTCCAGCAGGGACCCGTCCGTCATCTTCATATAGCCGTGCACATGGGGCCCGTGAATCCGTGGGTCGTCGCCGGGCACGGATGTGTGCCGCAGGCCCAGCGGGCGCAGGATACGGCTGCCGATCACCGCTCCGTAGTGGCGCCCGGTCAGCTGCTCGATCAGCAGTGCCAGAAGGACGTAATTGATGCCCCGGTACTCCTGCGCGGTGCCGGGGGTGAACTTCACCGAGCCGTGCGAGACCAGCGCCACCAACTGCCGGGGCGTCCACCGGTCGTAGCGGTGACGGGCAATCGCTTCCGGGGTGGACAGGTCCGGTTCACCCTGCTCGGCGGGGAGCCCGCTGGTGTGGTTCAGCAGCTGCAACACCGTGATCGGCGGGAAGCCCTCGGGCAGCAGACCGGGCAGATGACGCTGGATCGGCGTCTCCAGCGTGAGTCGGCGCTCGGCGGCGAGCTGCAGCACCACCGTCGCCACGAAGACCTTGGTGATGCTGCCGATACGGAAGGTGTCACGCTCATGGACCTCGCGGCCGGTGCCCCGGTCGGCGACGCCTGCGGTGCCGTACCACCGCCCGGCCGAGCCGCTCACCCGCAGCTGGGCCGCGGTCAGCTGCGGGTGCTCCAGGTCGGAAATGGCGGCCCGGAGCGCGGGCACATTCAGCGGAGGGACCGGCGTCGGAGGAGCCGGCGCAGGCGGGGGCACCGGGCCGCCCGACGACCGCGCCATGGACGGACGACCGGCGGCATGCGCGGAACCCGTCGTCGCGAGGACCACCGCACCGGACAGCGCTGCACCCACAACTGCCCTGCGGGACAAGGAAGAAGAACTCATGTGCCACAGCATCCCGAGTCCCGGCCGCCCTGCCTTCAGGGGTCACCCTGACGCACCCCTGAGCCACCCCGGAGACGTCCCCCACCCCTGCCGAACCCGTCGGGCGGCGTTCCGGGCACGCCCCGAGTAGAGCGCGCCGTCGCGGCGGTCTAGCGTGGAAAGAGGTTCTCCTCACGGAGAGGCTGTTGTCATGTCACTCGACCGGCAGGAGTCCGCCGCCGGCGGCCGGCTGTCGCAGCTGCTCGACAGTCCCGTCTTCGGTATGGCGCCATGGATCGCGATGTCGGTCATCGTCGGTCCGGGGCGCTATGAATGGGCGGTCGGAATATCCCTTGCCATCGCCGTGGCGATTGTCATCGCCGGTCACCTGCGCCACCGCGGAACATCCTTCAAAATCCTGGAGATTTCCGATGTGGTCTTCTTCGCGGTGATGGTGATCATCGGCATCTTCGCCTCCCCGGGCGCACACCGCTGGCTGGAGACGTACGCGGGGGAGATCTCCAACATCGCACTGCTGGTGATCGCTCTGGGCTCCATGGCCATCAAACAGCCGTTCACCCTGCAGTACGCCCGTGAGCAGGTGCCCCGTGAGATCTGGAACGAGCCCGCATTCCTCCGGACCAATTACCGCATCACCGGTGTGTGGGGTGCCGCGTTCGGTGTCGCGGCCATCGCGGGCGCCTACGGCGATCTCGTGCTCCACAATGCCAACAATCTCTGGACGGGCTGGATCATCCAGATCGCGGCCATCATCGTCGCGCTCCAATTCACCAGCTGGTATCCCGAGGTCGCACGGGCCCGTGCGCGGCGCGAACGCAATCTTCCCGGCCCGCCGGAGCCCCCGGTCAGCGCCATGCTCATTCCGCTGGCGGGCTATCTGACCCCCGTGGGCATTGCGGTCCTCGCCTTGGACGCCGGGCCGGCCTGGCTCGGGGTGGGGCTGATCGTCGTCGGGGTGCTGCTCGTGAAGTCGCTGAGCCGCGCCACGACCGCCGAGGCGGACGTGGGAGGGTGAGCGCCGACGGGACCGCAGTGAGGCCATCGTGCGGCCGTAGCGAGACCACAGTGAGGCCGCAGCGAGGCCGTAACGGCACGATTGCACCGGCTTGACGGTACATGTTGCCAGATGACCTAGAATCGGCGGATGATCTTCATTGTCGTCAAGTTCCCCGTCAAGCCCGAGCACGCCGAAGACTGGCCCCGGCACGTCGAAGCCTTCACCAATGCCACCCGCGCCGAGCCCGGCAACCTGTGGTTCGAGTGGTCCCGCAGCATCGAGGACCCGAACACCTATGTACTGGTCGAGGCGTTCAAGGACGATGCCGCCGAAGCGCACGTCAATTCCGACCACTTCCGCGCCGGGATCGAGCAGATGCGCCCGCTGCTGAGCCGCACCCCCGACATCGTGAGCACCACCATCGAGGGTGCGGACGGCTGGAGCGCGATGGGCGAAATCACCATCGCCTGAGAGCTGCCGCCTGACCCGCCGCCCGAGACCCGACCCGCCCTGGAGCCAGGGGCGTTGAGCGATCGGGTCAGGCCACGCCTGTCCCACGCCGCTACGCCCGCCCCACCCCCCTACGCCTGCCCCACCAAGTGGCTGAGGAACCAGTCCCGGGCGAGATGGGCGACCTGGTCGAGGGCACCGTGTTCCTCGAAGAGGTGGGTGGCACCGGGGACGATTTCCAGGCGGGTTTCGCATTGGAGGGCCGCTTCGGCCTCGCGGTTGAGGTCGAGGACCAGCGGGTCGGCGCCGCCCACGATCAGGAGCGTCGGAGCCCGTACACCGGCGAGCAGCGGGCCGGCGAGGTCGGGGCGGCCACCGCGGGAGACCACGGCCCCGATGTCCGCTTCGGGGGCGGCGGCGGACCGCAGCGCCGCCGCGGCTCCGGTGCTCGCGCCGAAGTAGCCGATCGGGAGGGCGGCGCGGTCGCGCAGCCAGCCGGTGGCGTCCGTCAGCCGCTCGGCCAGGGTTTCGATGTCGAAGACATTCGCCCGGTTGGCCTCCTCCGCCGGTGTGAGCAGGTCGAAGAGCAGAGTGCCCAGGCCCGCCCGGTTCAGGGCCTCGGCGACCAGGCGGTTGCGGGGGCTGTGGCGGCTGCTGCCCGAGCCATGGGCGAACATCACGACCGCCTTGGCGCCCGCCGGCAGATTGAGGTCCCCGGTCAGCCGGAACCCGGCGGCGTCGATCGCCACCTCGGCCTCCACGTCCCGCTCCGTATCCGCTTCGCCCGCGATGTCGGAGGACGGCGCGGGGCGACGCGTCTCGGGACCGGCCGAGGCCTGCGCCAGCAGGGAGACGACTTCGTCGTCCGCGGTCTGGGAGAAGTCCCGGTACCACTCACCGACCGCGGAAAAGGCGAACGGCGTGGAGAGACAGACGAATTCATCGACTTTGCCGCGCAGACGCTCCGCCGCGTCGGGAGGCGCCACCGGAACGGCGAGCACCACGCGGGCCGCGCCCTGTGCCCGTACCACCTCGCACGCGGCCGCCGCCGTGGAGCCGGTGGCGATCCCGTCGTCCACCACGATCGCCGTCCGGCCTTCGAGGGTCAGCCGCGGCCGTCCGGCGCGGAACCGCTGCGCCTGCCGTGAGAGTTCCGCCGCCTCGGCATGTTCCACGGACGCCAGGTCCGCATCATCGAGCCGGCCGCGGCGGACGATGTCGTCGCTGATCACCCGTACGCCGCCTTCGCCGATGGCGCCGAACCCCAGCTCGCGCTGGTAGGGGACCCCGAGCTTGCGGACGACGATCACATCGAGGGGCGCTTTGAGCGCCTGCGCCACTTGGAAGGCCACCGGGACCCCGCCGCGAGGCAGTCCCAGGACGATGGGTTCGTCCCCCTCCAGGTGCCGTAGTGCTTCGGCAAGGCGGTGCCCCGCATCAACGCGGTCGGTGAACAGCACAGTGTGCACCCCCTACTCAGGGGAGACGGAAGCCACGTCCACACCTCACTTCGAAGTAACCCCATGTGCCGATACTTCGCAAGTCGGGAGCTGATCCTTCTCGGCCGTACGCCCTGACCATGGCTGACCAGGGCCGACCGTGGTTACCGTCGGCATATGGATGGAATCGGAGCGGTTCTGATCGATATCGACGGTGTGCTCACGGTGTCCTGGAAGGCGCTGCCCGGCGCTGTGGAGGCCATGGAACGGCTCCGCGCCGCGGGACTGCCGCTGGCGCTGGTCACCAACACCACCTCGCGGACCCGCGCCGCGATCGCCGAGCGGCTGGCCGGGGAGGGCTTTCCCGTAGGCGTCGACGACATCCTTACCGCCCCTGCCGTCACCGCCGCCTACCTGCGAGAACACCATCCGGACGCGCGCTGTCTGCTGATCAACAGCGGTGATGTACGGGGCGATCTGGAGGGGGTGACGCTCATCGGCGAGGGGACCGGTGAAGAGCGCTCGGAGGCGCCCGAGGTGGTGATTTTCGGCGGTGCGGGCGAGGAATTCAGCTACCCGGCGCTCAATACGGCCTTTCGGCATCTGCAGCATGGAGCCCGGCTGGTCGCCATGCACCGGAATCTGTACTGGCGCACGGCGGACGGGCTCGACCTGGACACGGGCGCCTTTCTGGCGGGGCTGGAACGGGCCGCCCGGGTCGAGGCGGAAGTCACCGGCAAACCGGCAAAGGCGTTCTTCGCCACCGCCCTGGCGCACCTGGGCGCCTCCGCCGGGCGCACGCTGATGGTGGGCGATGACATCGAGTCCGATGTGCTGGCGGCCCAGCGCTGCGGGATCACCGGCGTGCTCGTCAAGACCGGCAAATACCTGCCGGAGACGCATCGGGCGGCCGGCGGCACACCGGACCATGTGCTCGAATCCTTTGCCGAACTGCCTGGTCTGCTCCGTCAGTTGGATCAGTCCGACCAGTCCGACCAGTCCGACCGGTTCGACCAGTCCGACCGGTTCGACCAGTCCGACCGGTTCGACTAGGCCGTGTCTCTCCGATCGCGTTCGGAGCCGGACAAGGATCACGTGCGGCCGAAGCGTTCGGGCAGCTTGCGCCACCCGTTCGAGGGGGCACGGCTAAGCCGGCGTATGGCCCGCTCGCTCCGGCCGCCCACGGTGCCGGAACCATTCCGGCGCAAGAATCGACATCCCCGCGGCGTCCACCCGCTCGCCCTCCCACAGCAGCGCATCCCGCAGGACGCCCTCAAGGACGAAGCCCACCTTCTCGTAGACGCGGCGGGCCCGCGGGTTGAAGGCGTACACCTCCAGTGAGATGCGATGCAGAGCCAGCTTCTCGAAGCCGTAACCGATGATCAGCCGGGTCGCCTCGGTCCCCAGGCCGCGCCCTTGGGCCCCGGGAACGAAGGAGATGCGGAATCCGCAGCCCTCGTTGTCCGGGTCCCACTCGTTGAGCACCGCCTCCCCGACGACGTTCCCGGTCGCCTTCTCCACCACTGCGAGGTCCAGGCGGTCGTCCTGGGCGGCACGCGTGCTGTACTACGCCCGTAGCTGTCCCTCATCGGGCTCGCCATCGTCGTGGCTGCCGGTCAGCCGCGTCACCTCCGCGTCCCGGAACATGGGCATCAGCGCGGGCACGTCGTTCACCGTGACCGGCCGTAGGAGGACCAGCTCGCCGCTCAGCGTGGGCTTGAAGCGGAATCCAGGGGCCGGAATCTCTTGCTCGTGATCAGCCACTTCTGGAGTGTGTCCCGCGTCCGGACCCGCTGTCCTCCGGATATTCGCCCTGCGGACGGCTCGGACGGCTCGGACGGCTCGGACGGCTCGGACGGCTCGGACGGCTCGGACGGCTCGGACGGCTCGGACGGCTCCTGCGTGGCTGAACTGTGGGTTCACGATGTGCCGGGAGCGGTGAGCAGTGCCGCGATGTCGGTCGCCGTCCAGTGCCCCTGGGCTCCCGGGCAGCCCGCCAGATACTCGGCGGCCCTGAGCGGGCTCCAGCCGTGGGCGGCGACGATCCCGGCCGCGATGTGCCGCAGGTAGGGCGCGGAGGGCGGGTTCAGGGCGATGTCCTTGCTGCTCCACGGGGCCGTGAAGGTCAGTACCGGACAGCCGTCCAGGAGTCCGGCGCAGACCAGGGTTTCGTAGCGGCCGGGGCCGATCCGGGACCGGCCGCGAGTCAGGGCCTCGGTCAGATCGAGATCCTCGCCCGGCTCCCGGTACATCTCCTGGGCGGCGATGTCGGAGAACTGTTGTGGCGTCAGAAGGTAGGCGCGGGCGGGGAGTTCGGCCTCGGAGTCGGCCGGCTTGCCGGCAGGCGCGGAGCCGGGCTCGGGCTCGGTGCCGGGGTCGTAGAAGGCTCTGCCGCCGGTCCACACCTGTGACTCGGTGGCGAAGTACAGCAGACCGGGCAGCATGATCGGTGCCGTGCGGGCGGGGTGGCGGGGGTCCCGGCAGCCGGGGTACGTGCGCAGCCCGCCAGGGGGCCGGCCGCCGGCGAGGTAGTACGTCAGCCGGTCGAGATGCATGTTGGAGCCGTATGCGGCGTACCAGAGGTGACGGACGGGGCGGAGGTTACGGACGGTTTCGGGAGAGCCGCACCGGGCTTCGAGGCGTCGGGGCCTGATCACACGCTCACGCTACGCGGACACCTCCGCGACGGCCGTGCCCGGCAGCTCCGCGAGGCCCTTGTTGAGCCGTGACAGCCCGATTTCGCCGGTGATCGCTCCTCATGATGCCCCGGCCGCGGGGCAGGCTGGCCGCATGGACGTCAGCCCGCAGAACGCAGAATCAGAATCCGCGCTGGTCGCCGTGGTCACCGGTGCCGCACAGGGCATCGGCCGGAAGGTGGCCGAGGTGCTGGCCGCCGAGGGCTATGCGCTGGTGCTGGCCGACATCAAGGAGCCGGGGGAGACGCTGGCGGCCGTACGGGACACCGGGGCGGAGGCGACCGCGGCAGTCGGGGACATCACGTCCGAGGCGTATGTGACCGCGCTCGCCGACGGTGTGCGCGAGCGCTACGGCTGTGCCGACGTACTGGTCAACAACGCGGGGGTCTCGCCGCTCACACCGGCCGAGGACACCACGGCCGCACAGTGGCGCCGGGTCCTGGGCTTCAAGCTGTTCTACGAGGAGGATGCGCAGGGCAGCCGCCTGATGACGCCGAAGGAGGTGCTGGCCCTGCGGCCGCAGTCGGAGTATGTGATGTACGAGTGAGCGTGCCGCCGCGGCCCGGCACGGCTCCCTCCTGAGCCGCGGGATCCGACGGTCAGCCGCCGGCTGCGATGGTCGGCTCCGACGATCACCTCTCGGCCCTGACAATCAGACGCTCGGCCGCCGACCGTGCCACCGACAGCGCCCGGTCGCGGTCCGTGCCGCGCTGGCCGAGCACCACCCGGGTGCTCAACCCGTCGAGCAGCGCGAGGAGTTCCGAGGCACGCGCCGGTACGTCCATGGGGGCGAACCGGGACCGTGCCACGCCCTTGGCGAGCAGCGCCTCCAGGTCGTCCTGCCAGCCCTGGTCCATCTCCTCCTGGGCGCGCCGCAGCGACTCGTTGGAGGGCGTACGCGCCCAGAGCTCGATCCACAGCATCCAGCGGGCGTCACGGGGGCCGCGCGGCAGATAGAGCTCCAGGAACAGGTCGAGCTTGCGCTCCGCGGTCAGCCGTCGAGCCAGCAGCGCGTGCCGCTCCTGGGTGAGTGCGGCCTCGCTCCAGCGCAGCGCCTCCAGCAGCAGCAGGTCCTTGCTGCCGAAGTAGTACAGGATGTGCCCGCCGCTGGTACCCAGCCGCTCGGCGAGTGCGGACATGGTGAGCGTGGCCAGGCCGTTCTCGGCGATCGCGGCCATGGCCTCTTCGAGCATCCGTTCCTGGGCGATATGCCCGTCGCGCCGCCGTGCCGCCCCTGCCACCCGTATCGCCTCTGCTCTTCCGTGCGGACCCTGCGCCCCGGTCGTGCGTCCCGGTCCCGCCTGGTCCCTGCCTCGTCCCGCCCGGTCCCTGCCTCCCGACCCTATCCGTGAATTTCCGCAGAGGTCTTGACGGGCGGGGAAGCGGTCCCACATCTTGAATGCCGTTCTAAAAGTTAGAACGGCATTCAAGATATCGGCATTCAGTCATGGGTGCGGAAGGCGGTGCGCGGATGGCGCAGCAGCAGCCGGATACGGAGCTCATCGGGACGGCGGGCGGGGCCGGCATCACGGGCACACCCGACAGTGACGAGGTCTTCCGGGTCGAGACCCATGGCATCGACCCGATCCCGGACGATGAGCGGCACGGCAGCGCCAAGGACCTGTTCTGGCTCTGGTTCGGCTCCAATCTCACCTTCACCTACGTGATCAACGGTGCCCTCGCCGTCGCCTTCGGCCTGTCCTTCTGGCAGGCCACCGCGGTGGTGGTCATCGGCGGGCTGTCCTTCTTCGCCATCAGCGCCGCGGGCCTGAGCGGCATCCGCACCGGCACCGCCACCCTCGTGATCTCCCGCGCGGCCTTCGGCGTACGCGGCAACTGGCCCGCGGGACTGCTCAACTGGGTGGTCAGCATCGGCTACACCATCGTCAACACGGTGGTGGGAACCCTCGCGCTCGAAGCGTTCTTCGCCGATCTGGGCCGGCACGGCGGCGACCTCGTCCGCGCGCTCGCTCTGCTGGTCACCCTCGCCCTCACCTTCGTGGTGGCGATGTGGGGGCATGCCACGGTCCAGTTCGCCGAGCGCTGGATGGCGTACGTCCTCGCCGTCGGCTTCGCCGCGCTGCTGGTCTTCATCGTGCCCGGCGCGGACACCCTCGCCCCCGCCGACGGGCCCGGCGCGGCCGGCTGGAGCCTGGCCTTCGTCGTCATGCTGGCCGGCCCGTTCTCGTATCTGCCGATGCCCGCCGACTACACCCGCTATCTGCCGAAGGACACCTCGCTGCGCGCCCTCACCTGGAGCGGCGCCCTCGGCGGTCTGGTCTCCTCGGTCGCGCTCGGCATCATCGGCGTGGCCGCCGCCACCCGTACGGATATGACCGATGCCGTCGCCGGCACCGAGAAGCTGCTGCCCGGCTGGTTCCAGCCGCTCTTCCTGGCCCTGGTCCTCGGCGGATCGGTCACCAACTCGATCATCACGCTTTACTCGTCCAGCCTGAACCTTCAGGTCCTCGGCATCCCCTGGACCCGCGCCAAAGCCATCGTCATCAGCGCCGCCGTCACCGCCGCCGGCTCTACACCGCCGTCACCCGGCGGCCGCTCGGTGGCGGCGAGGCCTGGCAGCCGGCCGAGACGGTGAGTGCCGAGACCGCGGTGTACGCGTACACGATGGGCTCCGCGTACGCCAACTTCCTTGAGGAGGAACGGGGTTCACTGACCGTCGGCAAGCTTGCCGACTTCGTGGTGCTGTCCCGGGACATTCTGCGGGTGGCTGCCGAAGACATCCCCGGCACGGTCGCCGAGACGGCCGTCGTCGGTGGTGAGATCGTGCACGAGAGCCGACAGCCTTGATCCGCCGTCAGTACGGATGCTTCTCCTCGCGGTTGGTCCACGCCGCGTACGCATGGGCGCCCAGCTCGGGGTAGATCTGTTCGACCTTGATCCTCCGCTGGTCGAGCGGCCTCTTGAAGTCCTCGTACTGGAACGTGTCGTCGAAGCCGATCCTCGCGGTGTCGTCCAGGTCGCAGCTGTAGTACACCGCATCCATGCGCGACCAGTAGATGGCGCTCATACACATCGGGCAGGGGGCACCGCTGATGTAGATCGAGCAGCCCTGCAGCATACGGGCGCGTTCCGGGAGCGGGTCCGGTGACCCCTCGGGGCGGGGGACGTATTCCAGAGTGCTTTCGTTCTCATGCTCCACGGAGATTGACGGAGCCTCAGGGTTGAGGACCTGCACGGCCTTCCGGATCGTCTCCACCTCGGCGTGGGCGGTGGGGTCGCCGGTCAGCAGAACGCGGTTCTGCCCGCGGGCGATGATGTCCCCGTTGTGCGTGATCACCGCACCGAACGGGCCGCCCCAGCCGTTCTCCACGGATTCCGTGGCGAGCCGTACGGCCTCTGTGAGGAGTTCTTTCTGTCCCATTACGGAGTCTCCGATCGGCATCGATTCCTTGGCTGAACGGTTAGGTTAAAGTCCCGATTTGCCCTAAAAATCCGTTATGCACTAGGCTACTCCAGGTGAGTGCCCGTGCAAGCCGTGGTTCCGCGGCTGACACCGCCACCGTTGTGACCTCGCAGAAGGTGCGCGAAGGCCGGACCGACGAGTATCAGCGCTGGCAGGACAAAACGAACCAGGCTGCCCGCGAATTCGAAGGTTTCGTGGGCGCCGAGGTGTATCCGCCCGGCGCCGGTGAAGCCAATGAATGGGTGGCCGTTTTCCGCTTTTCCGGAATGGACCACCTGACCGCTTGGCTGGATTCCGGCCGGCGACAGGAATTGCTCGAAGAAGCGCGCGGAATCTTCGACGAACCTCCGACGCAGGAGGTGCTCCATGGCGGCAGCCCGGCCCAGGTGACTCCGGAGGTCGTCACGGCCGTCATCTCCCACGTGGTGAAGCCCGGATACGAACAGCAATTTCTGAACTGGCAGGAGAAGACGCTCAAAGCACAGGAGAAGGCGCCGGGATTCATGGGTTCCGAGCTGTTCAAGCCGGTGAAGGGCGTTCAGGAGCACTGGGTCGTCGTCTTCCGGTTCGACTCCCGCGAGCACCTCGACGACTGGCTCGAATCCGATGTGCGCGAGACGCTTTTGGAGGAGGGGCGCAGATACTTCACCTCCTACGACGTGCGCAAGGTCGGCTCGGCGTTCAGTGGTTGGTTCCAGTTCGACCACGGCAACGGTGAGGGTGCTCCGCCCAACTGGAAACAGGCCATGACCGTGCTCCTGGCCCTCTATCCGACCGTGATGGTCATCAACCTGACCGTGGGACTTGAGCTGAACCACCTCAAGGTCCACGAATACCTCGGCCTGTTCATCGGAAACATCCTCAGCGTCAGCGCGCTGACCTGGCTGCTGATGCCTCTGGTGAACAGGGGGCTCGCCTTCTGGCTGGTGCCCGGCCGGGCCATCGGCCGCCGGGTGCAGGTGATGGGCGCCGCGGTGGTGGTGCTCGGCTATCTGGTGTCCCTCGCCGTCTTCGCCCTGATCACCCGCTGACGATCCGCCGCGTGGCGAGGAGGCCACCATGCGCCAACGGACACCGGCACCCGCGCCCGACATCGACGGAAGTCTGATCCGCCGGGGCGACCCCGGCTACGAGAACGCCCGGACCGACGCGGTGTGGAACGAGGTCGTGCCGCGGCGGTTCCCCGCCCTCGTCATGCGGGCCGCATCCGAGGAAGACGTGGCGCACGCCGTCAGATACGCCCGTACGCAGGGACTACGCATCTCGATACGCTCCGGCGGGCACAACTGGTCCGGCTCGCCGCTCCGCGACGACGGTCTGCTGCTCGATCTCTCCCGGCTCCGCCGGTGCGCCCTCACCCCCGCCACCGCAGCCGCCCCGGCGACGGCCACGGTGGGGCCGGGCGCCACCGGCCGGCATCTGGTCGCCACCCTCACCCCGCACGAACTGGCCTTCCCCGTCGGCCACTGCCCCTCCGTCGCGGTCGGCGGATTCCTGCTCAGCGGCGGCCTCGGCTGGAACTCCCGCGCATGGGGCGCCTCGTGCGCGGACGTCCAGGAGATCCGGGCCGTCACCGCCGACGGGCGGACGGTCACCTGTAGCGAGACGGAGCACGCCGATCTCTTCTGGGCCGCGCGCGGCGCCGGGCCGGGATTCTGCGCCGCCGTCACCCGCTTCCGCCTCACCCTGCACCCCCACCCCGCATCGATCATGGCGACCAGCCTTTCCTTCCCGCTGGCCGAGGCCGCCCGGGTGACCGGCTGGGCGGCCCCGCTCGCACGCCGGCTCCCACCGTACGTCGAAACGGCCTTCGTCCTCGTGCCCTCCGCGAAACCGGCGGACACGGCTGCGCCGGGCTCCCGGATCACCGTCGCCGCCACCGCGTTCGCCACCACGCAGCAAGAAGCCCTCGCGGCGCTCGACCCGTTCGCCGACTGCCCCTTCGGCGAACTCGCCGTCGCAAGGCAGTTGCCCGGGCCGACATCGTTCGCCGCCCTGCACGAGGGCGCGGCCGCGGTCTGGCCACCGGCGCACCGGTACGCGACGGACACCCTGTGGTCCCCGGAGAGCTACGAAACCCAGCTGACGCGGATGGCCGACGCGATGGCCCGCGCCCCCTCCGGCAAGTCCCTTGTGCTCGCACCCGTGCAGCCGGTTTCCCAGGTCCCCGCGCTGCTGCGGAACATGGCCTTCGCCCCGCTCGGCGAGTCCTACCTCGTCTGCTACGCGGTCTGGCAGGACCCGGCCGAGGACAAGGCCAACACACGCTGGCTGCGGGAGGCGATGGCCGCAGTGGACCCGCAGCGCAACGGCTGCCACTACATCGCCGAAACGGACCTGGAGGCCGACCCCGCACGGGCCCGGCGCTCTTACGCCCCCGCGACCTGGGACCGGCTACAGGAGATCAAGGCCCAATGGGACCCGGAAAACCTCTTTCACTCCTACCTCGCCCCCTGACCGCGAGCCCGGGCACCCGTGGCTTCCGCGGCCGGGCAAGCGGGGACCGCGTCGCGGAGGCACCATGGCCGTATGCTGCTGGCCGATCTCGCACAGGTGTCGGGGGATGTCGCCGCGACATCGGCGCGTTCACAGAAGATCGCGCTGCTGGCCGGGCTGTTCCGGGCCGCCGCACCGGAGGACGCCCCCGTGGTCATCCCGTATCTGGCCGGACGGCTGCCGCAGGGGCGGATCGGGGTCGGCTGGAGCGTGCTGCGCGAGCCGGTCGCGGCGGCTGACCGCGCCACGCTGACCGTACGCGAGGTGGACGCGGCGCTGACCGCCCTGGCCCGGGTCGCGGGCGCCGGGGCACAGGGTGAGCGGCGCCGCCTGGTCCGCGAGCTGCTGGCCGCGGCGACCGAGGACGAGCAGCGGTTCCTGATCGGCCTGCTCACCGGCGAGGTACGACAGGGCGCGCTGGACGCCCTCGCGGTCGAAGGGCTCGCCGCGGCGACACAGGTGCCCCCGGCAGACGTACGACGGGCCGTGATGCTGGCGGGATCGCTGCGGGACGTCGCCCGCGCGCTGCTCGCCGAAGGGCCGCAGGCACTCGCGGAATTCCGGCTCACCGTCGGCCGGCCGGTCGGGCCGATGCTTGCGCAGAGCGCCAAGTCCGTGGCCGAGGCGGTCGAGCGGCTCGGCGCCTGCGCCGTGGAGGAGAAGCTCGACGGCATCCGCGTACAGGTGCACCGGGACGGGCCGGACGTCCGCATCCACACCCGCACCCTGGACGAGGTCACCGACCGGCTGCCCGAGGTCACCGCCGTCGCCCGCGCGCTGCCGGCCACACGCTTCATCCTGGACGGTGAGGTGATCGCACTGGACGGCGCGGGCCGTCCGGTGCCGTTCCAGCGGGTCGCCGGCCGCTTCGGCTCGCGGGTGGACGTGTCCGCCGCACACGCCGCGCTGCCACTGTCCCCGGTCTTCTTCGACGTCCTGTCGGTCGACGGCCGCGATCTGCTGGAACTGCCCGGCGAACAGCGGCACACGGAACTGTCCCGGCTGGTCCCCGAGCCGTTGCGGGTGCGCCGCTGCGTGGTCCGGGACCCGGCCGACGCCGCCGCCCGCGCGGCCGCCGAGGACTTCTTCGCCGCGACCCTGCGCAGGGGCCACGAGGGCGTCGTGGTCAAGGCGCTGGACGCCCCGTACAGCGCGGGCCGCCGGGGCGCCGCATGGCTGAAGGTGAAGCCCGTGCACACCCTCGACCTGGTGGTGCTGGCGGCCGAGTGGGGGCACGGCCGGCGGACCGGCAAGCTGTCCAACCTCCACCTCGGCGCGCGCGGGCCGGACGGCGGCTTCGTCATGCTGGGCAAGACCTTCAAGGGACTCACCGACGCCACCCTCGGCTGGCAGACCGAGCGGCTGCGGGAGCTCGCGGTGCGGGACGACGGCCATGTCGTGACGGTGCGTCCGGAACTCGTCGTCGAGATCGCCTACGACGGACTGCAGACGTCCTCGCGCTACCCGGCGGGCGTGACCCTGCGCTTCGCGCGCGTGGTGCGCTACCGGGAGGACAAGACCGCGGCGGAGGCGGACACGGTGGAGACCGTGCTCGCCGCGCACGCCGGTGGGGAAGAGTAGGGCCATGACGGGAAAACGAAGCGCCGGGCTGCTCCTGTACCGACGCGGCGAGAGGGGTGCCGAGGTGCTGCTGGGGCACATGGGCGGGCCGTTGTGGGCCCGGCGGGACGCGGGCGCCTGGTCGGTGCCCAAGGGGGAGTACGTACCGCCGGAGGAAGCACAGGACGCGGCCCGGCGGGAGTTCGAGGAGGAGCTGGGGATGCCGCCCCCGGACGGTCCGTATGTACCCCTGGGGGAGATCCGTCAGGCGAACGGCAAGGTGGTGACCGTCTGGGCCGTCGAGAGCGATCTCGACCCGGAGCGGATCGAGCCCGGCACCTTCGAGATGGAGTGGCCGCGCGGGTCCGGGACGATCCGCAGCTTCCCCGAGATCGACAAGGTGGCGTGGTTCACCCCGGAACAGGCCCGGGAGCGCATGGTGCAAGGCCAGCAGGCGTTCCTGGAGCGGCTGGCCGCACATCTCGAAGGCTGAGAGTGCCGCCCGGCGCCCCGCGCACCCGGCTGCACCACCCGCGCATGGCCGGGGCCCCAACCCGCCCTGGACACCGCCGGTCCCCGCCGGGCAGTCTGACGGCGGGGCCGTACGGCAGGCCCCGCAACGGGGGCTCTGCCCACAGGGTCATGAGCATGCCGCGGGGGCCGCATGTTGCACATCCACTTCGACGACCGGGATGTCGCGCGCGTACAGATCGCCGCCGAGCCCGATCCGCTCTGGGAAACGGTGCTCGCGATGCACCAGCTGGCGCCGGCGGGCCGCGGCGTAGCGGTCCACGCCGCCTGGCGCGACCGCGCCCGCCGCGAGCTGGACGAACGGGGCCTGACCCGCGCCGCCCGGCTGATCAGCGCGCTGGCCCCGGCCGACGCCCGCTACTTCCCGGACTTCCTCACCCCCGACGCGGCCCGCGACGGCCTGGCGGCGGGGCTGGCCGCGCTCCGGGACACGCCCCGGGCGCGGCTGACCGCGGAATCCGCCCGTGCCGCACTGCCGGACCGGCTGCCGCGCTGGGCCGGCGCACTGGCCACCGGAAGCCGTCAGCCGCTCGACGAACTGGCCGACGCGTTCAAGGAGGTGCACCGCGCGGTGATCGCCCCCGACTGGACGGAGGTATCCGCCACGGTCGACTGCGACCGCAGCGCCCGCGCCCGCACGCTCTGCCACGACGGCGTCGACGCGATGCTCAACACCTTCCGCCCGGTGCTCCGCTGGGAGCCACCGGTGCTGCACGTCGACTATCCCTACGAGCGCGATCTGCGCCTGCACGGACGAGGACTGCGCCTGATCCCCTCCCACTTCTGCCGGCGCAGACCCATCGCCCTCGCCGACCCCGGACTGCCGCCGGTCCTGGTCTACCCCGTCGCACACTCCACGGCCTGGGCCCCGGCCACCTCCCGCAGCTGCCACCCACAGGCGCTGTCCACCCTGCTGGGCCGCACCAGGGCCCGTATCCTCGCCGCCCTCGACGACCCGGCGACCACCGGTGAACTGGCCCGCCGCTTACGGGTCTCCGCCCCCTCGGCCAGCGAGCATGTCAGCGCACTGCGCGAGGCCAACCTGGCCCGCAGCCACCGCGACGGCGGCTGCGTCATCCACGCCCTCACCCCGCTCGGCACCGCGCTTTTGCACGGTGAACTCGCGCCGGTACGCCTGGGGAGCGGCCGGCCGCCGGCCGCTCCCGCGCCACACCTCCGGGCTACGGCAGCACCTGGATCTTCCGTCCTTCCCCCGCCTGGAAGCGGCCCAGCGCCCCGGCGTAGTCGTCCAGCGGGAGCCGGTCGCTGATGAAGATCTCCGGGTCGAGGACGCCGGCCGCGAAGAGTTCGGCGGCGCGTTCATAGCTGTGCAGGACGGCCATGGAACCGGTGATGGTGATCTCCTGGTTGTAGATGCGATAGGGCTCGATGGTGGCGCGGGCGGCGTAGTCGGCGACGCCGAACTGGAGGAAGGTGCCGCCCTTGCCGACCCGGCCCAGGGCGTCCTGGATGGCGCGTTCGTTGCCGGTGGCGTCGATGACCACGTCCCAGCCGCGCGGGCGGTCCAGCTCGTCGGCCGACCCGGCCGCGTTGCTGCATCCCAGGGTGCGGGCGGTGGCCAGCCGCTCGGGGTTGATGTCGACGACATCGACGCCGGCCGCACCGGTGCGCTTGGCGAGTTCGAGCATCATCAGGCCCATCGTGCCGGAGCCGTAGATGAGGACCTGGGTGCCCAGTTGCTGGGAGCGCAGGATGTCGTAGCCGCGTACCGCGCAGGAGAGCGGTTCGATCAGGGCGGCGTCCTCGGTACGGATGTGGTCGGGCAGCTTGACGCAGTTGGCGACGGGCGCGACGGCGAACTCGGCGGCGCCGCCGGAGGTGGTCACCCCGATCGCGGCCCAGCGTTCGCAGAGGTTGTTGCGGCCGGTGCGGCAGTAGTGGCACTCGAAGCAGTAGAGGGAGGGGTCGACGGCCACCCGGTCGCCCTCGGCGAGCTCGGTGACGGCGCTGCCGGTGGCGACGACCGTACCGGCGAACTCATGGCCCGGGACGACGGGGAGGGTGGGCGCGAACTCGCCCTGGAGGATGTGCAGATCGGTGCCGCACAGCCCGCAGGCCGCGACGGAGACCACGACCTCGCGGGGCCCGGGCGTCGGGTCCACCACGGTGGTGACCTCGACCTTGCCGGGGGCGCTGATCACTGCGGCTTTCATTTCACGGCTCCAAGCGACAGGCCCTGGACGAGTTTGTCCTGGGCGGCGAATCCGGCGATGAGCACCGGGAGGGAGATCACGGTGGCGGCGGCGCACACCTTGGCCAGGAACAGGCCCTGGCTGGTGACGAAGCCGGTCAGGAACACCGGCGAGGTACCGGCCACGATGCCCGTCAGGACCCGGGCGAACAGCAGCTCGTTCCAGCTGAAGATGAAGGAGATCAGCGCGGTGGCCGCGATTCCCGGCATGGCCACGGGCGCGACGATCCGGAGCAGGGTGGTGTGCAGCCCCGCACCGTCGATCGACGCGGCCTCCAGCATCTCGACCGGTACCTCGGAGAGGAACGAGCGCATCATCCACACCGCGATCGGCAGGTTCATCGAGGTGTAGAGGATGACCAGCAGCCAGATGCTGTCCAGCATCCCGGTGTTCTGCGCGACGAGATAGACCGGCAGCAGACCGGCCACCAGCGGCAGCATCTTCGTGGAGAGGAAGAAGAACATCACATCGCTCCACTTGCGCACCGGCTTGATCGACAGCGCGTACGCCGCCGGTACGGCCAGCAGCAGGACGACGAGTGTGGAGACGACGGAGGCGGTCAGCGAGTTGATCAGCGGCGGCCAGGGGCTGACGCCGGTGCCCGCGCCGAAGAACTCCTGGTAGCCGTGCAGAGTGAGGGAAGCGCCGAGGCTGGGCGGATTGGTCGCCGCGTCCGTCTCGCTGTGGAAGGACGTCAGCACCATCCAGGCGACGGGCAGGAAGAAGGCGATTCCGCACAGCCAGGCCACCAGGCCCAGCAGGCTGCCGGTGCGCCGTCGGCGCCGTGCGTCGGGGGAGACGGGGCCGCGGGAGCGGCGCAGGGGCAGGGGTGCGCTGGTCATGGGGTGACCTCCTCGCGCAGCAGGGACGAGACGGAGCGCAGCGCGAAGGTCGCCACCAGCAGCGAACACAGCACGACGACGACGCCCTGCGCGGACGCCTGTCCGTAGTCATGGGCCTGGTAGAAGGTCTGGTAGATGGTGTACGGAAGGTTCGCGGTGCCGAGTCCGCCCGAGGTGAGGGTGAACACCGCGTCGAAGTTCTGGACGACGTAGATGGTCCCGAGCAGGGCGGCCAGTTCCAGGTAGCGGCGCAGATGCGGCAGGGTGAGATAGCGGAAGATGTCGAAGGCGGAGGCGCCGTCCATCCGGGCCGCCTCGATGGCGTCCGTCGCCCGGCTCTGCAGCCCGGCCAGCAGGATCAGCATCATGAACGGTGTCCACTGCCAGATCAGCGACACCTCCACGGCGGCGAGCGGGGAGTCGGTCATCCAGTCCGGCTGCGGCGGGCTGTCGCTGCCGAACAGCCCCCATATCCATGTCAGCGCGCCGTTGAGCAGCCCGTACGAGGCGTTGTAGAGGGCGTGCTTCCAGAGCAGGGCGGAGGCGACGGGCACCACCAGGAACGGGGTGATGAGCAGGGTGCGGACGATGCCGCGGCCGCGGAAGCTGCGGTCCAGCAGCAGCGCGAGGCCCAGCCCCAGCAGCAGGCTGACCAGCACCACGGTCACCGTCAGCAGCACCGTCGTACCCACCGAGGAACGCATCGCGGGGTCGGTGAAGACGGCCGTGTAATTGTCGAAGGCGGCGAAGCCGCGGTTGTCGGGGGCCAGCGCGTTCCACCGGGTGAAGGAGATCACCACGGTTGCCAGGAACGGCAGTTGGGTCACGGCGATCAGGAAGACCAGCGCGGGCAGCAGGGGAGCGCGCCGGGCCCAGTCCTTCGCCCGCTGTGCGCGCCGGGCGCGGGCCGCTTGACGGCCGGGAGCCGCGGCGACGGCCTCGACGGGCCGGGTCGCCTCAGCGGTTGGCGTATGCATCGGAGACCTCCTGCGCCAGCCGCTGGCTCTTCTTGAGGGCCTCGGGCACGCTCTGCTTGCCGGCGATCGCCGAGCTCACCTCGTTGGAGACCTTGGTTCCCAGGTCGGCGAACTCGGGGATACCGACGAACTGGATGCCGGGGGCCGGGCGTTCCTGAACGCCGGGGTTGTTGGGCCGGGCCGAGCTGATCGCCTGCTTGGTCGCCTTGGCGAAGGCCCCCGAATTCTTCAGGTACTGAGGGTTCCGGTAGAGGGATGCCCGCTTGCCTCCAGGCACCTTCGACCAGCCCAGTGTGCGGCCCACCAGCTGCTCGTACTTCTGGCTGGAGGCCCAGCGGATGAACTTCCAGGCCGCGTCCTGGTGCGTACTGGCCTTCTGCAGGCCCCACGCCCAGGTGTAGAGCCAGCCTGAGCCCGCCGTCCGCTCGACCGGCGCCGGCGCGTAGCCGACCTTCCCGGCGACCTTTGAATCGGAGCTCTCCAGCGAGCCGGCGCCGGCGGTCGCGTCGTACCACATGGCGACCTTGCCCTGCTGCATATCGTTGAGGCACTCGGTGTACCCGGCCTGTGGCGCGCCCGCCTCGCCGTGCTTGCGGACCAGATCGACGTAGAACTGAGTGGCCTTGGTGAACTCCGGGCTGTCCAGCTTGGCCTGCCAGTCCTTGGTGAACCAGGTGCCGCCGAAGGTGTTGACGACGGTGGAAAGCGGGGCGACCAGCTGGCCCCAACCGACCTGGCCACGCAGGCAGATGCCCTTCATGCCCTTGCGGAATCCGTCCAACTTCCCTGCGATGTCAGCGACTTGGTGCCACGTAGGACGTGTGGGCATGGTCAGCCCCGCCTCCTTGAGGAGGTCCTTGCGGTACATCAGGAACGACGATTCGCCGTAGAAGGGCTCCGCGTAGACCTTGCCGTCGGCGGCGGTGAGCGAGGAGCGGACCGGGGCGAGAATGTCGCTCTGGTCGAACTCCGGGTCCTTCTCGGCCCGATCGCCGAGCGGGGAGAGCCAGCCGTTGCGCGCATAGATCGGCGTCTCGTAATTGCTCAGGCTGGCCACGTCGTACTGCCCGGCCTGACTGGAGAAGTCCTGGCTCATCTTGTCGCGCAGATCGTCCTCCGGCAGCACGGTGAAATTCACCTTGATGCCGGTCTCCTTGGTGAAGTGCTCGGCGGTGAGCCGCTGCAGATCCACCATCTGCGGGTTGTTCACCATCAGCACATTGATGGTCTGCGGACCGCCGTTGTCCGCGTTGTTGGCGCCGCTGTAGCAGCCGGTGGCGGCCAGCGACAGGGTCAGGGTGATCGAGGTCAGCGCTATGGCGCGGCCGGTACGGCCTTGCCCGAGGGATCGTGATCTCACGGCTCTTGCCTTTCAGGGGACGTCTGAGGGAGGTGGGGATATCGGGTGGTATGGGGGTATTGCCGCGATGTTCCGGGCAGGCTCGGGGGACCGTCCGAGGGCCGGGGGTGTGGCCTTCGGCGGTGTGATGGCGGTGGTTTCCTACGGGGCCGGTCGTCCGGGCGGCCCCCGCCCCGGTCAGACCCGGAGCACCTGCGGCCCCAGGAGGGAGTAGCGATGGGCCTCCGGCGCGGACAGCCCCGCGTCGGTGACGATCGCGTCGAAGTCGCTCACATCGGCGAACCGGCAGAAGCTGCTGGCGCCGAACTTGCTGTGCACCCCGACCAGCACCCGCCGCCGCGAGGAGCGCACGGCCTGCTCCTTCACCTCGGCGACCGCCGGATCCGGAGTGGTCAGCCCGTGTTCCCGGGAGACGCCGTTCGCCCCCAGGAACGCCAGGTCGATCACGAACCGGGCGAGCATGTCCCGGGCCCAGGACCCCACCGTCGCCTGTGTCCCGGCGCGGACCCGCCCGCCGGCCAGCAGCACGGTGGCCGACTCGGACGCCGCGACCAGCGACGCGGTCCGCAGTGACGCGGTGATCACGGTCAGCGGACGGTCGGTGGGCAGCAGCATGGCGACCAGCTCGGGCGTGTAGCCCTCGTCGACGAAGATCGTCTCGGCCTCTCCGACCAGTGCGGCGGCGGCCGCGGCGATCCGGCGTTTCTCCGCCACCTGCTGGGTCTCCCGCCGGGCCAGTGTGGTCTCGAAGCCGGCGCTCTCGACCGGGTACGCCGCGCCGTGTGTGCGCCGGACCAGGCCGCGGCGCTCCAGCTCGCTCAGATCCCGGCGTACGGTCTCGCGGGCGACCCCGAACTCCGACGCGGCATCGGCGACCTCGACCCGGCCGGACTGCCGGGCGAGCGCGAGGATGCGGTGCTGGCGTTCCTCGGCCCTCATGGCTCACTCCTACCTGATGTCTGGGGTGTTTCCGGTCTGCGTTCGGTCACGGAGCTGCCCGTTTCCGCCCGCATCAGGTTTATAGCAATCGCAGCCGCGTCCACGGCTGCCCGTAACGGTAGAAAACTTGCCCGTTTTTGCCCGCTTCAGACAGGCGTCAGCCTGGGAGGATGCCCTGGAGGGTGTCCGTTGGGCCCTTGGGACGGGCCCGTCGCGGGGCCCGCGCCGAGGCCACGGGCGGGGCCGCGGGCGGG
>NZ_QUAC01000119.1 GCF_003389455.1 Streptomyces inhibens | reverse complement strand
GCCGGTCGCACGGCCGGCGAGGAGGATTCCGGAGGCGGTGGCGGCGCCGGCGGCGAGGCCGCCGAGCAGACTGCGGCGAGTAATCATGAGCTGGCTCCTTGCGGGGCGGGGCGCCGGTCGGTGGGGGTGGCCCGGCCCGTACGGGCCTTCGCGGGCTGCTGAACGGCGACCGCGACATGGTCGACGAGGAGCGAGCCGCCGGGCCGGGTGGCGTCGGTGGGGGTGGCGAAGCCCGCTGCGCCGTCGGGGAACGCCCCGCCCATGGCGAGGTTGAGCAGCAGGAAGTGGCCGTGGTGGGTGGCCTTCGCCCAGCTGTCGGCGTCCATCTCGGAGGCACCCACGGTGTGGAACTTCTGGCCGTCGACATACCAACTCAGCGATTCCGCGGCGCTGTTGGTGCGGTCCAGCTCCAGCGCGTAGGTGTGGAATCCGGCCTGGCAGGCGCTGCCCGGGCACTCGCGGGAATTGCCCTTGCCCTGGGTCTCGTTGCACGGCCCGCCAGGGTTGACGCCGCAGTGCAGCACGCCCCAGACCTTGTTGATGCCGTTGACGTTCTCCATGATGTCGAACTCGCCGATGCCCGGCCAGTTCCAGTAGGTGCCGCGGTACTCGGCGCCCAGCGTCCAGAACGCCGGCCAGTAGCCGAGCGCGCCGGCGCCGGAGACATCGGGCATCCGGATGCTCGCCTCGATACGGAGCTTGCCGCCGGCCGGGGCGGCGAAGTCGGTGCGCCGGGATTCGACGCGGGCCGAGGTCCAGGTGGCGCCGTCCTTCTGTGCGGTGATCTTGAGATGGCCCGCGCCGTCGAGCTGGAGGTTCTCGGGGCGGTCGGTGTAGGTCTGGCGCTCGCCGGTGCCCCAGTTGGCGGGGCCTCCGGGGTAGCCGGTTCCGGTGTCGGTGATCCAGTCGTCGGCGGAGGGGCGCGATCCGGCGGCGCCGTCGAAGTCCGTACGCCAGACTTCCTGGAAGGCGGTGGGGGCGACTTGGGTGGCTGCGGTGGCTCTGGTGACTGTGGTGGCTCCGGTGGCCTTCGCGGCGGGGGCCGAAGGGGCCGCTTCCTCCGCGGAGGCCGTGGGGAGGGTGAGGGCACAGGTGAGGGCGAGTGCGGCGCTCGCGGCACGGAGCACCGCTCTCGCCCGGCTTCCCGCCCGAATTCTCATGCTCATGACATTCTCTCCTCGGCACAGTGGGGGTATGAGGAGTTCCGTGGGGGGATCCGATATGAGAGCGCTCTCATATCTGCGTAGGGAACCCTGCCGACTCGACGGCACACCGTCAAGTCACCGTATGGAAAAAGGAGTTCGATGGTGTCTGAGCCGAACGGTGCGCGGCCGACCCTGGAGGCGGTCGCGGCGCTCGCCGGGGTCTCCCGCGCAACGGTGTCCCGCGTGGTCAACGGCGGTGCGGGCGTACGGGCCGTGGTCCAGGAGCGGGTCCAGCAGGCGGTGCGCGAGCTGGGTTACGTACCGAACAGCGCGGCCCGCACCCTGGTCACCCGCCGCACCGGAGCGGTCGCGGTGGTCATCGCGGAGCCGGAGACCCGGGTCTTCAGCGATCCGTTCTTCGGCCGTCAACTGCGCGGTATCAGCCGCGAACTGGCCGCCGCCGACACCCAGCTCCTGCTGATGTTCGTCGAGCACCGCGCCGACTACGACCGCATCGGCCGCTATCTGTCGGCCGGCCATGTCGACGGCGCGCTGATGTTCTCGCTGCACCGCGACGACCCGCTGCCGGCCATGGCAGAGCGCGCCGGGCTGCCCACCGTCTACGGCGGCCGGCCCGGCTGGGCGGGCGCCGACCGCGCACCCCGCCCGCTGTACGTCGATACCGACAACCGCGACGGTGCACGTCAGGCCGTACGCCATCTCCTGGACCGCGGCCGCCGCCGGATCGCCGTGATCACCGGCCCGCTCGACCAGACCTCCGCGGTGGACCGGCTCGACGGCTATCGCGATGCGCTGGGCACGCCGGAGCCGGATCCGCGGCTGATCGCGGACGGCGGGTTCACGGCGCACGGCGGCGAGCGCGCCATGGCCGAACTCCTCGACGCCGCACCGGATCTGGACGCCGTCTTCGCCTGCTCCGACCTGATGGCGAGCGGCGCACTGCGTACGCTGCGGGCCCGCGGGCGGCGGGTCCCGCACGATGTGGCGGTGGTCGGCTACGACGACCTGGAACCGGCGGCCTGGGCGGATCCGCCGCTGACCACGGTGCGGCAGGACGTGGAGGAGATGGGGCGGCTGATGGCCCGGTTGCTGCTGCGACTGTTGGATCCGCGGAAGGATCTGCGGAAGGGGGCGGGGGCGGATGGTGCCAGGGGGACGAGCCGCGCTGACGCGGACAGCGGTGACACGGACAGCGGTGATACGGACAGCGCTGCTGCGGCGGATGCGGTGGGTGCGGCGGAGGCGGCGGAGGCGGCGGAGGCGGCGGAGCTTGCGCCGGTGATCACGAGGGCGCGGTTGGTGGTGCGGGAGTCGGCTTGAGGGGGTGGGGTGCGTGGTGGGGTGGGGCCGGGGGCTCCGCGGCTCCGGGGCCAGCGGCTCCGGGCCCCCGCAGGTCTGGGCCCCCGCAGGTCCGGGCCCCGCAGGTCCGGGGCTCCACGGCTCCCGGGCTCCGCGACTCCGGGCCCCCGCGGCTCCGAGCCCCCACCACCCCGTCCCCACCCCTCCGGACAGCGGACTACGAGTACCGCTCGCCCACCCCACTACAGGTACCGTTCGTCGCCATGGGGCCGGAAGCAAAGATCGAAGCCGAGATCACGGTACGCAGGGCGCTGGAGCTGCCCGCGCTGCGGCGCGGGCTGCCGGAGGTGCTGGCCGGCGGGGACCGGCTGGACCGCCCGGTGCGCTGGGTGCACGCGGGCGAGGTCCCGCATATCGCCTCACTGCTCAAGGGCGGCGAGCTGCTGCTGACCACCGGCCTCGGGCTGGGTTCCCGGCCCTCCGAGCAGCGCGCCTTCATCCGTAAGCTCGCGGACCGCGAGATCGCCGCTCTCGTCGTGGAGCTGGGCTCTCGTTTCGAATCACTGCCCTCGGCGCTGGTCGATGCCGCACGGGACTGCGGACTGCCGCTGATCCAGCTGCACCGCGAGGTCCCGTACGTCACCGTCACCGAAGCGATCCACACCGAGATCATCAACAGCCACTACGCGCTGCTGCGCCGCGCCGACGAGATCCTGCGGCGCTGTACGGACGTGCTGCTGCGCGGCGGTGGCGCACCCGAGGTACTGCGGCTGCTGGCCGTCTTCACCGGCAATCCGCTCTGTCTGGAGGCCCCCGACGGCAGTCCGCTGTACGCGGCGGGGCCGGACGGCGGCGACGACGGCCCCGCGGACGCCGACCCGCTGCTGGCCTGGGAGGGCCTGCGCGACACCGGCGTACGCATCGACGTCCCCGGCGGCGGCCACGGTCCCGACGCCGTCCGCGCCCGTCTGGTCCTGCTGCCCGTCAACGCCCCGGTGGCGCCGGTGCACCGGATCGCCGCCGAGCGCGCCGCCGATCTGCTCGCCGTCGTCATGCTCCAGTCCCGCCAGGAGGAGGTGCTCGCCGCCCGGGGCCGCGGCGACTTCCTCGCCGATCTGGCGGAGGGCCGGATCTCCGCGGCCGAGGCACCGGCACAGGCCCGGCTGCTGGGCTTCCGCCCCGGCGCCGAACCCGTGCTCCCGGTGGTCATGCGACTGCCCGCCGGCCTCCCCTCCCCCGGCGGCTGGGCCCTGCTCGCCCAGGCCCTGCGCGAGGAGCTCGCCGCCCCCGGGGTGCCCGTACTCCTCGGCGTACGCCCCGTGGAGGGCCGGGTTCCGATGCTGGTGGCGCTGCGCGCGGGCCAGGACCGCGATGCGCTCGCCGACCGGATCGCCGAGGCGCTGCGCGCCGGGGTCGTCCGCGCGGGCCTGGACCGGCCCACGGCGCACCGCCCGGTGGTCGTCGTCGGCACGGCGGGCGACTGGGCGGCGGCGGGCCCCGGCCTGCGGCACGCGGC
>NZ_QUAC01000120.1 GCF_003389455.1 Streptomyces inhibens | reverse complement strand
ACCGCCTTGAGCAGCGTCGACTTGCCCGAACCGTTGGAGCCGATCAGGCCGATGGACTCGCCGCGGTACGCGGTGAAGGAGACGCCCTTGACCGCGTGCACCTCGCGTACGCCCGTCGAGGGCTTGCGGCGGATGATGCGGTTGAGGGCGGCGGTGGCGCTGCCCTTGCCCGCTCCTGTGCCGTAGACGCGGTAGACGATGTGCAGATCGTCCGCGATCACGGTGGGGATCCGGGCCTCGGTCGCTGCCGTCGGCTGGACGCCGTTCTTCTGCTCAGCCACGTCCGTACCGCTCCTCAGCCTTCCAGAAGTACACAAAGCCGACGACGCCGGCCAGCAGCGCCCAGCCGGCGGCGAACGCCCATACGTGCGGCGGCAGTTGCTTGTGGGTGAAGCTGTCGATCAGGGCGAAGCGCATCAGGTCGATGTAGACCGCGGCCGGGTTGCCGTTGAGCAGGACCTCCACGATCTTCGGGAGGTGCTTGCCCTGCAGGATTCGGCTGATGCTGAACATCACGCCGGACGCGTACATCCACGTCCGCATGACGAACGGCATCAGCTGCGCCAGGTCCGGGGTCTTGGAACCCAGCCGCGCCATGACCATCGCCAGGCCGGTGTTGAAGATGAACTGCAGGGTCAGGGCCGGCAGGACGAGCAGCCATGACCAGGTCGGCAGCTGCCCGAAGCACAGCAGGATGACCCCCAGCACGCTCATGGAGAAGAGCAGTTGCTGCAGTTGCGCCAGGCAGAACGAGATCGGCAGGCAGGCCCGCGGGAAGTGCAGCGCGCGCACCAGGCCGAGGTTGCCGGAGATCGCCCGGGTTCCGGTCATCACCGAGTTCTGCAGGAAGGTGAAGACGAAGACGCCGGTCACCAGGAACGGGATGTAGTCCTTGACGCCGTTCTTCGTGCCGAGCAGCACACCGAAGATCAAGTAGTAGACGGCCGCGTTGAGCAGCGGGGTCAGTACCTGCCAGAGCTGGCCGAGCTTGGCGGTGGTGTACATCGCGGTGAGCCGGGCGGTGGCGAACGAGGTGATGAAGTGGCGCCGCTGCCACAGCTGGCGGGTGTACTCCGGCAGCGAGGGGCGGGCACCGCTCATCGTGAGGCCGTGGCGTTCGGCCAGCGCGCGCAGCTCGGGGTCGGGGGTGGTGCCGGGGGCGGACGCCGGTGCCGGAGCCGGGGGAGCGAGGGTCTGGGGCATGGAGGCGCTTTCGTTCGCGTACGGGGGCCGCAGAAACGGAGGCCGACGACGGAACGGGTCCGTATCGTCGCGACGCCGACACTAAAGGGAGCTCGCGTCGAAACGCAACCGTAGCGTCGTGACGCTAGGCTCAAGCCATGGCAAAAGACGGCAGCGGGAGCGACCCCGCGGCGGCGCGCCGGGCCCCGGCGGGCGCCGCCGTACTGCGTGAGGACAAGACCGAGGCGATCCGCGCCGCGGTCTTCGAGGAGCTGGCCGCGGTGGGCTTCGCCCGGATGTCGATCGAGGGCATCGCCCGGCGGGCCGGCGTCGGCAAGACCGCCGTCTACCGGCGGTGGCGCTCCAAACTGCACCTCGTACTGGACGTGGTCTCCGCGGTGGCCGCCGCCGGGCTGCCGGCGCCCGACACCGGGTCGCTGCGCGGGGACGTGCGGATGCTGCTGGAGGTCGCGGCCCGGGCGCTACGGCACCCGATGGCCTCGCAGATCATCCCGGACCTGCTGGCGGAGGCGGCCCGTAGCCCGGAGCTGGCGCAGGCGCTGAAGGCGGCGCTGCACGACAGCCAGGAGGGCGTCGCGGCCGCGGTGGTGGCACGGGCGGTGGAGCGCGGCGAGCTGCCGCAGGACGTGGATACCCGCCTCGCGCTGGATCTGCTGACCGGGCCGCTGTACTGGCGGCTGCTGGTCGTCCGCGACGAGCTGCCCAAGGGGTACCTCGACGCGCTCTCGGGCTCGGTGGCGGCGGCGCTCGGGGCGGAGTGAGCTCTCGGGGCGGAGTGAGCTCGGGGTGGCGTGGGCTCGGGGCGGAGTGGGAGAGCCACCTAGGGCGGGGACGAACGCATCCCGTAGGGGACGCGAGAGCCCCCTTCGGGGCCACAACGAGGAGGGGGCGGGGTGGTATTCCTGTGGCCCAGAGCATGAGCGGGGAAACGCGAGCGGGGAGACGTGAGCCGGGAGGCGCGCCCCAGCACCCCCCGCCCCAACACACCACCGCCCCCGGCCGGCATCCGGTCGGGGGCGGTGGTGTGTGCGTGTGGGACGGGCGTCAGCCCGCCATCTCGATGTCCGAGGCGTCGGACGCCGGTGTGTCGCCGTTCGCCGCGGTGCGCTGCGCCGGCAGCTTGACCAGCCCGGCCGCGGCGGCGGCCGCACGCGGGGACGGCGCCACGGTGCGCTCCTCCTGCGGCAGCGTGGCCGGGCCCTCCTGGCCGAGGAAGACCTGGCGCACCACCCGCTCGGCGGCGTGCCCGTCGTCCCACTGGCAGAACCGCGCGCGGAACGCGGCGCGCAGCCCGGTGGCCCGCTCGTCGTCCCAGCGGCCGCTGCGGAACGCCTCGATCAGCTCGTCCTCGGTGGTGGCGATCACGCCCGGGGTGTCGCCCGGCTTGCCCGAGAGCAGGTTGAAGGTGACACCGCGGGAGCGGACGTAGGTGTCCCAGTCGTCGGCGTAGTTGATGATCGGCCGGTCGAGGTTGGCGTAGTCGAACATGATCGACGAGTAGTCGGTGACCAGGGCGTCGGCGGCGAGGCACAGCTCCTCGACGACCGGGTGGCCGGAGACATCGATCAGCGCGCCGCGCTCCTGGAGCTCCTGGAGGCCCGGGTCCTGGTCGTAGAAGTAGTGGGTACGCACCAGCAGGACGAAGTCCTGGCCGCCCGAGCCCAGTTCGCGGGAGATCTTCTCCAGGTCGAGCCGCGGGACATAGCCGACCTGGTAGTCGCGCATGGTCGGCGCGTAGAGGACGGCGGTCTTGCCGGGGGCGATGCCCAGGCGCTCGCGGATGTCCAGGACGTCCTGGGCGGTGGCCCGGTAGTAGACGTCGTTACGGGGGTAACCGGCGTCCACCGACTGGAAGTTGCAGGGGTAGACGCGCTCCCACTGCTCGGTGGTGTGCTGGTTGGAGGAGAGCGAGTAGTCCCAGCGGTCGGCGCGGGCCAGCAGCTTGCGGAAGCTCATGCCCTTGGCGGCGGCCGGGTAGCGCTTCTGGTCGGTGCCCATGGACTTCAGCGGGGTGCCGTGGTGGGTCTGGAGGTGGATCTGGCCCTCGCGCTTGATCACACCGTCCGCGAAGTTGACGTTGTTGACGAGGTACTTGGCGCGGGCCATGACCTCCCAGTAGCGCGGCGAGTTCAGCACGACATGGTCGACGCCGGCCGGGACCTGGTCCGCCAGGCTCTGCTTGACGACCCACACGCCGTGGACGTTCGGGGCCAGCTCCTTGGCCTTCTCGAAGATCGCCAGCGGGTTGCAGGCCGGCAGCCGGTTCCAGTACGCGGAGTAGACCGCGAGGTTCTCGTCCAGCGGCTGCCGCAGCAGCGCCTGGTAGCGCAGGTCCATGGCCTTGCGCTTGGCCTGCTTGACCCGCTTGGCCGCCTGCTTGCGCACCGTGCGCTGCACCTTGCCGGCGACCTTGAGGCCGGCCAGCGCCGGGTAGGCATCCTTGGCGAGCAGCGTGTACTTGCCGCCGGCCATGCCGGTGGGGCGCACGAAGCCGGCCGGGACCCGCTTGCGGTAGTCGCGGGCGGCGCGGTGGAAGAACTCGGCCTGGGCGTTCTGCGGCAGCCGGCCGGGCTTGTCCAGGACGGTCAGATAGTGGTCGATCATCTTGCGGAACATGTGCGGGCGCCAGCGCGACAGCTCGGGGTGCGCGTCGAGGTAGTCGAAGACCCGCTCGTACTGGTCGAAGACGTCGAAGTGCTTACGGCTGGTGGTGCGCAGGATGTTGCCGCCCTGCCGGCGCTGGCGGTAGTGCAGCAGCACCCGGTCCAGGACCGCGATCCGCTGGGCGGTGATCAGCGTGCAGAACGTCCAGGGGGCGTCCTCGTAGTATCCGACCGGGAACTCGAAGCCGTGCTCCTCGACGAAGTCGCGGCGGTAGGCCTTGTTCCAGACGATCTGCAGCAGATCGAGGATCTCGGGGCGCTCGGCGAGGGTGAAGGCGGGCGCGCCGGACTCGTCGAGCAGTTCGGAGAGCGCATTGCGCCGGGCGGAGCCGTCCCAGTAGGTCCGCGCGTAGTCGAAGATCAGGATCTCGGGGTTCTCGGTGGCGTCCAGCCGCTCGGCGAGGGCGCCGAGTGCGCCGGGCACGAGGGTGTCGTCGCTGTCGAGGAAGAGGATGTAGTCGCCGCGGACCTTTGCAAGGCCGGCGTTGCGGGCCAGGCCCAGGCCGACGTTCTCCGGAAGGTGCAGGACCTGGACGCGGTCGTCGCGGGCGGCGTACTCGTCCAGGATGGCGCCGCTGCGGTCGGGCGAGCAGTCGTCGACGGCGATGAGCTCGAAGTCCGTGTAGTCCTGCGTCAGCACGGAGTCCATGCACTCGCGCAGGAAGCCCTGCACTCTGAACACGGGCACGATGATGCTGAAGCGGGGTACGACGTCGAGGCCTATCTCGGACATGCGGTGCTACTCCTCGTGACGAGCTGAGTACAGAACGCAAAAAAGCCCCAAAGGGGTCTCTTGCATTGTCAGCCTTCTGACTCCTGTTCACCCGAAAAGGTTGTTGTTCGTAACCTGAAAGTTCTGTGGTGCTCATCACGGATCTGGCTAAGTACCGAAATTTTCGGACGAGCGGGATCTCCGGAGTGACCGAATACTGAGGGCGTGTCACCCCCGCGCCCGCCCCGTATATCCCGCCGCCGGCTGCTTGAGGCCACCGCCGGCGGTGTGCTCGCCGCGACGGCGGGAGCGGGCGTATGGGCCTGGCACTCGGACCGACTCCCCCGGACGGCCGAACCGGCGGGCGGGGGACGGTCCTTGGCGCATCCGGCGGACCAGTCCTTCCTGCATATCGTCGCGCACGCCGATGACGGCCTGTACTTCATGAACCCGGACCTGGAGCAGGCCATCCGCAGCGGGGCGCGCTCGGTCACCGTCTGCCTCACCGGCGGCGAGGCGGACGGCCACAACGTCAGCAGGCACGCCCGCGACCCCGACCACGTCCCCAAGGACCGGGCGGCCTTCGCCCGGGCGCGGGCCAACGGGCTGCGCGCCGCACATGCCGCGATGGCCACCGGCAACCCGGCCGCCCGCTGGGACGTCGCCGCGATCTCCCTGCTCCCCGGCTTCCAGGTGGAGATCCAGACCCTGCACGACGCCCCGCAGAACCAGCTGATCTTCCTGGAGCTGGTGGAGTCCAGAGCCGTCTGGCAGGCCCGCGCGACCAGCCTGCGCGGCCTCTGGCTCGGGGCCGCCGGCACCCTCCCCACGCTGCGCCCCACCGGCTCCCCGGTAGAGCGTCAGTTCCACTACACCCGTGACCAGGTCACCGCGACCCTGCTGGCGGTACTCGACCGGCTGCGGCCCACGGTCGTACGGACCCTGGACCCGAACGCGGTGCACTCGCGCAAGCGGCCGCCGGCCACCTCGGACCGCGACCCCCGGCTGGCCGGCCTGCGCTACTACGACCATCAGGACCACACCGCCTCCGCCTACTTCGCGCAGGCCGCGCTGGCCGCCTACCGGGCGCGCGACCGCCCCGCCATCGTGGAGAACTACCTCGGCTACGAGGCCGGCGTGCTGCCCAACGACGTCGACCTCAAGACCGCCCGCCGCAAGGCCGCACTGCTGTCGCTGTACGGCTGGGCCGACCACCGCGTCTGCGGCGACCCGGCGGGCTGCGGCGACCGCAAGGTGGACGGCTCGGCGCTGAGCGGCGGCTCACGCAACTGGACCCGCTCCACCCGGCTGCGCGCGCCCGGCTCCAACGCCTGGATCCGCCCCGCCGGGGACGGCCGGCTCGCCGCCTTCGCGGTCATGGGCGGCACGGCGTACTGCTGGACCGAGACCCGCCCCGGCAGCGGCAGCTTCGGCGCGCCGGTGCCGGTCGGCGGCACGCTGCTGCAGGGGCAGATCCATGTGGTGCGCCGCCCCGACGGTGCGCTGCAACTGTTCGCCTCCCGCACCGTGCTGCCGGGCCGTAACGCCGCGCACCGCCGCGAGCTGCTGACCGCGCCGCAGACCGGCACCGCACCGGACGGCGGGCCCCTCTTCGCGCACTGGGAGTCGCTGGGCTCCCCGGACGCGGACCCGGTCCGCTCGCTGGAGATCGGCTTCCCGGCGGCGGTGGCCACCCCGGACGGCAGGGTGCATGTCTTCGTACGGACCTGGGACGGCAATATCGCCCACCGCAGCGGCCCGCACGGTGGGCGGTGGTCGCTGTGGGAGCGGCTGGAGGGCCCGGTCGGCACCCTGACGGCGTCACCGCGGATCGTCGACGGGCTGGATGCCTGTGTGGACTCCGACGGGCTGATCCACCTGGTCGCGCCGAGCGCCGGGACCGTGCACCACTGGGTGTCCAAGGAGGCCGGGCAGATACCCCGGCCGGGCGCGGCCACCGGGCTGCCGCAACCGGCCGGCCCGGTCAGCGTGGTCCCTCTGGCCGACGGTGTGGTCCGGGCCGTCTTCCGGCGCTCGGTCACCGCGCAGGTGCTGATCGCCGAGCGGCAGCGGATGATCGGCGGCTGGCGGGTGTCGGCGCAGTGCGAGCCGGTCGGCGGCTACGGGCGGGTGGCGGCGGCGCCGGTCGGCAGCGGCGACCGGATGGTGCTGGCGGCGCGGGACGACGCCGGCGATGTGCGGATCGCGATGGCCCAGGACGGGCCCAAGCCCTGGCAGCGGGGCAGGGTGCCGCACTCGGCGGCGGCCGGTGTCGTCCAGGACGCCGTCGGGCGCGCGGTGGCGGTCGTGCTGGGCCACGACGGCCGGCTGTATGCGGCCCGTCAGACATCGGTCGGGCAGACCGCGCTCTTCGGGGCCTGGCGGGCTCAGGCGGGTTCGCTGGAGCGGACCGGCGGTGGTTCGCCCTGATCGCAGGGGGCAGGCGCGGGGGCGGTCCGGGCATAGGGACCGGTCCGGGCGGAGGGGCGCAGAATGCGCCGGGAGACCAGATAGGTGAACGGGATGGCGCCGAGCGCCGCCGCCAGCGGCGCCACCGTGCTGTTCATCCCGCACCAGCTCACCAGCGCCACCAGACCCACGCTCTGCACCCCGTAGTTGGTGACCTGTGTCAGGGGGAAGAGCAGGAACTTCTTCCAGGTGGGGCGGGTGCGGTAGGTGAAGTAGGTGTTCAGGAAGAACGAGCAGACCATGCTCGTCACAAAGCCGGCCGTGTACGCCGCGAAGTACGGCAGCAGGCGGTGCAGCGGCAGATAACAGGCGTAGAACGTCAGGGTGTTGACCCCGCCGACGGCGGCGAAACGCAGGATCTGGCCGAGCGCCGGCAGACCGCGCATCAGCCGGCCTGCGAGGTGGCGGTCGCCGGGTCCGGCGGGCCGGCGGCCGGCGCCGGGGCGCGGTCGGCGTTGCTCTCCTTGACCAGGAAGTGCGGCCGCCGCTTGGTCTCGTAATAGATCCGGCCGATGTACTCGCCGATCAGCCCGAGCATCACCATCTGCAGCCCGCCCAGGCCCACGATGATCGCCACCAGCGTCACATAGCCCGGCGCGGTGACCCCGCCGACGACCGCGGCGCCGATGATCCACAGGGTGTAGAGCGTGGCGAGCGAGGCCAGGCCGAGCCCGGCGTAGATGGCCAGCCGCAGTGGGCGGCAGTTGAAGGAGAGCATGCCGTCGATGCCGTAGTTGACCAGCGAGCCGAAGCGCCATTTGGTCTCGCCGGCCTCCCGGGCGGCGTTGCGGTAGTCGAAGGTGACGGTGTCGAAGCCGATCCAGGAGAACAGGCCCTTGGAGAAGCGGTTGTACTCCGGCAGCGAGAGCAGCGCGTCCACGGCCTTGCGGGACAGCAGCCGGAAGTCGCCCACGCCGTCGGTGAGTTCGACATCGACCCAGGTGTTGACGGCCCGGTAGTAGAGCCGGCTGAGCGCGCTGCGCAGCCGGCGGTCGCCGTGCCGGCTGCGTTTGGCGATGACCTGGTCGTGGCCGAGCTGATAGAGGTCGAGCATCTTCTCGATGAGCTGGGGCGGATGCTGCAGATCGGCGTCCATGATGATCACCGCGTCGCCGGTGGCCGCCCTGAGGCCGGCCAGTATGGCGGGCTCCTTGCCGAAGTTACGGCTGAAGGAGAGATAGGTGGTGTCGTGGTGCTGCTGGGCGAGGCTGCGAAGCCGGGGCAGGGTGCCGTCGGCGCTGCCGTCGTCCACGTAACACAGCTCGTACTCGACGGCGAGTCCGCCGAGGGCCGCACGGACCGTCTCGTCGAAACGGCTCAGCACGGCCTCTTCGTTGTAGCAGGGGACGACGAGGGAGAGCTTCATGAGCAGGCCTCCTTGGTGGAGTGCGGCCGTGGCCGGGCGCGGCCCCGTGGACGGCCCCCGGTCGCGGCCGCCGCGAGCACCAGCGCAGCCACGCCGCTCGCCGCCAGCCCCGGCTTCAGGCCCGGCGGAACGTACGCACACGACAGCCGCCGCGCCCCGGAACCCAGCGGGACGGCCAGCAGTCCGCCGAACGAGGACGGGGCCCGGTACGGACCGCCGTCCACCGCACAGCCCCACCCCGCGACGGCCGGGAGCGCCAGCACCGCATGGCCCTTGCTGCCCCGGGGCAGCCGGGCCGTCAGACCGTGCCCGCCGGTGGTCAGCGAGCGGGGCCCGCGCAGGGCGCGCACCGCCGTGGCGAGCCTGGCCCGCGACAGACACCCGAGGGCGTGCTCGGGCACGAGCTGCCGGCCCTGGCCGATGAAGCGCACCGAGACGGTGCCGTCGGCCGGCACCCGGCCCAGCTCCCGCACCGGATTCGCGGTGACATCGCGCCGGCCGATCCCCTCGGTGCGCGCGCCCAGGCCGCTGACCTGCCCGGAGAACCACGGCGCCGACCAGACGACGGTGCTGCCCGGGGTGCACTGCGCCGTAAAGGTGGTGCCCACGCCGTCGGGGCCCGCAGAGGGCGGCCCGGCGGCCGGCAGCAGCCAGCCGCCGCGGTCGGGCGCCGGGATCGCGCCCGCGGCGGGCTTCAGGGCCGGCACCTCGTAGACGGCGGCGCCCAGCACCCGCTCCTGGCGGGCGAATACGGTCTCCTTGCCGGCCGGGGGGCGCGGAAGGGCGCCGCGTACGGTCAGCAGCGGGGCCGGGCGCGCACGGTGTGCGGTGAACCGGGCGCGGTGGTGCCCCACCGGGGACAGATGGCTGCCGACGCCCATGAGGGCCTGGCCCACCGGGTCCTCGAAGCTGAGGGTATGACGGCCCTTCATGTACCAGCCGGCGCCCAGGCCCCGCAGGGCGCGGGCGGTCGCGGCCGGCACATAGCTGCTGTAGTACGCGCCGCCCTCGCCGCCGATCAGCAGCGGGTCGTTGTTGGCGAACTCGTGCGGGCCCGGGTCGGTGCGCGAGCGCGGCCAGTCGGCGCGGGCGACCAGCCCGTCCTGGGCCTTCAGCGACGGCCCGGTCAGTGTGATCTTGGGGCGGAACCAGGCGATCTTGTCCCGTACCGCCGTCACCGAGAACGCCGTGTACGCCGAACAGAGCAGCACCGTGCCGGTGAGCGCGGCGGTGACGGCGGTGCGGGCACGGGCGCTGCGCAGCGCGGTGAGCGCGGCCAGCCCCAGCAGGGTCGCGGCGCCGCCGCCGGCCACCAGGATCCAGGTGGCGGTGCCGACCGCGCCCTGGTCGCGGCAGAGCCAGGCGAGCAGCGCGACCAGCGCCCCGCCCGCGGCCATTTCGCCGAGCCGTGGGCGGTGTGCCAGCGCGAGCCAGGAGATCATCACGAGGATCCCGCTGAGCACGAAGGCGGCGCGGTACGGGCTGCCGTTGGGCAGCGCGAAGCCGTGCCACAGCAGGATCGTCGGCTCCCAGACGAACGAGGCGGCGACGCCCGCCGCCAGGACGTACCAGCCGATCCGCGTCCGCAGTGGCACCGCGCGCAGGAACGGGAAGGTGGCGACCAGCAGCAGCCCGGGGATCCCGATGAAGATGTTGGGGGTCGCCACCCCGCCGTGGCCGCCGGGCAGCAGCTGCGCCAGCTGGTAGAGCAGCGAGGGACGGTCGCGGTAGAACACCTCGGGTGCCGGCTGGGCGGCCCGGCTGGCCTCGAAGGTGACGGTCAGTACGGGCGCCGCGAGCAGGATGCCGGTCAGCGCCATGGTGGTGGCCCGGGCCAGTGCGCGCAGCCGGTCGCGCGGCGGCAGTTGCGCGGCCGTCAGCAGCCGCAGGACCAGCACCAGCGCCATGGCGAGGGTGGCCATCGCCGCCGTGTAGAAGTTGCCGGCCCAGGCGAGGGCGACCAGCAGGGTGCCGGCCACCCAACGGGTGCGGCGCACACACCAGTCCGCCGCGATGCCGAGCAGCGGCAGCGCGACCAGGCCCCACATCCACATCGGGTCGGCGAAACCGTCGTTCAGCACCCAGGCACACAGCCCGTACCCCACCGACAGCAGCGCCCGCAGCCGGCCGGGGCCCGGGTGCAGCCGGCCGAGGAAGACGGTCATCAAGGCGGCGCCCAGACCGATGCTGAACAGGGTGACCAGGAAGACCGGGAGGTCGGCCAGTTCGCGAGGGAAGAGCCCGACGAGCCAGGAGAACGGGTTCATCAGGTAGGTGAAGAAGTCGGCGAGGAACGGGACGCCGTATCCGCTGCTCCAGTTGAAGAGCAGATCGCCGCTGGTGTTGCCGTGCATCAGGTCCCACAACCGGGCGTGGAACGGGACGAACTGATTGCCCAGATCGTTGACGGCGCGTGAGCGCGGGCCGAACGGGTAGCTGCCGTAGAGGGCCAGTCCCAGGCAGTACGCCCCCATGGACAGCGCCGCCGCGAGCCAGGGCGCGGCCAGGCGCCGGCGGGTTCTGCGGATCGCCTTCAGGGGTTCCCCTGCGGGAAGGCGCCGGTCGGCCTCCTGGGGCCGGACCGCCTCCTGTGGGGTGGCGGGCGTCGGGGCCACCGGCACTCCTCCACGGTCGGCGAACTTTCACCCAACGTTATATGTCTTAATAGTCCATTTTGCCCTGTTGGGGCGCCGAGTATTTCGAGGGATTGCAGAAAACGAACGGAGCGCACGGTGCCCGTCCATGCCGACATCGCGGCCGCGGCCCCCACGGGCCCGGCCCCCACCGACCTGGCCACCACGGGGCCGACCGTCTCCGTGATCGTGCCGGTGCACAACACCCGGCGCTACCTCGACCGCAGCCTCGGCTCGGTCTTCGCCCAGACGATGGACCAGCGCCGCATCGAAGTGATCGCGGTCGACGACGGATCCACCGACGACAGCGCGCAATGGCTCGCCGAGCAGGCCCGCAGCCACCCCAATCTGACGGTGCTGCGCCGGCCGGCGTCCGGCGGCGCGGGCAGACCGCGCAACATCGGCCTGGACCGGGCCACCGGCGACTACGTCTTCTTCCTCGACTCCGACGACCGCCTCGGCGCCGCGGCGCTGTGCCGGCTCACCCAGATGGCCGAGCGGCACGGCTCGGACATCGTCTACGGCCGGATCGTCGGCGCCGACGGCCGCGCCGCCCCCATCGACCTGCGCACCACCAGCGCCGGCGTCTCGGTCTTCGACTCCCCGGTCTACTGGTCGCTGGCCGCCTACAAGCTCTTCCGCCGCTCCTTCCTCGAACAGCACCGGCTGCGCTTCGTCGAGGGCCGGCTGCTCGCCGAGGACCTGCCGTTCGGCATCACCGCCCTGCTGCGCGCCGAGGTCGTCTCCGTCGTCGCCGACTACGACTGCTACTACCTGCACGGCCGCGACGACAACAGCAACGCCAGCCGCCAGGACATGGACTGGTGCGACTACCTCGACTACATCGGCACCGTCCTCGCCGGTGTCGCGGCCGAGGTCCCGCCCGGCGAGGACCGCGACAAGCTGATGGTCCGGCACTTCCACGGCGAGATCCTGATGCCCTTCGCCGCCCCCTACCTCGCCCGCGACACCGCCGGCCGGCAGGCCATGGCGGCCGCCGCCCGCCCGCTCGTCGAGCGCTACCTCACCGACCGGGTGCTGGCCGCTCTCCCGCCCCGGCTCCGGCTGCGCGCCCACTGCCTGCGCACCGGACTCGACGACGAGCTGACCGCCGTCGTCCGCGCCGACACCGAGACCGCGCCGGCACCCGCGCACATCGACGCCGACGGCCGTGTCTACGCCGGCTACCCGTACTTCCGCGACCCGCGGCGCACCATCCCCGACGCCTGCTACGACCTCACCGACCGCCTCGTACTGAGCCAGCGGCTGACCCGCCTCCACTGGGTGGCCGGCGTACTGCACCTGAGCGGCACCGCCACCCTCCCGGAACTCGGCGGCGACACCGTCGAGATCCTGCTGCACCGCGACGGCACCGAACACCGCGTCCGGGCCCACTGCACGGACGGCACATGGCACGCCACCCTCGACCCGGCGACCGCCGCGGACGGCGGACCACTGCCCGACGGCACCTGGGACCTGAAGATCGCGGCCACCGCCCACGGCACGGGCCCCACGGCAGCACACGCGGTACGCCGCGAGGCATGGCTGATCCCCCAGCACGACCCCGCACTACGCCCACGAGCCGTCGACCGAGGCCCGATCGGCCCGGCCCGCGCCACACTCTTCCGCTCCCCGCCGCACGGGCGTCTCCAGCTCGAACTGGGCCCGGACGGCGGACGCACGGGCGGCACCCCTCCTAGGCCGCTTTGAGGCGCTCCACGCTCCGTACCCGTGTCGAAAGGGCCCGGACGGCCGGAAGCCGACGGTAGGGGCGCAGGCCCCTGCGCAGGGTGGCGAAGTGCTCGTCACCGCGGGCGCTGGAGATCGCGGCGTAGTCGTCCAGGAACCGGCCCCACACCTCACAGGACTCCTCGACGTGTCGCATCGCGAGGAGGCGTGTGGCGAGGAGTCCGGTGGCGTGGACGCGGCCTTGCCGTTCTCCGTGGGGCCGGTAACGGTTCGAACGGCGCAGCGCCGTGACCGATCCGGCGCGGTCGCCGAGTTCCCACATCACGTGAGCGACATGGAATTCGTACGCCGCCCGGTCATAGCCTCCGATCGCGTCATTGCGGCCCTCCGCCCGCGACAGGGCCTCCTCGGTTTCCCGCAGGCGGGCGAATGCCTGCCGGCGGTCCTTCACCATCGCTGCACCGTGTGCCTGTTGCCCTCGGAGGAATGCGACCAGCCGCGGGCCCGCCGCCGGTGCGGCTTCGGCCGCGCTGTCGGCAAGTTCCAACGCCTTGTTGCCGTAGCCGAGGTTCGATGCCTGAAGCGCCATGCCGCGCAGTGTGCGGCAGTAGGTGACGTGGTCCTCCGCGCTGCCTGCGAGGGTGAGTGCTTGCAGGTAGTACTTCTGTCCGGTCCCGTGTTCCCGCTCGTACATGGCCATCCAGCCCGTGAGGTACACCAGATCGGACGCTGCTGCCTTCATCGCCTTCTTCACGGCCTCGCCGCCGTCTGCCCGCAGGTACGGCCCGACGGTGTTGACGAGGAACGCCGCCGCCATCGGCCGGGCATGCCCTCCCCCCAGCTCGTCAAGGATGTCGGCGATCTTCGCCGTCATGGTCCGGACGGTCGATACATCGCTCATGCCGATATGTACGGTGCGGCCGGCCGATACCGCCTCCGTACGGCCTGCCAGATCCTCGAACTGAGGGATGGCCAGCGTCGCCGAGTACAGGCCGGCGCCGAGCACCGCGCGGCGTGAGGGGGCCATGTCCGCCCTCCCGAGATCGACCACACCGGATACGACATCCGGGGGAGCCGGTTCGGCAACGTCGCCCAGTCCGGCCTCCGAGGACGTCACCGGCCTGCCGAGGAGCCGGGAGAGACCTTCGACGACGGCGGGACGAGCCTCTGCCTTGGGCAGGGAGCCCTTGAGCCAATGGGAGACGGCCGTCTTGTCGTAATGCAGGGGCACGCCGAGTTCGCCGCCGATCCGGTTCACGGTCCGTGCAAGCTGCGCGTTCCCGACCCCTCCTTCCCGCATCAGGCCCGCGAGGGCGAGGTTCGGCGTTCTTGATCGTGGTGCCATCTCGTGACCCCCGAGCGTTCAACCAGTTCAACCGTCCGTCCACTCTGCTCCCTTACCCGGTGCGCCGTAAGGGAGTTGGGTGATTACCAGCCGTCCGGGCCTGCTCCCCAGACCGGCGGGCGCCCCCTCCACAGACCATCCGTCCAGCGTGAGGACCCGCTCATGACCACGCGCACCCCCGCCACCCAACCCCTCGGCCTCGGGCACGGGGATCACCCGCTGCTCGGCCGCCGAGTGGTCGACCATGCTCACGACGACCGTGTCGGCGTTCTCCGGGCCATCGCCCCCGACGTGAAGGACAACAACCCCGGCTTCGTTCTCCGCGTTCCGAACACGCCCCTTGTGGCGTGGCTTGCGCTGGAGGGCGGCGGTGTGGAGTGGACGACCGCGCCGGACGCGATCGAGGCCGCGGAATGAGCGCAGCACAGGGCCCCCGGGTGGGCGATGAGGTCGAGTACGCCCCAGGGCGTCTGGCCGTCGTGACGGACATCCGCAAGGGCGTCCCCTACCTGCGGCGAGCGGGACACCCGGAGTGGCCCGCCCAGAACCCGAACGGGCTGACCGTCTCGCGCACCAGGGTGCAGCGGATCGCGGACGGCGACTTCCGGTGAGGGACCGCTGCCCTCACCGTGCCCGGCGGCCGTACGCGCTGAGCACCCGCGGTCAGCCCTTCGCCTGGTGGTGCTGCCAGCCTGACCAGGCTGAGGTGATCATGGAGCGGACGTCGTGGTGGGCCTTCCAGCCCAGTTCGGTGGTGATGCGGTCGGCGGACGCGACGACCCGGGCCGGGTCGCCGGGGCGGCGCGGGGTGACCTCGGCGGTGACGCCCTCGTGGCCGGTGAGCTCGGTGATCAGGTCGACCAGTTCGCGTACCGAAACGCCTTCGCCGCGGCCGATGTTGAGGGTCAGATCGCGTACCGGGCCCGGCTCGGCGAGCTTGCGGGCGGCCGCCACATGGGCGTCGGCGAGGTCGGCGACATGGATGTAGTCGCGGATGCAGGTGCCGTCGGGGGTGTCGTAGTCATCGCCGAAGATGCGCGGTGCGGCGCCCTCGGTGAGCGCCTCGAAGACCATCGGGACGATGTTGAAGACACCGGTGTCGGCCAGTTCGGGCGTGGCCGTGCCGGCGACGTTGAAGTAGCGCAGGCAGGCGGTGCTGATGCCGTGCGCCTTGCCCACCGCGCGGGCCATCCACTCGCCGATGAGCTTGGTCTCGCCGTACGGGTTGATCGGCACGCACGGGGTGTCCTCGGTGACCAGCTCGACATCCGGCATGCCGTAGACCGCGGCCGAGGAGGAGAAGACCAGCCGGCCGACGCCGCCCGCGGCCATCGCCTCCAGCAGGGTCTGCAGACCGTGGACGTTCTCGCGGTAGTAGAGCAGCGGCATCTCGACGGACTCGCCGACCTGCTTCTTGGCGGCCAGGTGGACGACATCGGTGATGCCGTGCTCGGCGATCGTCTCGTCGAGCAGGGCGCGGTTGAGCGTGGAGCCCACGACCAGCGGGACGCCCTCCGGGATCCGGGCGGCCACGCCCGACGTCAGGTCGTCCAGCACGACTACCTGCTCGCCCGCCTGCCGCAGGGCCCGTACGACATGGGCGCCGATGTAGCCGGCACCACCCGTGATCAAGTAAGACATGGCTCAATCCTAGGCTCGGTGGTCAAAGACGGTGGGGATCACCCGCGGCGGGTCAGCGGCGAAGGCGGCGGGCGGCGATCCGCCAGACGCTGCGCAGCCCCGAGGCGACCCGCAGCGACAGCGCGCCGCCGTGCGTCGCATACGGCTGCACCAGCAGCAGAAGGTGGCGCCGGCTGGGCAGCACCCGGCGGCGCAGCCCCGGCCCGGTGGCCCGCAGCGCGGCGCGGAAGCCGGCCCCTTCCGCGCAGCCGACCTGCGCCATCAGGTCCCAGGGCTCGGGATCGGCCGAGCTGCTGCCGCGCTCGATCAGCGCGTCGAGATCCAGCACCACCTCGGCGGTCCAGCCGGCCGGTGACCCGGGGCCGGCCGGGGCCGCGGTGAGGGCCGCGGTGTGGACCGGGCCGCGCCGGTCGTCCCGGCGGCGGCGCAGCTCGATGTCGATGCGCTCCGGCTTGACGGCGGCCAGCCGGCCGTACAGATCGTGTATGCGCAGTCGCAGCACATTGCGGTTGCCGAGGGCCGGTTCCGCGTCGATGGTCACCGGCAGCCGGTGCGTCGGCTTGGTGCCGATCGCGTCCAGCTCGACGCCGGGCAGGTCCGCCGACCACACGGCGCGGCCGTCGGCCTCCGCGTACGGCGGCAGCAGCCGGCCGGGCCGGGCCGCCAGCTGGGTCAGCCGCTCCAGGTCCCGCGGGGCCGGGGAGGCGAGCACGACCCGGGCCAGCCAGCGGGCCGGGGCGCGGGCGGCGCGCAGATCGGCCTCGTCGAAGCCGGCGAGATAGTCGCGGCTTTGCCGCCACCACTCGGCGCGGTAGTCGGCGCCGCGGGTGTGCAGCTCACGGACGTACATCCGCAGATCGTGGTCGAGGAATTTGGTGGCGGCGGTGTGCGCCAGCGCCTTCTGCCCGGCGTCCTGGAAGATCCGCACGCTGGTGCGGTGCGCCTCGATCCGCGCCTTCCAGTTGGTGACGTCCTTGCGGTCCAGCGAGATCGACTGCTTGGCGGCCGAGCGGCGGACGTGCCAGACGTAGACGCTGTCGGGGATCGTCGCGATCCGCGGCGCGGCGGCCAGCACCCGCGCGGTGAAGACGAAGTCCTCGTAGGTGAAGCGGCCCTCGGGGAAGGTGATGGTGTGCTTGTCGAGGAAAGCCCGCTCGTAGAGCTTGTTGACGCACAGGGTGTCCCGGACCAGCTGGGGGCTGGATTCGGGGGAGTCGTGCACCGCCGGCTCGCGGTAGAGGCCCGGCTGCCAGGGGACGTCGCGGTGCGCGGGCAGCTCACGGCGTACGCAGGCGCCGGCCACGACCGGGGCGTCATGCCGCAGCGCGGCGGCGAGCAGCGCCCGGACCGCGCCCGGGGGCAGCACATCGTCGCTGTCCAGGAACATCACAAAGCGCCCGGTGGCGGCGCGCAGACCGTCGTTGCGCGGGGTGCCGCAGCCGCCGCTGTTCTCGCTGCGGTGGATGACCCGCAGCCGCGGCTCGGTGCGGGCGAGGGCGTCCAGCGCCGCGCCGGTGCCGTCGGTGGAGGCGTCGTTCACCGCGATCACCTCGGTGACCGTCTCCCCGGGCGTCCCCTGCGCGAGTGCGGAGCGCACCGCATCGCCGACATGGCCGACATCGTTGAAGGCGATGACGACGACGCTGACCTGTGCGGATGGCGTGATGGTGGGCCCTGGCAGCGGATCGAGGGCTTCTTTCACAGTCACTAAATCTACATTTCGTGTCGACAGCATCTCTTGGCGCGAGCGGGGTCCGAACCCATTTCCGATGGGTCAGAGGGCGAAACCCGCCGTGCGGTTGCACCCGCCGCCCCGTCTTTCCGCCCTCTTGCCGTCTTCTTACCTGGCGGGAGCCGGGACTTGGGTGCGCAGTGGCCCGTAAGAGCGCCTGCACATGCTGTAACGACGCGAGTGGCGTGCGATGCCGATCCGCACGCCATCACCTTGCGGCGAACCGGCCCGGTCACCGCTTCGCCCTTCACCGCTCCATCAGGTCCGCGACCCGGCCCGCCGCACCGCCGTCGTCCCGATGGCAGAACGTCGCCCGGAAATCCGCGTACGCATCCGCCCCCGCCACAGCGATCGCGTCCAAGTCGCCCAGCGCGTCGATCAGTTCACCGGTCGTGGTGAGCAGCGGCCCCGGCGCCCGGGCCTCGAAGTCGAGGGTGAAGCCGCGCAGGGTGTCGCGGTAGTGCGGCAGGTCGGGCGTCAGAAAGAGCATCGGGCGGCCGGTGTTGGCGAAGTCGGCGGCCAGCGAGGAGTAGTCGGTGACCAGGACGTCCGCGGCCAGCAGCAGCTCGGTGGCGTCGGGGTGGGTGGAGACGTCGAGGGCGAAGGGGGCGTGGTGGGCGGGCAGCCGGTCGGCGACCAGCGGATGGCTGCGGACCAGCAGGACGTGGTCGTCCGCCAGCTCGCGCCGCGCCAGATCGAGATCGAGCGGCAGATGCAGCCGGTGGTGGCCCGCGTCGTAGGCCAGATCGTCGCGGGGCGTCGGCGCGTACAGCACCACTTTCTTGCCGGGCCCGATGCCGAGCCGTTCGCGTACCGCGGCCGCCGTTTGGTCGCGATCGGCGGCGAACAGCGCGTCGGTACGCGGCAGTCCGGTCTCCAGCAGCCGGCCGGAGTAGCCGAGCGCGGAGCGCAGCACCGGTGTGCTGTGCGCGTTCGGCGACAGCAGCACGCTCCACTGCCGGCTCACCCGCGGCCGCGGCGCCAGATGGGCGAGCCCCGAGCACAGCGTGCCGGCCAGGTCGGCGCCGATCCGCTTGAGCGGGGTGCCGTGCCAGGTCTGGATGGTGCGCTGGCCGCCGCGCCGGGTGAACCACCAGGGCAGATGGGTGTTGGTGACCACCCAGCGGCTGTGCGCCAGCGCGCCGTGCCACTCGGCGCTGCCCACCACCACCGCACGGGCCGACTCCGGGACCTCGGTCTGCGCATCGCGCACCGCCCACAGATGCTCCACATCCATGCCCCGGCGCACCAGCTCCTCGTGCACCGCGCGCGGCGAATCCCCGTACGCACGGCCGCCGAAGCTGCTGTAGAGGACGGTGTCGCGCAGCGGGCGGGAGCGGTGCAGCGAGTAGTGCTGCTCGCGCAGCAGCCGGCGCCGGTAGGGGCCGCGGTCGGTGGCCGGCAGCGCGGGCCCGGCCACCACGAACGCCTCGTCCTGCCGGTGCCGGTCGAGGGTGAGCGGCTTGCCGCGGACCGTACGGGAGGCCGGCAGCCCGTCGAGGACGGACGGCGCGAAGCGGACCGGGGCGTCCAGCACGGAGCCGGGCGCGCCCTGTTCGCGCAGATGCAGCGTCCAGCGGCCCTCGCGCAGCGGCACCGGCCCGGCGAGCGAGGGCAGCGCGCCCAGCGGCAGCGCGCCGTGGAACCGGCCGTCGTCGTGGGTGGTGGGGAAGGCCAGCTCGGCGGCGTGCGCGGCGTGTTTGAGGACCAGCTCGGTGGCGTGCGGCGCGGCGTCCGGCAGCCCGCCCGCCACCAGCAGGGTGCCGTCCGCGCGCCACATCACCCGGTCCAGATACGGCTGCGGGGTGCGGTCGTGCAGCACGAGGTTCCCGGCCGGGGAGGCCGCCACCACCAGTTCGCGGCCGTGCGAGAGCGGATGGGCGACGGGGGTGAGCCCGGGGTTGCAGGCGATCGGGTCGGTGGAGCCGTCGGGCAGCACCAGCTCGGGCGCCCAGCTCTCGGTGTGCGCCGGCGGGATCGCCCGCGGCGCGCCGTCCCGGGTGGGGCGCGCGGCGGTCAGGGCGTCGAGGCGGATGCGGACGGTGAGCCGTGGAGGTGCGGCGCCGCCCGCCGCCGTCGTCGTCCCCGGCGTGTCACCGTGCGCCGCCGGTACGGGCCGGGTCTCCACCGCCCCCGTCTCCACGGGGAGCGACACCACCGTGCCGGTCCCCTGGTGGGTCAGCCGCAGGGCGGCCGGCGCCGGGCCGGGTGCGGTGACGGTCAGGTCCAGGGCGCCGGCCGCCGCCGCATGATGGCCGGCCAGGTGCCGGGTGCGGCGGGCGACGGACAGCCGCAGCCGCCCGTCCGCGTACCGGGGCGTGATCCGTACCCTGCCGTCCGCGCCCTCGTCGGCCACCTCATGGGTGCCCGGTGCGGCGCCCGAACCGGTCTCCGGTGCGCACAGCGCCGCGGCCCGCAGCACGCTCGCCGACGCCAGCACCACCCCGGCCGTCCATTCGCCCTCCTCCCAGCGCCCGCCCTTGCGCAGCCGGGCCGGATCGAGCCGCACCTCGAAGCCCGACCAGTCGTAGCAGTGCAGCTCCTGACCGGACTCGGCGGTCGCCTCCGGCATCGCCACCGGCCGCAGCGGCAGCAGGATCCGGCGCCGCCCGCACGCCAGCACGGCCGTTCTGAGATAGCTGTGCCGGGTCGCGGCGTCCAGATTGCGGATATAGGCGTAGCCGCGCAGCAGCAGCGCGCCGTCCTGCCACACCGCCTCCTGGACCCGGGCCCGTACGGGGAAGTCGGCGCGGTCCAGCCGGGTCACGCCCGGTGGCAGCTCCAGCGGCGGCGTCAGCGGCAGCACCGCCCGCTTGCGCAGCGGCGGCCCGGCGACCGTGAACCCGGCCGGGTTGCGGGCCTCGTGCGCGAGCAGGGTGAGCAGATCGGTGAGCCGCCCGGAGCGGATCAGGTACCAGCGCATCCGCAGCTGGACGGGGAGCGTGGGGAACAGCCGCGGGTCGACACCGGAGAGGAAGTCGCGGGCGCAGTCCAGGAATGCGGTCCGGGTCTCCGGCGCGATCGCCGGTAGCGCATCGACGAGGTCGAGCAGCCCGTCGGTGAGCTGCGAGCGGTCGTAGTCGCGCTGATGGCCGTTCACCCGGGCGCGGGCCGGGTCGGCGAGGAAGCGGCGGATACCGGCCACCGCGGCGAACCGGTCCCGTACGCCCTGGGCATCGATCTGCCGGTGGCGGTCGGGCCCCTCCGGCAGCCGCCGGTAACAGACGTGCTCATGCAGCACATCGACCGCCTCGGCGAGGAAGTGCGCGGGCAGTGTCACCGCCGCGTCATGGCACAACGCGCCCTCGGGAAAGGCCAGTTCGTGCTTGTCCCAGAAGGTGCGGCGGAAGACCTTGTTGCGGGCGAAGTGGTCCGACAGCAGGGTGAGGTCCTTGGTGATGTGGGTGCGCAGCGCCGTGTCGCGGGTCGCCGAGTGGTGCGCGGACTGGCTGCGGCCGCCCGCGCCGAGCAGATAGACATTGCCGGTCGCCAGGTCCGCGCCGGACTTGTCCAGCAGACCGATGAGGTCCTCGTAGGCGCGGGGCAGCAGCACATCGTCGGCGTCGAGGAACGCCAGATGGTCGGTGTGCGGATAGGCGTGCCGGGCACNGAGGAACGCCAGATGGTCGGTGTGCGGATAGGCGTGCCGGGCACCGGTGTTGCGGAGCGCTCCGCAGCCGGGGGCCGGATCGCCGCCGGGGTGGTGGACGATCCGGAACCGCGGGTCGCGCTCGGCGAAGCGGCGGGCGAGGGCTGTGGGCGAGCCTTCCGCGGCGGTGGTGGCACCGGTGCCCTCCGCGGGCCCGCCGTCCACCATCACCACATCCAGGTCGGTCAGCGTCTGGGCCGCCACCGACTCCAGGCACTCCTCCATATTCCGCTCGGATCCCTCGATGCGATGGACCGGGACGACGACGGTGAGCCGAGGCTTCATACGTGGACCACGCCTTTCCGGACTGGCGATGCACAAGACCGGTCCGTTCAACTCGCGCATCGGCGACACGGTCACCGGATCTGCGCTGAAAGGGTGAGGCGCCTCATCGACAGTGCGTGTTCGGGTGATTACGCTCGGTGCGCGAAGTCGGCGCGCCACAGCGCCGGGCCGCGTCCGATGCCGTAGACCCGTTGCACAGCGTTATGGCGCCCCGCGCGCCGCATCCCCAGGGAAGGTGACCGCGTCCCGATGCCCGGCCGAACCGACAGCTCCGCCGCCACCGACAGCCCCGACGCCGGGCCGCCGCCCGGCGGTGACACCCGGACCGCCCGGACGGTGTCCTCCGCGGGCACCGCGCCGTCCGCCTCGACCGCGCGGCTGCCGGCCGACCGGGTCCGCTGTGGCCTGGCGCGGCTGCTGCCCGCCCGGTCCCCGTACCGCAGCCAGCTGCGGCGGATCGGTTCCGGGCGGGTGCTGGAGATCGGGTGCGGGGCGGGCGACACGCTCGCCGACTGCGCGCCCGGGAGCGTCGGGGTGGACCATGATCCGCGCTCGGTGGAGCACTGCCGGGCGCGCGGGCTGACCGCCTATACGGCCGACACCTTCCTCGCGAGCCCGCATGCCAGACCCGGCGCCTTCGACGCGCTGCTGTCCGCGCATGTCCTGGAGCATCTGGACGACGAGCAGGTGGAGGGCCTGCTGCGGGCCTATGTCCGCTACGTACGGCCGGGCGGCGGGGTGCTGCTGATCACCCCGCAGGAGGCCGGGCACCGCGCCGGTCCCGCCCCGGTCCGCTTCACCGACTTCGCACTGCTGCGCGCCTTCGCGGAATCCGCGGGCCTGTCCGTACGGCGTGCGTACTCCCATCCGCTGCCGCGCCCGGCCGGGATGCTGCTGCGGTCCAATGCGTTCGTGCTGGTGGCGCAGGTGCCGCGGTAGCGCGGGCCGGGGGGCCGCCCCGGCCCGCGCCGGGTATGTCAGCGGTTACGGGACCGCTTGCGGGCCTTGACGATGGCCCGGGTGACGATCGGCGGCAGGACGTCCAGCGCGACCCGGCGCACCGTGCTGCGCGTCGGGATCGGCGGGCGGGCCGCCGGG
>NZ_QUAC01000121.1 GCF_003389455.1 Streptomyces inhibens | reverse complement strand
GCCGAAACGCCCGCGCACACGCACCGCGGCCCCCGCCTCGATGGCGGGGGCCGCGGTGCTGTGTGCGCTCGGGCGTCAGTTGAAGCCGGGCATGCTGTTGCTTCTGTTGCCGTCGCCTCCAGGGCCGCCGGTGGTTCCGGTGCTGGTGCCGCCGGTGTCGACGCCGCCGTCCGTGCCGCCGGTCGGCGGGCCGGAGGCGCTGTCCGTCGGGGTGGGCCGGCCCGTCGGCCGGCCGGTCTGGGACTGCGTCGGGCTCCCGGTCGGCTTCGACGGGGTCTTTGACGGCGTACCGCTCGGCGTGCCGGACGGCGTCGGGGTCGTCGACGGGGTGCTGCTCGGCGTCGGCGTGCTGGTCGGGGGCACCCCGGCGCCGAGTTCCGCCTCCAGGTCGAATTCGGCGCCGATGTTGCCGCCGAGCGCGGACTCGGTGTACTCCGCCCACACCTGGGCGGGGTAGCCGCCGCCGTTGACCCGGCCGCCGCCGCCGGTGCCCTTGAGGGTGACCTGGGCGCCGCCCTTGGGGGACTCGCCGAACATGCCGACCGCGGTGACCAGCTTGGGCGTGTAGCCCACGAACCACGCCGACTTGTTGTCGTCGGAGGTGCCGGTCTTGCCGACCGCGTGGTAGGCGGTGTTCTTCACGGCGTCCGAGGCCGTGCCGTCGTTGACCACACCCGCCAGTACGGAGGTGACGGTGTCGGCGGTCTCACGGCTGAGCACCTGGTCGCCGATCGGGTCCTTCAGCGGCTGTTCCGTGTCGACGCCGTTGACCGGGTGCACGGCCTTGGTCACCAGCGTCGGGGTGACCTTCTTGCCGTGGTTGTCGAGCGTGGCGTAGGCCCCGGCCATCTGGAGCGGGCTGGCGCCCATGGTGCCCAGGGTCATGGCGGGCTTGACGTCCATCTTGGAGCCGTCCATGCCCAGGCTGACCGCGGTCTTCTTGATCTTTTCCAGGCCGACGTCCGCGCCCATCTGCGCGAAGACCGCGTTGACGGAGTTGTTGGTCGCAATCTGGACGCTGATCTTCCCGTACTGGTGCTCGTCCTCGTTGGGCGGTGCGAAGGGGATGGTGCCGCCGACGACCGGGCGGCGGTTACGGCCGTCGTAGATCGTGTTCGGGGTGATCGGCACCTGGTCCTGGGTCGTCGCGTTGTTCTCCAACGCGGACGCCAGGATCAGCGGCTTGAAGGTGGAGGCCGGCTGGTAGTCGGAGCGGGTGGCGTTGTTCGTGTAGTGCTTCGGGTAGCCCGCGCCGCCGTACATCGCCACGATGTGACCGGTCTTGGGGTCCACGGAGGTGGCGCCGAGCTGGGCGTCCCCGTCGACCTTGCGCTGCTTGGGCTTGAGGTCGTCGGTCAGCCTGCGCTGGACGGCCTTCTCCAGCGCCTTCTGCTTGTTCTTCTCGATACCGAGGGTGATCGTCCAGCCGCCGCGCTCGAACGCCTTCTCGTCGACGCCCTGGGCGAAGAGCTCCTGCTTGGCCTGGGCCACGAGGTAGCTGGTCTGGCCGCTCAGGCCGGGCAGCGGCTTGGGGTCCTTGGGGATCTGGAACTTCTGCTTGGCGCGCTCCTGCGGAGTGAGCCAGTGCATCTCGACCATGTTGTTGAGCGTGTAGGCCCAGCGCTCCTGGACCCGCTTCTTGCCGTCCGCGGTCGCCAGGGTCCAGTCGTACTGGTTCGGCGCCTGGAGCAGCGAGGCGAGGTAGGCGCCCTCCGAGACGGTGAGCTTCTCGACGTCCTTGCGGTAGTAGGCCTGGGCGGCGGCCTGGATGCCGTAGGCGCCGCGGCCGTAGTAGCTGGTGTTGATGTAGCCGGCGAGGATCTTGTCCTTGCCCAGCTTGTTGTCCACCTTGAGCGAGATGACGATCTCCTGGAGCTTGCGGCTGACCGTCTGCTCCTGGCTCAGGTAGTAGTTCTTGACGTACTGCTGGGTGATCGTCGAACCACCCTGCTTGCCGTGGCCCATCAGCGTGTTGAGGATGCCGCGCATGGTGCCGAACAGGTCGACGCCGGAGTCGTGGTAGAACGACTTGTTCTCGGCGGCGACGAAGGTGTACTGGACCTTCTTGGGTATGCGGCTGAGCGGGACGTTCTCGCGGTTGCGCAGTCCGGTACGCGCCATGATCTTGCCGTCGGCGTACTTGTAGACGTTGCTCTGCAGCTGCGCGTCCTTGTTGCCGTCGTTGGGGATGTCCACGTACAGATACAGGCCGATGAAACCGAGGATGCCCAGCAGGCAGACCCCGAGGAAGGTTCCGAGGATCTTCTTCCAGGTGAAGAGGCGGCGTATGCCGGACTTCTTCTGTTTCGTTTTGGCCCGGCGGGCGCTCCCCTGTCGCGCCCGTCTCGCTTCCGCTCGGCCCATCGCTTCAGCAACTCCAGTCGTTCCGCCCCCAGCTAACTCAGCTGTTGAAGCTAACACCGCATCTGTCAACAGATACTCATCGATCACGGCTTTTTCCGACGTGACATACAGCACCCGGGAATGACGGAACCTTCGGGTGGGTGTTCTGCGTCGCCACGCTCTCACCTGCGAACTTGTCGCGGACGCGGCCCCGCATACGGCTGGACGGCTCGACAGTCCGAGAGTTAAAGTGATAGCACTTTGCTAGACCAGCGACATCACCAATTGCGGCGGACATCACTCGCCGTATCTGGAGAAACGGGGACCCCTATGTCCGACCAGACAGCGGCCGACCGCACCAGCGACCCCGGCGACGACCTCGCCATCGACGCTCCCCAGATGCCGCGGCCGCAGGTCCGCGAGACACCGGCGCACAGCATCCCGGGCGGCGTCGCCCTGCTGCTCACCGTCCTCGGCGTCGCGCTGGGCATCGCCGCGATCATCGTCGGCGGCATACTCGGCTCCGGCGGCAACAAGGCTGCCGGTGTGCCGATGATCATCGTCGGCGTCCTGCTGCTGCTCAGCTCCTTCTTCTGCATGACCGGCGTGAAGATGGTCGCGCCCGGCGAGGCCCGGGTCATCCAGCTCTTCGGGCGGTACGTCGGCACCATCCGCACCGACGGACTGCGCTGGGTCAACCCGCTCACCACCGCCCGGAAGATCTCCACCCGGGTGCGCAACCACGAGACCGCGGTACTGAAGGTCAACGACGCCTACGGCAACCCGATCGAGCTGGCCTCGATCGTCGTCTGGCAGGTCGAGGACACCGCCCAGGCGCTCTTCGAGGTCGATGACTTCCTGGAGTTCGTCGCCACCCAGACCGAGGCGGCCGTCCGGCACATCGCGATCGAGTACCCCTATGACGCGCACGACGAGAACGCCCTGTCGCTGCGCGGCAACGCCGAGGAGATCACCGAGAAGCTCGCCCTCGAACTGACCGCCCGGGTCCAGGCCGCCGGCGTACGGATCATCGAGTCCCGCTTCAGCCACCTCGCCTACGCCCCCGAGATCGCCTCCGCGATGCTCCAGCGGCAGCAGGCCGGCGCGGTCGTGGCCGCCCGCCAGCAGATCGTCGAGGGTGCGGTCGGCATGGTCGAGCAGGCGCTGGAGCGGATCAGCGAACAGGGCATCGTCGAGCTGGACGAGGAGCGCAAGGCAGCCATGGTGAGCAATCTGATGGTGGTGCTGTGCGGCGACCGGGCCGCCCAGCCGGTCCTGAACACGGGCTCCCTCTACCAGTGAGCGAGCGGACCATCGAGTGGTGCGAGGCCGAGCGAAGCGAGGCCTGGGCATGAGCACCGACACTCCCGAGGGGGCCGGCGCCGAGCGTGAGCGGCCCCCCGCGCGACGGCCGCAGCAGCGCAAGCAGGTGCTGCTGCGGCTGGACCCGTTGATCCATGACGCGCTGGCGCGCTGGGCCGATGACGAGCTGCGCAGCGCCAACGCGCAGATCGAGTTCCTGCTGCGCAAGGCGCTGTCGGATGCGGGGCGGCTGCCGCGGGGGGCGGGGGCGATACCGCGGCGCGGGCGGCCACCCAAGGCGAAGGACCCGGAAGGCGACCAGGGCGACCAGGGCGGACAGAGCGGCCGGAGCGACTAGACACCCCATCTATACATCGCGCGTATACACCTGATGTAGAGTGCTCGGCATGCCCATCGGACACCCAGGGCGATGCCCCCTGCCCGCACTCCCGGAGGCCCGCGCATGACCCCGGCCGGTTCCCTGCTCCACGCCAGCGCGCTGCGCAAGGCGTACGGCACCACCCCCGCCCTCGACGGCGCGGACTTCTCCCTGCACGCCGGCGAGGTCGTCGCCGTCATGGGCCCCTCCGGCTCCGGCAAATCGACGCTGCTGCACTGCCTGGCCGGGATCATCGGCCCGGACTCCGGCACCGTCCACTACGGCAACCGCGAGCTGACCGCGATGAGCGACGCCGAGCGCAGCGCCCTGCGCCGCGCGGACTTCGGTTTCGTCTTCCAATTCGGCCAGCTGGTACCGGAGTTGACCTGTCTGGAGAATGTCGCGCTGCCACTGCGGCTGACCGGCGCCAAGCGCAAGGAGGCCGAGGCCCGTTCGCTGGAGTGGCTGGAGCGCCTGGAGGTCGACACGGTCGCGGCCAAGCGGCCCGGAGAGGTCTCCGGCGGACAGGGCCAGCGGGTCGCGGTGGCGCGTGCGCTGGCCGGCACGCCCCGGGTGGTCTTCGCCGACGAGCCCACCGGCGCGCTCGACTCGCTCAACGGCGAACGTGTGATGACCCTGCTGACCGAGGCCTCCCGCGCCACCAGCGCCGCCGTCGTCCTGGTCACCCACGAGGCCCGGGTCGCCGCCTACTCCGACCGCGAGGTCGTGGTCCGCGACGGCGTGGCCCGGGAAATGGTGGGCGCGGTATGAGGGCCCGCCATCTTGCCCTGGGCGTACGGTTCGCGGCCGGCGGCGGCCGCGAGGGCTGGATCCGGACGATCCTGACGGCCGTCGGCGTGGCACTCGGCGTGATGCTGCTGCTCGCGGCGGCGTCGATTCCGCACGTCCTGGACGCCCGGCAGCAGCGCGGCGACGCCCGGACGGCCGTCGAGGGGGCCAAGCCGGTCGCGCGCTCCTCGGCGACATTGCTGTACGCCCGCACCGAGACATCCTTCCGCGGCGATGCGATCACCGGCGCGCTGCTGCGCCCCGACGGGCCCGATGCGCCGGCCCCGCCCGGGGTGCGCGAACTCCCGCACAGCGGCGAGATGGTGGTCTCCCCGGCGCTGAAAGAGCTGCTCGCCTCCCCGGAGGGAAAGCTGCTGCGCGAGCGGCTGCCCTTCACGACGGTCGGCACCATCGGGCAGCCGGGGCTGACCGGGCCGGGCGAGCTGACGTACTACGCGGGCAGCGACACCCTCTCCACCGCACACGGCGCCCATCGCCTCGCCCGCTTCGGCGTCGGGACACAGCCGCCGCCGCTGAACCCGATGCTGCTCGTCACGATCATCGTGGCCTGTGTGGTGCTGCTGATGCCGGTGGCCATCTTCATCGCCACCGCGGTCCGCTTCGGCGGTGAGCGCCGCGACCGGCGGCTGGCCGCGCTCCGCCTGGTCGGCGCCGATGTCCCGATGGTGCGCTGGATGGCCGCCGGGGAGGCGCTGTTCGGCGCGGTCGTCGGGCTGCTGCTGGGGACCGTGGTGTTCCTGGCCCTACGGCAGTTCATCGGCTCGGTCACCCTCTGGGACGTCAGCGCCTTCCCCGGCGATCTGACCCCGCTGCCGGCGCTGGCGGCACTGGTCGCCCTCGCCGTCCCGCTGTGCGCCGTCGCCGTCACGCTCTTCGCGCTGCGCGGGGTGACCATCGAACCGCTGGGGGTCGTACGGAACAACGCCGGCCGGCGGCGCCGGCTGTGGTGGCGCCTGCCGGTCCCGGTCACGGGTATCGCCCTGCTGCTGCTCAACGGCCGGGTCGACCGGGGCAACGGCGTGGTCAATCCGTATCTGATCGCGGGCGGCGCCGTGCTGGTCCTGTTCGGCATCACCCTGCTGCTGCCCTGGGTCGTCGAGGCGGTGGTGGCACGGCTCGGCGGCGGCCCGGTGCCCTGGCAGCTGGCCACCCGCCGGCTCCAGCTGGGCAGCGGCTCGGCGGCCCGCGCGGTCAGCGGGATCACCGTCGCGGTCGCCGGGGCCATCGCGCTGCAGCTGTTCTTCTCCACGATCCAGAGCGACTTCATGAAGGTCACCGGGCAGGACCCGAGCCGTGCGCAGCTGTCCCTCACGCTGCCGTCCGGTGATGTCGCGACGACCCGGAAGATGATGGCGCAGGTCCGCACCACCGAGGGCGTACGCGGGGTGATCGCGACCGTCGAGGCCTCCGCGTCCCGTCCCGGACCGGTCCGCAAGGGCGAGGCCTTCGCCCCGAGCACCCAGGTCACCGTCGGCGACTGCCCCACCCTGGGCGAGCTGGCGCACACCGGTGCCTGCAAAGACGGCGATGTCTTCATCGTCAAGGACAACAGCGGGCTGGTCGACGACGGCTACCTCTTCAAGACCGCGCGCCCCGGTGCCCAGGTGCTCTTCAACCGGGACCCGCAGACCGAGGAGCCCGACGGCGCACCGCGGCTGTGGACCCTTCCGAAGTCGGCCCGCACGGTCGACTCCCGCAAGGCCCCCTCGGGAGAGACGGCCTTCGGGATCTTCGCCACCCCCGGCGCGCTGGACACCGCCGTGCTGGACCATCCGACGGCCCACGCCATGGTGAAGACCGACCCGGCGGTGCCCGATGCCGCCGAGTACGTCCGCAACACCGCCGCCCGGATCGATCCGCAGATGCGCGTCATCACCCTGCAGAACCTGGAGCGGGACAAGCAGTACAACAGCGTGCGCACCGGGCTGCTGGTCGCGTCCACCGCGACCCTGGCGCTGATCGCCGCCAGCATGCTGGTGACGACGCTGGAGCAGCTGCGCGAACGCCGCCGGCTGCTGTCCGTACTGGTGGCCTTCGGCACCCGGCGGGCCACCCTCGGCTGGTCGGTCCTGTGGCAGACCGCCGTCCCGGTCGTCCTGGGGCTCGCCCTCGCGCTCGTGGGCGGCGCCGGGCTGGGCCTCGCGCTGCTGAGCATGGCGGGCAAGACCACCTTCGACTGGTCGGTGGTCTGGCCGATGGTCGCGACCGGCGCCGGTCTGGTGCTGCTGGTCACCCTGTTCAGCCTGCCGCCGCTGTGGCGGATGATGCGCCCGGACGGGCTGCGTACGGAGTGATCCCCGTGCCCCGGGGCCGGCGTCCGAAGGGCCCCGGGGCGCACCGCCCCGGTCCGCTATACAGCGCGCGTATACACCAGCGATACACCCACGAGTAAGGTGGTCGGCATGTCAATCGGTCATACGCTGCTGGGCCTCCTGGAGTCCGGCCCCCGCCATGGCTACGACCTCAAGCGGGCCTTCGACGAACACTTCGGCCAGGACCGCCCGCTGCACTACGGGCAGGTCTACTCCACGATGTCCCGGCTGCTGAAGAACGGCCTGGTCGAGGTGGACGGCGTGGAGGCCGGCGCCGGTCCCGAGCGCAAGCGGTACGCGATCACGGACGCCGGTATCACCGATGTCGCCCAGTGGCTGGCCCGCCCGGAGAAGCCCGAGCCGTATCTCCAGTCGACGCTCTACACCAAGATCGTCCTGGCGCTGCTCACCGACCGCGACGCCGCCGAGCTGCTGGACACCCAGCGCGCCGAACATCTGCGGCTGATGCGCGGACTGACCGAGCGCAAGCGCACCGGCGACCTCGCCGACCAGCTGATCTGCGACCATGCGCTGTTCCATCTGGAGGCCGATCTGCGCTGGCTGGAGCTGACCGCCGCCCGGCTCGACAAGCTGGCGGAGGCGGTCCGTACATGACGCCGGAGGGATCCCTGCTCGCGGCGGAGGGGCTGTACAAGTCCTACGGGGTGACGCCGGCGCTGGACGGCGCGGAGTTCTCCATCCACCCCGGCGAGGTCGTCGCCGTCATGGGCCCCTCCGGCTCCGGCAAATCGACGCTGCTGCACTGTCTGGCCGGCATCATCAGCCCGGACTCCGGCACCGTCCGCTACGGCCCGCACACCCTCACCGGGATGAGCGACGCCCAGCGCAGCGCCCTGCGCCGTACCGAATTCGGCTTTGTCTTCCAATTCGGCCAGCTGGTGCCGGAGTTGACCTGTCTGGAGAATGTCGCGCTGCCGCTGCGGCTGAACGGCACCAAGCGCAAGCAGGCCGAGCAACAGGCCCGGGAGTGGATGGAGCGGCTGGAGGTCGAGTCCGTACACGGCCAGCGGCCCGGTGAGATCTCCGGCGGTCAGGGCCAGCGGATCGCGGTCGCCCGCGCGCTCGCCACCCGGCCGCGGGTGATCTTCGCGGACGAGCCGACCGGCGCCCTGGACTCGCTCAACGGCGAACGGGTGCTGACCCTGCTGACCAACGCCGCCCGCGACACCAACGCCGCCGTCGTCCTGGTCACCCACGAGGCCCGGGTCGCCGCCTACTCCGACCGCGAGATCGTCGTCCGCGACGGCAAAGTGAAGGACATGCTGGCGGGCTTGATATGAGCCTGCTGCGCTCGCACGCCGGTACCGACGGCGGGCGCGGCGGCGAACGCGCGCCCACCGTACCCGCGCCCCCGGGCCCGCTCGCCACCCCGCACACCGGACCCGCCCGCTGGGCCCGTGACCTCGCGATGGGCATGCGGTTCGCGGCCGGCGGCGGCCGCGAGGGCTGGATCCGTACGGCGCTGACGGCCGCGGGCGTCGCCCTGGGCGTGGCCGTCCTGCTGCTCGGCTCGTCCGTGCCGACGCTGATGAACTCCTGGCACGGCCGGGAGAAGGCCCGCGAGAACCTCGGCCAGGCCCACGAGCCCCGGCCCGCCGGCAACACCGTGCGCTACGCCTCCGTCGACACCACGTTCCGCGGTGCGCCGATCCGCGGCCGGCTGGTGCGCCCGGACGGTGCGCATCCGCCCATACCTCCGGGCATCCGCCACCTGCCCGGACCCGGCCGGATGCTGGTCTCGCCGGCGCTCAAGGAGCTGTTGGACTCCCCCGAAGGCGCGCTGCTGCGCGACCGGCTGGACTACACGGTGGCCGGTGTCATCGGTGACGACGGCCTGCTCGGCCCGCAGGAGCTCACCTACGTCGCGCAGAGCGCCACCCTGGCCGCGCCCGACGGCTATCGCATCGACCACTTCGGCAAGAGCTGGGACCCGCCGCCGATGCGGGCACCCGTCGTGCTGCTCGTGATCATGACGTGTGTGGCGCTGATGATGCCGGTGATGGTCTTCATCGGTACCTCCGTACGGTTCGGCAACGAGCGCCGTGAGCGCCGGCTGGCCGCGCTCCGGCTGGTCGGCGCCGATGTGCGGATGACCCGCCGGATCGCCTCCGGCGAGGCGCTGTTCGGCTCGCTGCTGGGGCTGGCCGGCGGCGCCGTGCTGTTCCTGGGCGGCCGGCAGTTCGCCTCGGTCATCACCCTGTGGGACGTCAATGTCTTCCCCTCGGACGTGGCGCCGGGCCCGCTCGCCGCGGCGCTGATCGCCCTGCTCGTCCCGACGGCGGCGGTGCTGGTGACGCTGTTCGCGCAGCGCGGCGTCACCGTCGAGCCGCTGGGTATCGTCCGCAACCGCCCGCCGATCCGCCGGCGGCTGTGGTGGCGGCTTGCGCTGCCCGCCGTGGGCACCCTGCTGCTGGTGCCGCTGGCCTGGCAGCGGCCGTGGACCGACACCCCGCTGAACACCATCCGGCTCGCGGCCGGTTCGATGCTGCTGCTGTTCGGTGTCACCGCGCTGCTGCCCTGGCTGGTGGACGCGGTGGTCGGCCGGCTGCGCGGCGGTCCGGTGCCCTGGCAACTGGCCGTCCGCCGCCTCCAGTTGAGCAGCGGCTCGGCCACCCGCGCGGTCAGCGGCATCACCGTCGCGGTGGCCGGCGCCATCGCCATCCATATGCTGCTGACCGGTATGCAGGCCGGTTACACCCACGCGTACGCGCAGTCCGGCAAGCTCCCGCAGCTCGGCCTGTGGGGCACTTCCAAGGGCTGGCCGCAGACCCAGCGGGCGCTGGCCGCGCTGCGCGGGACCACCGGGGTGACGGCGGTCCGCGGCGCGATCGACGGTCTGGTCGGCCCGATGCCGCTCGCGGGCCGGGCCCCGGCCCGCGGCGCCCGTGCGACGGTCGCCGTCGGCAGCTGCGCCGAGCTGCGCAGACTGGCCCGTCTGGGCTCCTGCCGGGACGGCGACACGTTCCTCACCGACATCCCGGACCGGGACCGCGTCATCGCGCCCGGTGCGACCATCGACCTCAACGCCCCGCTCGCCGAGGACGACCCGGTGGCCCCGCACCCCTGGAAGATCCCCGGGACGGCCCGCACCGCCCGGCTGATCGCGCCCGGACACGGCCCCGGCACCTTCTCGTACGACCTGCTGGCCACCCCGTCCGCGCTCGACACGAACCGGCTCAACGGCCCCATGACGGAGATCAAGGTCGACTTCGACCGGGCCACCCCGGACGCGGTGGAGCACATCCGCAACACCGCGGCCCGTATCGACCCGTCCATGAACGAGTTCTCCGCGGTCGACAATCCGCACACCCAGCAGTACACCAGCGTCCGCAACGGCCTGTTCGTCGGCGCCGCCATCACCCTGCTGCTGATCGGCGCGGGCCTGATCATCTCCACCGTCGAGCAGCTCTACGAGCGCCGCCGACTGCTGTCCACCCTCGATGCGTACGGCACCCGCCGCGCCACCCTCGGCTGGTCGGTGCTGTGGCAGACCACCCTTCCGGTCGTGCTCGGCCTGGGCCTCGCACTGGGCTGCGGGCTCGCGCTGGGGTCGCTGCTGCTGTCGATGATCGACAGCGCGGTGATCGTGGACTGGCCCGCGGTGGCGGCGATGACCGGTATCGGCGGCGGCGTGATCCTCTTCGTGACGGTGCTGAGCCTGCCGCCGCTGTGGCGGATGATGCGGCCCGAGGGACTGCGGACGGAGTGAGCACACCGATGCCGTCCAAGGGCCCGGCGGCCCGCCGCTGGTGTGCGGACCTCGCCATGGGCGCCCGGTTCGCCGTCACCGGCGGCCGCGAGGGCTGGATCCGTACGGCCCTGACAGCGCTCGGCGTCGGCCTGGGCGTCGCCGTCCTCCTGCTGGCCGCCGCCCTCCCCAACGCGCTGAACGCGGCCATGGACCGCCAGTGGGCCCGGGCCACCGTCCCCGCCGTGGAAGGCACCGGCCCCTCGGACCACTCGCTGCTGACCGCCTCGCTGAACAGCGCCTACCGCGAGGTGCCGCTGCACGGCCGGGTCGTACAGCCCGAAGGCCCGCACGCCCCCGTACCGCCGGGCCTGTCCCGGCTGCCCGGCCCCGGCGAGCTCGCGGTCTCCCCCGCCCTCGCCGACCTGCTGTCCTCCCCCGACGGCGCACTGCTCAAGGGCCGCTTCCCGCATCTTCGGATCACGGCCGAGATCGGCACCGCGGGCCTCATCCACCCCGGTGAACTCCTCTTCTACCAAGGCAGCGACGCCCTGCGGCGGTCCGTCGGCGGGGTCGAGCGGATCACCGCCTTCGGCGACCACGGCGCCCCGTTCCGGACCAGCCCCCTGGTGGTGCTGGCGATCAGCGTGGGCTGTGTCGCGCTGCTCGCCCCCGTCGCCGTCTTCATCGCCACCGCCGTACGCTTCGGCGGCGAACGCCGCGACCGCCGGCTGGCCGCGCTCCGCCTGGTCGGCGCCGACCGCCCCACCACCTGCCGGATCGCCGCCGGCGAGGCGCTGGCCGGCGCCCTCCTGGGCCTGTTCACCGGCACCGCCCTCTTCCTCGCCCTGCGTATCCCGCTGTCGTCGCTCTCCCTCTTCAACCTCGGCGTCTTCCCCTCCGACGTCGTCCCCGACACCGCGCTGGGCGCCCTCGTCGCGCTGGCCGTCCCCCTCGGCTCGGTCGGCGTCACGCTGTTCACCATGCGGCGGGTCACCGTCGAGCCGCTGGGCGTGACCCGTGCGGCGCCGCCGCTGCGCCGCCGGCTGTGGTGGCGGCCGCTGCTGCCGGCCGCCGGGGTGGCGCTGCTGCTGCCGTCGGCGATCGGCGGACTGCACTCCGGCGACGCGGCCAACGCCCGGCTGATCCTGGGTACATCACTGCTTCTGCTGGGCGTCGCGGCGCTGCTGCCCTGGCTGCTGGAGGCCGCGGTGGCCCGTCTGGGCCGCGCCGGCCACGGCGGCCAGTCCTGGCAACTGGCCGTCCGGCGGCTCCAGTTGAGCAGCACCGCGGCCAGCCGCTCGGTCAGTGGCATCACCGTCGCGGTGGCCGGCGCCATCGCCGTACAACTCCTGCTGTCCAGCACCTGGAGCGACGGGCTCGAACAGCCCCGCTCCGCCGCCGCGGGGACCGAGGTCAGCACCCGGGACGGCGCGGTGCCCGCCGCCCGGGTCCCCGAGATGCACGCCCGGCTCCGCGCCACCGAGGGCGTCCTCGACGCCCGTACCCTGCTCACCGGCTACGCCGACACCGCCCGGCACCAACAGGCCATGGCACACGGCTTCTCCGCCGAGGACGACGACCCCGAGCCCTACGCCCTGATCGTCGCCGACTGCCCCACCCTCCGCCGGCAGGCCCACCTCCCCACCTGCTCCGACGGCGATGCCTTCCTCGCCGACGACCCCGAGGGCGTCCACCGCACCCCGCACCCCGGCGAACGGCTGGCCCTCGACCCGGTCGGCAGCCGCGCGGACCACCGGACACCCGCCACCTGGACGGTCCCCACGACCGCCCGCCGCGTCACCGTCGTCGACCGCAGCCTGACCCGCGGCCTGCCCGCCCCCGGCCTGTTCGCCACACCCAAGGCCCTGGACCCCACCCTCCTCCGCCGCCCCGGCGTTTCCGTTCTGCTGCGGCTGGACCCGGCCCGCCCCGACGCCATCGACCACGTCCGCAACACCGCCGCCCGCATCGACATCCGGGCCGACGTGGTCACCTACACCACCGACACCGGTAACGAGGCCGTCGACCTCGCCCGCCGCGGCCTGACCGCCGGCGCCGCGGCCGTACTCCTGCTGATCGGCTCCGGCCTGCTGATCACGACCGTCGAGCAACTCCGCGAACGCGCCCGCCTGTTGTCCGCGCTCGACGCCCTGGGCACCCCCCGCGCCCTGCTCGGCCGCTCGGTCCTGTGGCAGACCGCCGTCCCCGTGGCCCTGGGCCTGACCCTGGCGATCACCTGCGGCCTCGCCCTCGGCGCACTCCTGGTCCACATGGTCGGCCGCCCTCTGCACCCCGACTGGTGGGCCATCCTCACGATCACCGGCACCGCGGCAGCCGTCATCCTGGGCGTCACCGCCCTCTCCCTGCCGCTGCTGTGGCGCCTGATGCGGCCCGACGGGCTGCGCACGGAGTGAACCTGCGAGATCATTTCCCCGGCACCGCTGCCCGGCCGCCCGGCCGGCGCCGCGCCAACTACTCAACGGGGGAACCCACATGCGCAAACTCGTCTACTGCATCGCCGCCACCCTCGACGGTTTCATCGCCGGCCCGGACGGCGCGGATCCCACCGGCCCCGACGGCTTCTGGCCGATCGCCGAGGACTACGTCCAGCACCTGGTCACCGAGCTCCCGGAGGTCCTGCCCGTCCACGCCCGGTCGGCGCTCGGCGTCACCGCCGAGGGCACCCACTTCGACACCGTCCTGGAAGGCCGCCGCACCTACGAGATCGGCCTCGCGGCCGGCCTCACCGACGCCTATCCGCACCTGCGGCACATCGTCTTCTCCCGGACCCTGCGGCAGAGCCCCGACCCGGCGGTGGAGCTGGTGGCCACCGACCCGGTCGCGACGGTACGCGAGCTGAAGAGCCGGCCCGGCAAGGACATCTGGCTGATGGGCGGCAGCGAACTCGCCGGCGCCCTCTACCCGGAAATCGACCAGCTCCTCATCAAGCTGGGCCCGCTCACCATCGGCAACGGCATCCCCCTCTTCTCCCGGGACACCACCTTCGACCCGCGCACCTGGGAGCTGACCGAGCACACGGTCCTCAAGAGCGGGGCAGCGTTCTTGACGTACACGCGGGCGGCCGAGGCGTAGCGATTACGGGCGACACCCACGAACGAGTGAAGGCGGTCGTACAAGACGTGTGCGGCCGCCTTTGCCTACCATGATGGTCTCGGCACCAGCCAACGGGAGGCACCTGATGTCCGCTGCACCTGTCGAGCACCCGCCCCAGGACGGGTCGCCGACCCAGCTCGACGTGGCGAACAGGCTCATGGAGCAGAACCCGGGCCACCGCGTCGAGATCATCGGAGGCGTCATCGTCGTGACCCCACCAGCGGACGGTCCTCACGCGAGGGCACTGAGCAGGCTCACGGGTCCCTTCATGGAAGCGGGCCTGGGCGGCGGTGCGACCGAAGTGCTGCAAGGAATCGGAGTATGGCTACCGGACGGCCCGGAGGACTACGCCATCCCCGACCTGTCCCTGGTCGACGCCGACCTGGACGAGCACGTGGTCAAGAACAATTGCTACGACCCCGTGATCTTCCGGCTCGTCCTCGAAGTCACATCGAGCAACTACAACAACGATCTCAAGTCAAAGGTGGTCGCCTACGCGAACGCCAGGATTCCGGTCTACGTGATCGTCGACCGCAAGCACAACCGCATCCACGTCCTCACCGATCCGGCCCAGAACGGGTACGACAGCCATCGGGTCCACGCCCCGGGCGAGCAGATCACCCTTCCCCCCTCCATCGGCGCCGAGGTCAAGCTCGACGTCGAGGCGCTGCTCAAGGCCGGGCAGCCGCGAGCCTGACCCTCACCCCTTCGCAATCCGCACCGGCAACCCCCGCAGCGCCCCCCGCAGCGCCTCCGCGAACTCCTCGAACTCCCCCTGGCGGGCGGCGCCCGTGCGCATGGCCAGGGCGATGGTCCGGGAGGGGGCCGGGTCCGCGAAGTAGCCGGTGGTGAGGTGGTCGTTGCGGCCGGTCTCGACCCGTAGCGCGGTCCGCGGCAGCAGCGTCACCCCGAGCCCGCCGGCCACCAACTGCACCAGCGTGGACAGGCCCGCCGCGCTCGTCGTGACCGGGGTGTTCTCGTCCCTCCCGGCCTCCCGGCAGATGTCCAGGGCCTGGTCGCGCAGGCAGTGCCCCTCGTCGAGCAGCAGCAGATCCAGTTCCTGGAGGGCCTGGCGCGGAATGTCGCCGCGGCCGCCCAGCCAGTGCTCCTTGGGGGCGACCAGCACGAAGTCCTCGTCGAAGAGCGGGAGTTCGGTGACCTGGGGGACGCCGAGCGGCACGGCGAGCAGCAGCAGATCGAGGCGTCCGTGGGCCAGGCCGTCCAGGAGGGATGCGGTCTGCTCCTCGTGCACCTGGAGGTCCAGGTCGGGATAGGTCTCGTGGACCAGCCGCAGCACGGCCGGCAGCAGATACGGCGCGACGGTCGGGATGACACCGAGCCGCAGCACGCCGGTGAACGGCGCGCGGGCCGCCTCCGCCTCCTCCATCAGATCCCCGACGGCCTCCAGGACCGTACGGGCCCGGGCCGCCAGCCGCTCCCCCGCGGGCGACAGCAGCACCTTGCGCGTCGTACGCTCCACCAGCTGCACCCCGAGCGCTTCCTCCAGCGCGGAGACCGCTCCGGACAGCGCGGGCTGGCTCATACCGATCTCGGCCGCCGCCTCGCGGAAATGCAGATGCTCGGCCACCGCCACGAACGCCCGCAGCTGGGCCAGGCTGGGCTGGCGGGGCCGTCCGCCCTGACTCACTGGTGACACCACTGATAACCACCTCCGATCAACATCAACCAGTCTAGCTATTTCCCTGATCAATGCCTCCTATGGCACTGTGTAACCCGTCCAAGCCTCAAGGAAAGTCCTCAAAAGGGACTTTCTGTGCAACAAGGAGAGCGCGTGCTCACTGTCGGTGACAAGTTCCCCGAGTTCGACCTGACTGCCTGTGTCTCGATGGAGAAGGGCAAGGAGTTCGAGCAGATCAACCACAAGACCTACGAGGGCAAGTGGAAGATCGTCTTCGCATGGCCCAAGGACTTCACCTTCGTGTGCCCGACCGAGATCGCCGCCTTCGGCAAGCTGAACGACGAGTTCGCCGACCGTGACGCCCAGATCCTCGGCTTCTCCGGCGACTCCGAGTTCGTGCACCACGCCTGGCGCAAGGACCACCCGGACCTGACCGACCTGCCCTTCCCGATGCTGGCCGACTCGAAGCACGAGCTCATGCGTGACCTCGGCATCGAGGGCGAGGACGGCTTCGCGCAGCGCGCCGTCTTCATCGTCGACCAGAACAACGAGATCCAGTTCACGATGGTGACCGCCGGCTCCGTCGGCCGTAACCCCAAGGAGGTCCTCCGGGTCCTCGACGCTCTCCAGACGGACGAGCTGTGCCCGTGCAACTGGAGCAAGGGCGAGGACACCCTCGACCCGGTCGCTCTCCTCTCGGGCGAGTGAGCTGATCTGAGATGGCTCTCGACGAACTGAAGTCCGCCGTACCGGACTACGCCAAGGACCTCAAGCTGAACCTCGGTTCGGTGATCGGCAACAGCGACCTGCCGCAGCAGCAGCTGTGGGGCACCGTCCTGGCCTGCGCGATCGCCTCGCGCTCGCCGAAGGTGCTGCGCGAGCTGGAGCCGGAGGCCAAGGCCAACCTCTCCGCCGAGGCGTACACCGCCGCCAAGTCGGCCGCCGCCATCATGGCGATGAACAACGTCTTCTACCGGACCCGGCACCTGCTGTCGGACCCTGAGTACGGCAACCTGCGCGCCGGTCTGCGGATGAATGTCATCGGCAACCCGGGCGTGGACAAGGTCGACTTCGAGCTGTGGTCGCTGGCCGTCTCAGCCATCAACGGCTGCGGCATGTGCCTGGACTCGCACGAGCAGGTGCTGCGCAAGGCCGGTGTGGACCGCGAGACGATCCAGGAGGCCGTCAAGATCGCGTCCGTCCTGCAGGCCGTCGGCGCGACCCTGGACGCCGAGGCCGCGCTCGCCGAGTAATTCGGCCGGCCGGTCGGCCGGTTGACCGGTCGACCGCCGCGTACGTTGAACCCCGCAGACAGGACGTCTGCGGGGTTCAGTGCGTCGGGGCGCCGGGCAGCCAGGGCCCGTCCGGCCCCGATCCGCCCTACAGGCCCCTAGGGCCTGTCCGATGGGTCATGGCCGGGCCCTAGTCCCGCGGCTCCTCGGCGGCGCGCGTCGCCGGGGGCAGGGTCGGCGCCACCCCGAGCGCGGTGGCGCCGCGTGGGGCCACCGACATCCGTAGCGCCTGTTCCCTGGAGTGCGACCGCACATAGCCAACGACGGTGTTGGTGACCGCCACCAGCGGGACCGCGACGACCGCGCCGCCGATGCCCGCGGTCAGGCCGCCCGCGGCGACCGACAGGATCACCGCGAGCGGGTGGACCCGGACCGCCCGGCCCAGGATGAACGGCTGCAGGACATGGCCCTCGATCTGCTGGACGGCCAGGACGACCGCCAGCACCATCAGGGCCTGGAACACGCCCTGGGTGACGAGCGCGACGACACATGCCAGTGCGCCCGAGACCACCGCGCCGATCAGCGGGATGAAGGCGAACAGGAAGATGAAGACGGCGAGCGGGACGGCGAGCGGCACATTGAGGAAGTAGAGGCCTATACCGATGAAGATGGCGTCGATGAGGGCGACGATGACCGTGCCGCGTACGTAGGCGGTCAGCGTCCGCCAGGCCCGCGGCCCGGCGCCCGCCACACCCTCACGGGCCGCGCCCGGGACCAGCTTGAGCAGCCACTCCCAGATCCGCCGCCCGTCGTAGAGCAGGAAGAGGGTGGTGAACATCGCGAGCAGGATGCCGGTGAACACTTCGAGGACGACGGTGACGCCCTCCAGGCCGGCCGAGGTGATCGCCTCGGTGTTGGCGCCGATCGCGTCCTGCAGATTCTTGGCGATGCTGTTGATCTGACCCTCGGTCACATGGAACGGGCTCTTCAGCAGCCAGCCCTTGAGCTCGGTGATGCCCTCCTGGATGCGGCTGGAGACCGAGTCGATATTGTCCTGGACCTGCCACACCACGAACCAGCCGACCAGGCCCATGATGACGAACCCGCCGATAAAGGTCAGCGTGGTGGCCAGCCCGCGCGGCAGCCCGCGCCGGCGCAGCCACCCCACGGTGGGCTGCAACAGCGCGGTGATCAGCGTCGCCGCGGTGAAGGACAGCACGACCAGTTCGATGGTGGTGATGACGCGTGCGAGCACCCACAGCGTGGCCGCCAGCACCAGCAGCCGCCAGCCCACCTCGGCGGCGACGCGTACGCCCCACGGCACCGCCGCGACCGGGTCGGGGCGGGCCGCGACGGCCGGCGCGTAGGCGGGCGGCGCGGGCACGGACTCCGGCGGACGGGCGGCGGGGGCCGCATGCTCCGCGCCGTCATGCGGCACACCGTCCACCGTCTTCGGCACCTGTGTACGGGGCGTGGTGAGGATGCCCACCGCACCGTCGCCCACCGGACCATCTCCCACCGAGCCGGCAGCCGCGGGCGCGTCCGCGTGCCCGGCACGCCTCAGCTCTTCCGGGTCGTCGACCGCCGCAGCCTCCGCGCGGCGGCGCTGCTCCTCCAGCCGCTGCGAGAGCCGCGTCAGACCGGCACCGAGGCCACCGACCCACTGAGGCAATCTGGACATGTCCTTCCTCTTCCCCTCCCACGCACCACGAACTGTCGGCACGACGTTACCTGTGCCGGATACGCGAAACCCCCGACGCTGTCGCGTTCGGGGGTTTCGGAAGTACCGGTGTTGGGCCGGCGGACCTAGTACCAGTGATTGGCCTGCCAGAACGACCAGGCGCCGCAGGGGCTGCCGTAGCGGTCGTTCATGTAGTTGAGGCCCCACTTGATCTGGGTGGCCGGGTTGGTCTGCCAGTCGGAGCCGGCCGAGGACATCTTGGAGCCGGGCAGCGCCTGGACCAGTCCGTAGGCGCCCGAGGAGGCGTTGGTGGCCTGGTAGTTCCAGCCGGACTCGTGGTCCACGATGTTGCTGAAGCACTGGAACTGGTCGCTTGCCATCATCTGACGCGCCATGGACTGCGTCTCAGCGATGGAGTACGAGCCCTTGACGGTGAAGTCGCTCGCGTCGCGCGCTGCGGAGCGGGACGCGGCCAGCTCCTTCTTCTTGCGCGCGTCGGCGTCCTTCTTCGCCTTCGCCTCGTCCGCTGCGTCCTTCTTGGACTGCGCGGTCTCCGCAGCTGCCTTACGGGCCGACTCCTGTGCCGACTTCAGGGCTGCCACATCCGCCTGGGTGGACTGGTCGTCCGCCTGCTGCGTCAGGGAAGCCGTCTGCACCTGGGCCTGTGCGCCCGCGGGGATATCAGCGATCGTCGCATCGGCAGCGGCTGCCTCGGTGTTGCCTACCGAGGCGGGCTGCCCTGCAGCGACGCCGACTACGGCGCCGACGGTGGTGACCGCGGTGGCGGATGCCACGGCGAATCCCCGGACCGAGATCCGGCTCACACGTTTTCCTTCCAGCATCGCCCGCATAGGTGACCTCGCGGACGCAATCGTGCCCCTGGCGCTGGTCTCCCCTTGTTCCGGGCCCTGTTGAGCGGGCGGGACCGGCTGGTCACGGGAGGCACTGGCCCGGTACGTCCCCCTGGGGGTCCGCGTGGTGCTCGGGCGGCATACGGCGACTCACTATGAAGTTCGCTCTACTTACCTCCCCCGGTCTCAACTTCGTTCGACCGGGGGCACCCCCATGGGGCGCTGGTGCCGTATGCGGGGCCTGACAGGACCCAGACTCTGCCCGAACGGGCTACCGGGAATCAATTCCCTGCCGGGTGTGAAAGCTCACACCTCGTTTACGCCTCAAGATTTTCGGATATTCGAGCGCAGCAGAACGCCGCCCGGTTAAGCTCCTTGGCTTCACCGGGCGGCGCGTGGTTCACAACGGGTCAGATCCTGCCGTCCTCCAGCATTTCGGTCACCAGCGCCGCGATCGGCGACCGCTCCGAGCGGTTCAGGGTGACGTGGGCGAACAGCGGATGCCCCTTCAGCTTCTNTCCGAGCGGTTCAGGGTGACGTGGGCGAACAGCGGATGCCCCTTCAGCTTCTCGACGACCGCGACCACGCCGTCGTACCGCCCGACCCGCAGATTGTCCCGCTGTGCGACGTCATGAGTCAGTACGACCCGGGAGTTGGCGCCGATACGGGACAGAACCGTCAAAAGGACGTTCCGTTCCAGCGACTGGGCCTCGTCCACGATGACGAACGCATCGTGCAGCGACCGTCCGCGGATATGGGTCAGCGGCAGCACCTCCAACATGCCGCGCCCCACCACCTCTTCGATGACGTCCTTGGTGGTCACCGCGGACAGCGTGTCGAAGACGGCCTGGGCCCAGGGGCTCATCTTCTCCGCCTCGCTGCCCGGCAGATAGCCCAGCTCCTGCCCACCGACGGCGTACAGCGGGCGGAACACCATCACCTTGCGGTGCTGCCGGCGCTCCAACACGGCCTCCAGGCCCGCGCACAGCGCCAGCGCCGACTTGCCCGTGCCTGCCCGCCCGCCCATCGAGACGATGCCGACGTCCGGGTCCAGCAGCAGATCCAGCGCGATCCGCTGCTCGGCGCTGCGACCGTGGATCCCGAACGCCTCCCGGTCGCCCCGCACCAGCCGGACCGCGCCCTCCGCGGTGACCCGGCCGAGCGCCTTGCCGCGCTCGGACTGCAGCACAAGTCCGGTATGCACCGGAAGTTCGGAGACTCCCGGTACGTGAGCGGTCTCGGCGGCGAACAGGTCGTCGACCTGCTCGGCGGAGACGGTCAGCTCGGCCATCCCCGTCCAGCCGGATTCGGTGATCGCCAGCTCGGCGCGGTACTCCTCGGCCAGCAGCCCGACCGAGGACGCCTTGATGCGCAGCGGCAGGTCCTTGGAGACGACCGTGACGTCGTACCCCTCGGCCTGCAGATTGCGCGCCACCGCGAGGATCCGCGAGTCGTTGTCGCCGAGCCGGAAGCCCGCGGGAAGTACCCCGGGGTCGGAGTGGTTCAGTTCGACCCGGAGTGTCCCGCCGAGATCCCCGATGGGGATGGGCGAGTCCAGCCGCCCGAACTGCACCCGGTACTCGTCCAGCAGGCGCAGCGCCTGCCGCGCGAAGTAGCCGAGCTCGGGATGGTGCCTTTTGGCCTCCAGCTCCGTGACCACCACGACCGGCAGCACAACCTCGTGCTCGTCGAAGCGGGCCATGGCGCCTGGATCCGCCAGCAGCACACTGGTGTCGAGGACATAAGTACGCCGGTCGTTCTCACGGCGCTGCTTGCTGTTCACCACGGGTGGACGAACCCCCTCGGATGAGGTTGGGGTGCGACGGCGTCGCGGGGCGGTGTTCTCCTGGGGACTCCGCTCTCCCAGCAACCGCTGGGCGGCGTCCCCAGGACCCCCGGCCATCTAGTGACCGGACCGGGCTCGGGCCACGATGCATGGGCCGAGCGCCGGCCCCTCGCGTCGCCCGTGCGGTGCGCACGGCTCTCCGTGATGTGCAAAGGGCCTCCCGGGCGGACGACCCCATGCCGTCCGCTGAGATGCGGCGCCCGATGGCTTGTTCCGGACGCCGACCTGGAAGGGATATTCCCTCGAACCCCCGCCCCCATGCCACGGCATATGACGCACGGTCGATGAACCTTGGGTTACGCGTGATCGCGAACCGTCGGCAAGCGGGCGGAACGCCCGGAAGGGAGGGTGCGTCAAAAAGCCCCCGCCAGGGCTTATTGGGGCCGGCGGGGGCTGATGACACCCCGCGGAAACCGGGGCGTAGCAGCTATAGAGGATGTGCGGCACATCACGGGTACCGAGGAGGTACGGGCCTCATCAGGGCCAACAGGCCCCAAAAGGGACCAGGCAACTAGAAACCGTAGCGCCGGTGACGGGCCGCGTAGTCGCGCAGTGCGCGCAGGAAGTCGACCTTCCGGAACGCCGGCCAGAAAACCTCGCAGAAGTAGTACTCCGAATGGGCGCTCTGCCACAGCATGAAGCCCGACAGCCGCTGCTCACCGCTCGTCCGGATCACCAGGTCCGGGTCGGGCTGGCCGCGGGTGTAGAGGTGCTCGGAGATGAGGTCGATGTCGACGATCTCGGCCAGCTCCTCGAAGGAGGTGCCGCGCTCGGCGTGTTCCAGCAGCAGCGAGCGCACCGCGTCCGCGATCTCCTGCCGGCCGCCGTAGCCGATCGCGACATTCACCAGAATGCCCTTGTTGTCGAGGGTGGCCTGCTCGGATTCCTTGAGCACCCGCTGGGTGGCCTCGGGCAGCAGATCGCGGTTGCCGACGTGGTGCACCCGCCAGCGGCCGTCGGCGGCCAGATCGCGCACGGTGTTCTCGATGATGCCCAGCAGCGGCTTCAGCTCGCCCTCGGGCCGGTCGAGGTTGTCCGTCGACAGCAGCCAGAGCGTGACGACCTCGACATCGGTCTCCTCGCACCAGCCCAGCAGTTCACCGATCTTGGCCGCGCCCGCCTGGTGGCCCTGCTCGGTCGTCCGCCCGTCGGCCCGCGCCCAGCGCCGGTTGCCGTCCAGGATGACGCCGATGTGCTTGGGCACCTGGGCGTGATCCAGGCGACCCTCCACCCGGCGTGCGTACAGCCGGTAGACGAGATTGCGCAGTGCAGGCGGATACGGGATGCGCATCCCGGAAGATCGCAGCATGTGTGGTCCAGCCCCTCCGTGCCGAATGGCGGTCGCCCCGTCGCCTCAAGTGGGCAACTTTACTTCTCGGCTGTCTCGACAGCCCAATCAGGTAGGTCACAGGTACGTGATAGGGAGATGAGCATGACTGGCACCGACTACCGCGCCGCGGATTCCCGCTACGACTCGATGAAGTACCGGCGAACGGGCCGCAGCGGCCTCAAACTCCCCGCTATCTCCCTTGGACTCTGGCACAACTTCGGGGACGACCGCACCCTGAGCTCCCAGCGGGCCATCCTGCGCCGCGCCTTCGATCTAGGTATCACCCACTTCGATCTGGCCAACAACTACGGCCCGCCTCCCGGGTCCGCCGAGCTGAACTTCGGAAAGATCTTCGCGCAGGACTTCCGTGGCTACCGCGACGAGATGATTCTCTCCACGAAGGCCGGATATCTGATGCACCCCGGCCCCTACGGCGAATGGGGTTCGCGGAAATATCTCCTCTCGTCGTTGGATGCCTCACTGAAGCGGATGGGTGTCGATTACGTCGATATCTTCTACTCGCACCGCTTCGACCCGGAGACCCCGCTCGAGGAGACGATGGGCGCGCTGGCCTCCGCCGTCCAGCAGGGCAAGGCCCTGTACGCCGGTGTCTCCTCCTACAACGCCGAGCAGACCCGTGAGGCGGCCGGCATCCTGCGCGACATGGGCGTACCGGCGCTGATCCACCAGCCCTCGTACTCGATGATCAACCGCTGGACCGAGGACGACGAACTGCTGGACACCCTCGAAGCCGAGGGCATGGGCTGCATCTCTTTTGCGCCACTCGCACAGGGCCTGCTGACCGACAAGTACCTGCACGGCGTCCCCGAGGGCTCGCGCGCCTCCCAGGGCAAGTCGCTGGACCCGAACCTGCTGTCCGACGAGGTCGTACGGCGGCTGCGCGGCCTCAACGACATCGCCGCCCGGCGCGGCCAGTCGCTGGCCCAGCTCGCCCTGGGCTGGGTGCTGCGCGACGAGCGGATGACCTCCGCCCTGATCGGCGCCAGCAGCGTCGCCCAGTTGGAGGCCAATGTCGCGGCCCTCGACGCCCCCGTGATCACGGACGACGAACTGGCCGAGATCGACGAGTTCGCCAGGACCACGGATGGCGTGAACATCTGGGCGCGGCGGTAAGGCTCCCCGTCCGGCCGTTCCGCACGTCCCGGCTGGGCCTTGCCCCCTCGCCGTAGTGGTGGGGCGCCGTTGCGGCGGGAGAACATTCCCGCCGCGGCGGTGGCCGGGCGCGTGGCGGAGCCCCGTGACAAAAAAGCGGGCCGGTCCGTGGGGGGGATACGGACCGGCCCGAGGGGGGGTTTCCACCATAACCCCACGGGAGGGGTGCTCCGTGCACCGGCGCGCGCGACGGCGTGGCTCGGACGGATGCGGGGCGTACGTGCCGGGCCCGGCGCGGCGGGGCGCAGACCGCGGTCAGGCGGCCGCGGCGGCGCCCAGGAGCAGTCCGCAGAATGCTCCAAGGATCATGAAAGGCCCGAGCGGCATGGCCGCTTTCCGGGCGCCGCGCCGGACGATCATGATCCCCGCGCCGTAGAGCGCACCGATCAGCACCCCCGCCGCACCGCCGGTGACCAGGGTGCGCCAGCCGTACCACCCAAGGGCGACGCCGAGCCCGATCGCCAGCTTGACGTCACCCAGCCCGATCCCCGGCGGGTTGACGACGTACAGCAGGAGATAGAACGCACCGAGGAACAGACCGCCCAGCAGCGCCCGCCGCCACGCCCCGGTGTCCCCCGTGAGCCAGCCGACCAGCCCCAGCGCCCCCGCCCCCACCACGGCCAGCGGCAGTGTCAGCGCGTCCGGGAGGCGCCGGGCCCGCCAGTCGACGGCCGCCATCAGCACCGCGACCGGCGCCATCGCCAGCCAGACGGCGAGTTCCGGCCGCGGCCCGGTGGCCGCCGCCAGGGCGGCGCAGACCAGCGCGGTGACCGCCACCGTCGGCAGCGCCCCGGGCCCGTACGCCCCGCAGTCCGCACAGCGCCCCCGCCCCAGCCAGCCCCGCGCCGCCCCCGCGATCGCATGTCCCCCGGGGCACACCGCGCGCCATTCCTCCCCGGGCTCCACGGCCATCCGGTGGGCGGGCCGCGGTATGAGCATCCCGGCCGCGGCCCCGTAGGCGGCGGCGAGCACCATCAGCATCACTGACACGCGTCGACCCTAGGGGGCGGGAGCTGATAGAACGCTGGGCATGGCGCGTTGGGAGAACGGCCCGGGGATTCTGCAGGGCGCGGATGTCGGCATTCCGGTGGAGATCGCGGCGTCCTACCGCACCCGCACCCGCGGACTGCTGGGCCGCGACGGCATCGAGGGGGCGCTGCTGCTGACCCCGGCGAGCGGTGTGCACACCTTCCGGATGCGGTTCGCCATCGATGTCGCCCATCTGAGCCGGGACTTCACCGTGCTGGCCGTATGCACGATGCCCCCGGGACGGCTGGGACTCCCCCGCCTCCGCGCCCGGCACATCCTGGAGGCCGAGGCCGGCGCCATGGCGCGCTGGGGTCTGCGCCCCGGCCTCCGCCTGAGCGTCGAAACGGCCGGCCGCACGCGCTGACCGGCCCGCCGGCCGCCGCCCCGCCCGCGCCGGGCGCTCACTCCCGCCAGTCGGCGACCAGCGCCAGCAGCCCGGGGAACCGCGCTTCCAGGTCGTCCACCCGGACATGGCTGCGCCGCTCCAGCCCGTACTGCCGCTGACGGATCAGACCGGCGTCCCGCAGCGCGCGGAAGTGGTGGGTGAGCGAGGACTTGGGCCGGTCGAGGCCGAACCAGCCGCAGGTGTGGTCGAACGCCTCCGACTCCAGCAGCAGCGTGCGCACGATGCGCATCCGCAGGGGATCGCTCAGCGCGCCCATCACGACCTCCAGCCGCAGATCGGCGCGCTCCGGCTCCGGCAGCGGCTCGGGCGCATCGGCCGGCACGGGCCGCCGCGCCGCCACGAAGCCGGGCCGCGATGCGCACACCTCGGCCGCCGGCCCGCCTGCCTCGCTTGCCTCATGTGACGCGCTTGCCGCACCTGACTCTGCGGCACATACGCCCGTCTTGGTCGACATCCGGCGCTCCTCCCGGTCACCCGATCACTCAGTACGACTTGCATCGTACTGCGGTTGCCTGTACGAATCTTCTCGTACCGCTTGTACGAATCATCTCGTACAAGCCGGATGAGGAGGGGACCCCTATGCCCGAAACCCGTACGGCGCCGACGGCCCGCACCGTGGCGGCGCCCGCGCCCGCGCCGCCGGCGACCTCGGCGCCGCCGCCCGCC
>NZ_QUAC01000123.1 GCF_003389455.1 Streptomyces inhibens | reverse complement strand
TGGCACAACTGGACCACCGGCGCCAAGACCAAACGATCCCTGATCGCCTACGACCACTGAGAACATCGGACTCATTCATCTAGTTGGGCCAGTGACCGGGATATGTGGCCGCACTGAGCGTTCTAGTTGGCCCGTCTGAGCGGTTCAGATCCTGTAACCGCAGGCCTGCAGGGTCGGGGTGGGGCGCGATGGCTCCGCTGCCCCGGCCCCCGCTGAACACCTACTTGGCCGGTCGGGCCAACGAGGCGCTCAGTCACAGCTTGTGTGACTGTGCGCTTTAGCTGGCGGATGAGCGGCTCGATGACGCTGTCGGGCAGGTCGGCCTCGTCGGTGCGGCGCACCCCGGGCTGCCGGCAGGTGACCATAGGGGAGTCAGGGACGACGAAGCCGGGGTGAGGTATTGCCTCCTGACGCAGTAGTCGGCCAGGGACGTGGCGAAGGCGGCGTGCAGCACCGCGCGCATCCCCTTACCGTGCGCGGAGCGGGCGCGTTCCCGACGAACAACTCAGCGCTGTACTGCTCGTAGGCCACGTCACGGATACGGACCTGCCAGGCCTCCAGCGTGCGTTCGACGGCACGGCCGAACTTGGCCACGATCTCGGCAGGGATGCTGCCGCTGGGCCGTCCGCCCGACTGTGCACCACCGGCGACCAGATCCGCTCTGACGTCCTTGAGTTCCTGGATCCCGCGGTGGAGCCTGAGTTCCTGCTCGACGGTAGAGCGTGCCGACATCAGCGCGGCGGCCCCGCCCTGCAGGGGCTGCAGTTCCTCGTCGATCAGGGCGATCTCCTAAAGGTTGTCCCGTAACTGGGAGCTGGGCCCCGGCTGAGCCAGCCACCTTGGCAGCGATCTTGCGGAGGCTGAGACTGTGCCTATGGAGATATCCCTGCGCGAACTTCAAGACAGCGATCTGCCGGTCTTCTGGAAACAGCTGACGGACCCCCAGTTGCAGCAGATGGCGGCTGTGACCAGGAAGTACCACTACGACCGAAACCACTTTGACCAGCACTGGGCAAAGGTACGCTCGGACCCGGCTGTGATTGTGCGAACCGTCCTCGCCGACGGTGTCGTAGCAGGGCACGCTGCTGTATTCGGACCGCCGTCCGAGCGCGAGGTCACGTATGCCGTCGGGCGCGCTCACTGGGGCCAAGGCGTTGCCACCGCGGCGCTCACCGAGCTGATCAAGCTGGAGCGCACCCGACCACTACACGCCGACGCAGCTGCTGACAATGCCGGCTCCCTTCGCGTGCTGGAGAAGTGCGGCTTTATCGTCGCGGGGCGCAGCCGGTGCTTCGCGCGAGCTCGTGACAAGGAGATCGATCTGGTGCGCTTGACGTTGAGCTGAGCACGGCGGGCCCGCGCAGGCAGCTCACCCAGACAGCGCGAGGTTGTGTAGACGGGCGATACTGCGCATGGCGTGGTGGACGCCGTCGCCCTTCAGACGGTAATCCCGAAGGATCTTCCAGCCCTTCATCCGGGCGAAGACGTGCTCGACGCGGGCTCGGGCCTTGCGGTGGGCAGCGTTGTGTCCTCTTTCCAGGCCGGCAGTTCGGTCTGGCCGCGTTCGCGGCGGTGCGCGATGACCAGGCCGGTGCCCCGGTAGCCACCGTCCGCGATCACCGTGGTGCGGCCCACGGCCGCCTTCGCACCGGACAGTTCCCCGCCCTGCAGTCGTTGCGGTTGCCAGGCACCGGTCGGCCGACAGCGACGACCAGGCGGGTGTCGACGTCAATGACTACCTGACGGTTGGCCGAGTAACAGTAGTTCTTCGACTGCTCGGCGATCGCACGGCCGGGTGCCTTCCACGAACAGCACGTTGTCCCTTCGCAACCGCTTACGCGGCTGCAGAGCGAGCGACGGCCCGAGGTGGCCGATGATGCGGTCAGCGGCCGACTACGAGACCCGAACAGCGGGGCGAGCTGCCGCAGGGTCAGGTTGGTGCGCCAATACGCGGCAACCAGCAGGACCCGGTTCACCAGCGGCGGACTCCACGGCCGACCCTTGCGCACCGGGTCCGCGCCTTCACGCCCCAGCGCGGTGATCAGCTTGCTGAACTGCCGCGGGCTCAGCCCCCGTGAACGGGGCCATCCACGATGGCTCAGACACCGTGATCACACCAGACACGGCAAGATCATCTCACCTGTGACCAGCAGTCACGGGACAGCCCTTAGTCTCTGCCGCCAACTGCTTCCGACGGCAGAAACGGAGGAGGGTAGGTGGGTTAGCCGCAATACCACTTACGTAGCTGGCCTTTGGCAGCCTGCGATGAGGACACCACCGCAGGTCAGAGGCTTGGAGCACGCCGTAAGTAAGCGGTATTGGGGTTAGCCGAAGAGAGGCCAGCTGCCTTCGACGGCGCAGGCGTAGCCGGGGTCGGCGCGGTCGCCGATCAGGTCGCAACGCAGGCACTGGCCGTCCTTGCCGACCGGCATGGTCACCAGCGGTGCCCTCTGCACCCCTTGCACCCCTCACCTCGGCACAGGAGTCGGGCGGCGAGGCCGCGGGAAGCCTGTTCGCGATGGATACGGCCGGTCGTCGAAGGAGAATGGCTACATGCGCACCCTGACGTTCATCGTCGGTACAGGCCGCAGCGGGTCGACCGCACTGTCCGGCATCGTCAATGCGCATCCGGACGTGCTCAGCCTCAATGAGCTGCTGTCGTCGGTGCAGAGCCGGGGCTTTCCCGAAGGCCTCCTCGGCGGTGGAGAGTTCTGGCGGCTGCTCGCCGACCCCAATCCGCTGTTCGAGTCCATGATCCGCAGCGGGGTACCGATGCCGGAGTTCGTCTACACCCGCCGCCCCGGACGGTTCGCGACGCAGACCACCGGCATCCCCGCCCTCTCCCTGATGGTACTTCCGCACCTCACCGACGATCCGGACGGACTGTTCGACGAGCTCAAGAAGCAGGTATGCCGCTGGCCGGACCGTAGTGCCGCGGAGCACTACGAGGCCCTGTTCGACCTGCTGTGCGTGCGATTCGGGCGGACAGCGGTCGTCGAGCGATCCGGCTATTCGACGGAGCGGGTGCCGCTCCTGCGCAGGGTCTTCCCGCAGGCGCGCTTCGTGCACCTCTTCAGGGACGGGCCCGACTGCGCCCTGTCCATGAGCCGGCATACGGGCTACCGGCTGATCCTCCTGTTGCGGGAAATCCTCGCGCGGACCGGCGCCGAGCGCCACGGCGACCTGACCCAGGACCAGATCCGTTCCCTGCCGCCCGAGCTGGCGTGGCTGCTGGCGGAGCGATTCGACCCCGCGCTCGTGCTGGACCGTGACCTGCCGCTGACCCGATTCGGGGCACTGTGGTCGGAGCTCGTCGCCCGGGGCGTGGACCATCTCAGCGACGTGCCTGCACCGATGCGAACCACGCTCGCCTACGAGGACCTGCTCGACGAGCCCCGCAAAGAGCTGACGCGACTGGCAGACTTCATCGGCGTCGAGCCGCTCCCGCAATGGCTCGATGCCGGGAGCGCGCGCCTGGACGGCAGCCGCCGGGGCACCTCCCGGCGACTGCCGACGGCTGAACTCGCCGCGCTGCGGGAGTGTTGCGCTCCCGGCGCACGCGCCCTGGCGGGCGGCGAGGGTTAGGCAGTGTCCGGCGGGTCAGTCGCCTCTTCATATGGACTACCTCCGCAGCAGTGCCTCCCTTTCGGTACCTGACCGCTGGTGCCCGCTGATCGGCGGCACAGCCGCCTGCTGGCGGGTCAGCCGGCCCAGATGCCCTCAGGCGAGAGCCGACATGCGAGGCGCCGGCCCGCGTCACTGATCGGGGCCGACCAGGACACGTCGGCGACCTGGCACCCGAAGCCGTCAGCGAGTGCCTGCACGAGCGTGGAGCCGACGCCCTGGCGCCGGTAGGCATCCGCCACCCAGACCAGGATGATGCGCGGGCGCAAAGTGTCGTCCTGGTCGCCGTACCATGACCCGTCGACCAGATCCCAGCGGCGGTGCTGGCTGATGTCGGGGGCGGCCAGGTAGCCGATGACGCACCCGTTCGCCTTCAAGAGGTACGCCCGCACGTTGTCCGCGGTCACCTCAAGCTCACCAAGGTGGAACCACGAGCGGAAGTCGTAGTGGTTCTCCTTCTGCGGCATCCGCGCCACCTGATAGACCAGCTTCCGCCACGCGATGGGCGACTGGGTCGTCACGACAGCCAGTCGCCCCACCACTCCAGGTTCATGGGCGCCCAGGTGCCGACCGCCCACGCCGCATGGTGGCAGTGTGCTCCCTACCGCCGTCCCAAGGCTCTCACAGGCTCACGCCGCAGGGGCACTCGCCGCCGCTCGGCATCGTCACAGCGCGGACTGGACGGGTGTCGCGCCATAACTGAGGTCCTGCTCTCTGCCACCCACCCAAGGCCGGATGGGCGCCTCATCCTTGGCGGGTTGAGTGCGATAGCTGCCGATCTTGACGTGAGCAACGAGGGGTGAGGGACATCGGAACGAAAACCGGTGCTAAAAGATTGTTGTATGTGGGTTCAGCGAGTGATCGAACTAACCGGGTGGGAGCCACTCGGGATCTCCGCCGACTGGGCGGCGATCGACGGAGAGCTGGGGGTTCCGCTGCCGGCGGACTACAAGGAGCTCTACGAGGCGTTCGGCGGCGGCGTCTTCAGTGATTCCGTCTACTTTCTGGGGCGCGACGAAGGCCTCGCGTTCGACTTCCTGACACAGTGGCGGGTCTCCCTGTCGGTCGACCAGGACAGCAAGCTCGGAGACGTCTCCGCCGTCGAGCCCTATGCGATCTACGCGCCGGGCGGCAAGGGGCTGGTCCCCTGGGGCTCCACCGAATGGGCCGACGAGTACTTCTGGCTGATCGATGCCGAGCGGCCGGGCGATTACCCCGTCCTTGCGCGGTCCGATGACGGCGGCGCATGGGACCGGTACGACATGTCCACCTCTGAGTTCCTCTACCGCGTCCTTGCCGATGCCGATTTTCAACCTTTCGGGATCGCGCAGTACGACCTCGGCACGACGTTCAAGCCCGGCTCCGGCGACCCCTTCGACGGCCAGCCGCTCTGACGAGAGGCTGGCCGTCCCACGTTCGTGGACACGACAGTGCCGTCGTTTCTCATCGAGACCCGTGAGCCAGATGATCACCAACTGCCTCCGGAACCGGTCGCCAAACGCTGTTCCTAGAGATCAACGAAGCCATCCCGTCTCTGCTTCTCGACCAGCGACAGCATCGGGCGAACCCACACGCTCCCGGCGGTCGCCTGACCGTTGAGGCGCACACCGCGCGCTGTGGCCCGGCGCGCAGGAACCTCAGGAACGCGCCGGGCAGCGAGTCGAAATCGACACCGCGGATCAGCTCCCGCTCGCCGGGAGCAAGCCAGCCATCACCGGATAACGCTAGTCGGTCGGCGAGCGCGTGGAGCCTGCTCCAGTCGCGGTCGAGCTCGGCTACGCGCAGCGCTTCGACCGTCGCCTCGACGTGTGGGAACCGAACGCACAAGGTGACCCAGCTCGGGCCATCACCCGACATGAAGTAGCCCGAGTAGCCGCCATACCAGATGCGGTCGATAGACGCGTCGCGCGCCCCGTCGACCGCATCTATGAAGGCAGCGGGCAGCTCGGAGTCGTCTCCCAGGGAGCTCGCGGCATCGACGTGCCCGACCCGGTCGAGCTCGACCGTGGCGTACCAGCGAGAGGGCCGGACGCGGATCTTCCGAGAGCGCGGGTTGCGTGGATCGGGGTCGAGGAGGTGATTCGCTCGGTCATGCGCCCTGCTCCTCGTCCCGCTGCTTGCGCTACCTCGCTGCCTTGCCCCGCAGCACTGGCTGCGCAGGCAGCGCACCGGAATCCAAGCCCTATGACCCCGCCCCACGGCCCAGCTGAGAAACTCTGCGCCGCTGCCGACGCCCCGGTATGCCTCCCCTGGTACCCAGAGTCCTGCAAAGCCTGGTGATGAACCGTTCGCTGGCTCGGTGAAGCACCGGACATGAAGGCGCCGCCGCCTCCGCTTCTGGAGACGGCGGAACAGCTCGCGCGTATCGCGCCCCTAACGGTGGTTGACTGCCAGGGACGGTTAAAGGCCGCTTGAACTGCCGGATCCGCCTGCCGAGGGGGATGAGGGGCGGTAGTGGTAGGCGAGGCCCGCGAGTTGGTTGGCTCGGGCGGTGCGGTGCGAATTGGCGTGATCGAACCGAGGCCGACGCCCGTGCAGCAGGAATGAGGTGATGCGGGCCAAGCGGCCGAGACTAGCGTTCATCGATGCACCCTCCACTGTCGCTACTCGGAGGGTACTGAGCGATCGCCGAACTCGTGACGAAATGAGCAAGTTCTCGCCGACACACTCCAGCGCGTCGGCGCTGATGCGGTGGACCGTCTCCTCGTCGCGCTCAGCGTCTGCCGAGGCACCGGGCATGCGACTCGTGGACACCTCGTGAACGGGATCATAGGACCACAGGCCTACGCGCGGTGAGGTGCTGCGATCCAGGGATTGCGGGCCGTGGCGGTGGTAGTCCACGCCGGTAGTCCACGCCACGCCGCTGCTCCAACGCGGCAAATCCCGGATCGTCTTGCAGCAGACACAGCCGCACCACGAGGCCCTGCAGCAGGGCGAGGCCGCTTGCTTCGGCGGCCGCGGGCAGCAACGTGGACCAGACCCCGCCCGCCGGGGAGAACGTCAGCCAGACGTCCCTGAAGTCGGCGCCCGGCGGGAAACCCTGTGCCTTCTTCAGCCTCTTCTCCTGATTGACCTCGTCGGCCGCAACACAGTTGCACAGGACGGCCCGCAACACGAGGTTGGCCGGCCCGTGCGCGGCACCGAGGACGAAGCGGATACTCATCTCGCCCAGGGCGCGCACCGCCATCCGCCGGATGTGCTTGAGAACGTCCTCGCCGTGCGAATTGTGCTCTACGCGGCCAGCCGGTGGCGCTGGGCGTCCTGCTCCGCGGCTCGGGCCAGGGCGAGTTGCTCTCCAATACTGCCCATCAGTCCGTAGATTTCCACCACCCGGTTGACCAGCGGCCCACAGCCCGAGAGACCGGCCTGCCCCAGGCTCTGCTCGGAATCCCAGCCTGCTTTGGCGCCGTGGCCGCTGTAAGCCTGCCAGCGCATCGCTACCACCTCCACGTCCTTGCGCCGCTCGACGACTGCCGCCTCACCCCGCACACCTGGCGGAGGAACGAACGAGGAGAAGCTCAGGGCTGAGGCCCACTGTTGCGTCATCCGCGCAGCGCACGCAGCAGGTACGACAACCGGTTCGGGGAAGGCGGCCAGGGCCCGACGAGTTGCTGCCGGACAGGCGCCTGACATCGGCCGCAAGTGGGTCCTGGGGCAGGTGCCGGGGCGGAATAGTCAGGGGCGCGGCAGATGGCCGAAAGAGGATGGGGCAGGGTAGGGGCCATGGTGACCTTGACCAGCCGGGCGGCGGACGCATCAGTCCGCTCGGCCGCATCCGTGGTGCTGCCGCACGACGCGCACTCGGTGTCGCTGAGCGTCAAGGGAGTGCAGACGCTGCTGTTCTACCGCCTCGACCAGCAGGAGCACGCCCGGCGCCGCAATGGACAGGCCGCCTTTCTCGCCCAGATAGGGGCGTTGGAGACACTGCTGCAGCTGCCGGTCAACGAGCCGGTAGAACTGGATGCGATGGGCCGCGCGCAGCGTGCCGCCGTGGACCGGCTCCCCGTCGGCGCCGTGGACACACGTGAGGGGTCTGTCATTCGGCGGGCGGTGCGCCCACTCACCGTCGACTTGGCAGTGGTGCGCGCCCGGTCGGCCGCCTGGCGGCACGGCCTGGCCCAGGCTGGTCAGTTCGCTCCGTTCTGCGCACGGGCGCTGCTGCTGGACGGGCCGATGACGGAGGTGGACGAGACGATGATGCAGGCCTCGTTCTACGGGATCGGCATCCTGCTGCCGGACGCCAGTGGTCTGCGCATGGCAGTGCAGCCGCAGCCCTACCGGCCGCAGCGGCACACCGCCGCGGCCTGGTGCTTCACCGAAGAGCTCTACCAGCGCCTGGCCTGACGCCGATTGCGTGCGTGGCCTACCCCGCCGGGGGAGCGTCGGCCGGCTGGAGCGTGGAGGCCGGCTGGCCGGCCCACCGCTTGAGCTGCTGGGGCGCGGTGAAGGCATCCGGCTGGCGCAGCGCGGCGTTGACCACGTCGTAGCGGTCCACGGCCTGCTGGCAGCGCAGCTGCCACCAGCTCGCACGCCGGGAGGCGTCCACCGCGTCAATCTTGCGTAGCCAGCCCATCAGCACCGCCGCATTGTGGGCCGCGGCGGGAACCTGCTCCGACAGGGTGGCGAAGGTGTCCAGCTGCCGTCCGTCGCAGGCAGCGCAGTAGCACGTCGGCGCCTGCACCGCGCCGAACCGGTCGGCGATCTTCCGGCCGAGGAAGAACGCCATGAGACCCTCCACCAGCACATGCGCAGACCCCGGTCCGCCACGGTGGGAGGTCTTGGCCGGCTGCGGGGGCGGGACGATGTGCCGCAGGCCGCTGGTCACCCCGAACGCGGTAAAGGCCGCGCCGTTGACCAGGGCACCAAACGCGGCCAGGTCGGCACGCAGGAGCCCGGTGTGCGCGACCTCGCCCAGTACCCGGACCAGATTGGCCACCGCCGCCGGGAAGTGCCCCAGCGGATCCATTTGCCCGCCCAGCATGAGCGCTTTGGCGCCAGGGACGAACTTCAGCACGGCGATGAGCTGCTTGACGGCATCGTCGCGCAGCCAGCCGACGTCGACGGGCACGGCGAACACGACGCGCGGGTCACCGAGATCGGCGATCCGGCGTGCGGCGGCCAGGAGCGCGCCGGAGTCCTCGGCGTGGATGTAGCCGGTCGGAGACATAGCCAGGCTTGCCCCGTGGGCGAGCTGGTCCTCGACGGCGTCGCTGAGCGGATCGCCGAAGGACAGCTGACCCTCGGTGGGGAACGGATCGCCCTCACTGGCCGCCTGCGCCTCATACACGGCCGGATCGGCTATCAGCAGGCCGGTGAAGGCGCCGGTCTCCCGTAACTGGCGGACCTTGGCCAGAGCCTTGGAGCCGCTGACGACGAGGCCGCTGCGGACGGGATCCAGCTGCTCGCTGATCCAGCCCACCCGCTGCGGGATGCTCTGCAGCAGCAGTCGGCCCTGCAGGCCGACGACCGCTGGCCCGACCGGCTGCGCGGGTACGCCGGACTGATCGGAAGCCGGGGATGTGGGGGTACGGGGATCGGTCATGGCCTCGCCTTCGAAACAGACGACACGGNGGGGTACGGGGATCGGTCATGGCCTCGCCTTCGAAACAGACGACACGGCCGCGCTGTGGCCCGGCGCGTAGAGCCTTGCGAAGTCCTCAGGCAGCACCAGCGCACAGGCCGCCGCATCCTTCAAGGCCGCCAGCCGCGCCATGGCACGGTCAGCCAGCCGGAAGACGGCCTGCGGGCTTTCGGCTGGCAGATCGACCGGCTCGGCCGTGCGGTAGCCGAGCGCCGACATCTCCACCATGGCACTGCGGTACTGCCATTCAGTGATTGTGTTGAGCGTCTGCGCCCGGCGCAGCAGGACAGCCATCGAAACCCCCCACTGCCGTTTCAGCTCGGCCAGACGCCCCAGATCCACGCCGGAAGCGAACGCAGATCGGATGTCCGCGGCCGGCATCAGGAACTCGGCGGCGAACGCGTCCGCCTCCTTCTCCTGCTCGGCGCCGCCAGGACCGTGATGCATCACCAGATGCCCCAGCTCGTGGGCGAGGCTGAAGCGGCAACGATCCGGCGGCGCCACCGTATTCAGCATCACCAGAGGAGCCCGAACACCGTCGAACTGGCTGACCGCGTCGAGATGAGCACCCCCCAACTCCCGTACCACGATGAGAATCCCAGCTGACTCCAGAGTGGCGATGACGTCATCAACCGGCCCGGGCGCCATCTCCCAGCCGCGACGTACGCGCCGTGCCGCGTCCTTCGCCGTAGTGAGGGCATCCAGCTCCACCCGGGCAAGGGAGTGGGCAACCAGCTCGTGCCGGGCCGCCGCAGCAAGCCCGTTGACCTGCAGACGGGTCAGCGCCAACTGCGCGTGAACACACCGCAGCGACGACGCCGTCAGCGCCGCCTTCTTGCGATGATGTACCAGCCCTACGCCCACGCCCTGGGCGTCCGGCTCCACCAAGCAGCAGCTCCGGCGGATAGCCCAACGCCGCGGCGTACAGGGTGAGACGCTTGCCACTCACCGTCAGCCTGCCCAACTCCGCGCGGCTGACGTACCCCTGAGAGACAGGTTCGCCAACTGACGCCTTGGCCATCGCGGCTGCGACCTCCGTCTGGGTCCAGCCCCTCGACTCGCGCGCCAGCACCAGCATCTCCGGCCGCGCGCCTACCCCCGCCACCCAATCCTCGAACCAACTCTCAAAATAGTAGGCCCAAATATTCCTGACTGGCGGGAAGTTTCCGCACACCGTCAAATAGTTCGCCCCACAGCTGACCCTGAGAACATGGAGCGGGCCTCGGGCCCGTCTTCCATGCCGAGGAAGCGGAACGCATCGTCACCTTCCGTGCACAGGCGTGACCCCAGCCCACCCGCCCCACTAAGAACTCCTAACGAAATGATCTTCGAGGTGGTTGGATCACTCCGGGACCGTTGATCCGGGGGTGTGGGGTGGCTCGGCCG
>NZ_QUAC01000118.1 GCF_003389455.1 Streptomyces inhibens | reverse complement strand
GCGGCGGCCCGCTCGCGGGCGGGGCGGGCGGGGGCGTTCCGGCCGGCCGGCCCGTATCCGTAGTGACTCTCCCCCGAGGGCACACGAGCCGACCGGCGTCGGGGACAACGTAAGGGATCGTTGAACGATCCGACAAGGGGGGCGGTGCATTCGCCCAGTGGTGTGTTGTCTCGTCCCCCTATCTGGGATTGACTTTCGCCACGACACCCGGGACGGCCTCGGACCGCCGCCCGGCACGGTGCGAGAGCGGGGAGCGGTATGGCCGGCGGAGTGGCGAAGAACGATCAGTGGCGGCTCGCCGAGGTCTCGGGCCTGGAACGGGACCGTGCCCTGCTCGGGCGCTCCAGCACCGCCGAGCGGGTCGCCGACATCCTGCGCGACCGGATCACCGAGGGGTACTTCCCGCCCGGCGCCCGGCTCTCGGAGGAGAGCATCGGCGGCGCGCTCGGCGTCTCGCGCAACACGCTGCGGGAGGCCTTCCGGCTGCTGACCCACGAGCGGCTGCTGGTGCACGAGCTCAACCGCGGCGTGTTCGTCCGGGTGGTGACGGTCGAGGACCTGGACGACATCTACCGGGTGCGCACGCTCGTGGAGTGCGCGGCGGTACGGGGTCTGGGAGAGGGCCCCTACGACGCCCGCACGACCGAGGGCATCGCGGCGATCGAGGCCGCCGTGCGGGCCGGCGAGGCCGCCTCCGGCGACCGGGAGTGGCAGGACCTCTCGACCGCCAACATCCGCTTCCACCAGGGCATCGTGGCCCTGGCCGGCAGCCCGCGCACGGATGAGCTGATGCGCGGTGTGCTGGCCGAACTCCGGCTGGTCTTCCATGTCATGGCCGACCCCCGGCGCTTCCATGCACCCTATTTGACCCGTAATCGGCAGATCGTCGAGGCGCTGCAAGCCGGCGATGCCGCCGAGGCCGAGCAGCTGCTGCTGTCCTATCTGGAGGATTCCCGCAGCCAGTTGTCGGGGGCCTACGCCCAGCGCATCGCGGAGGGGTGACACCCGGGGTGCGGGCCGGCCGCTGACCTCCGCCCCAGGGTCCGCCCCGGCGCCCGCCCGGAATCCGCTGCAGATCAGTATCCGCAGACCCCTTGTCGGATCGTTGAACAATCGCCTAGCCTCCGCTGCAATCTCTTCATTGCTCCCCATGGACCCGTGCCGGGTCCCGTACGCGGAAGGCGGATCCATGATCGTGCTCCTCGGCGTGCTCGTGGTCGTGATCGGCTTCGCCACGAAACGCAATCCCCTGTTGGTGGTCGGGGTGGCCGGCATTGCGACCGGCCTCCTCGGCGGTCTGTCACCCGGCAAGGTGCTGGCCGCCTTCGGCGAGGGCTTCGCCGGCAGCCGGGCGGTGACGATCTTCGCGATCACCCTCCCGGTCATCGGCCTCCTGGAGCGCTACGGCCTCCAGGAGCAGGCCCGTAACCTCATCGCCCGGTTCGCCAAGCTCACCACCGGACGCTTCCTCGCGCTCTACCTGGGCCTGCGGCAGATAGGCGCCGCGGTCGGGCTCACCAATGTCTTCGGGCACGCCCAGACCGTCCGCCCGCTCGCCGTCCCCATGGCCGAGGGCGCCGCCGAGCGTAAATACGGCCAACTCCCCGACCGGACACGGGAGAAGGTCAGGTCGTTCTCCGCCAGCGCGGACAACGTCGGCCTGTTCTTCGGGGAGGACGTCTTCCTCGCCGTCGGCTCCATCCTGCTGATCACCGGCTTCGTCAACACCACCTACGGCACCCACCTCGAACCGCTGCACCTCGCGCTGTGGGCGATCCCCACCGCCGTGTGCGCGTTCGTGGTCCACGGCTGGCGACTGCTGCGCCTGGACCGCCAGTTGGAGCGCGAGCTGCTCACCGCCAACGTCCAGCCCAGCGCCGCAGTGGAGGCAGCCCAGTGATCAAGGCAGAGTGGTTCTACTGGCTGGTCGGCCTCAGCTTCCTGGTGATGGCCTCCCAGATGGTCACCGACCGCAGCAACCCCAAGCGCTTCGGCACCGGCGCCTTCTGGGGCCTGATCGGCGCCGGCTTCATCTACAGCAGCTGGGTCGTCACCAAGCAGGCGCCGGCCGAACCGCTGGGCGTCGCGGTGCTCGTGATGGCCGCCCTGGCCGGCTTCGGCTTCACCGGGCGCGGCACCCCGCGCACCACCACCCCCGAGCAGCGCATCGCCAGCGCCGCCAAGCTCGGCAACAAGCTCTTCGTCCCCGCGCTCACCATCCCCGTCGTCGCGATGGCCTGCGCCATCGGCGTCAAGCATCTGTCCATCGGGGGCGAACCGGTCCTCCAGGAGGGCAGCGAGACCATCCTGGGCCTGGGCATCGGGGCCGTCGTCGCCCTCGTCGTCGGCATGATCATGCTGCGCGAGAAGCGGGTGTCCGTGCCGGTGCAGTCCGGCCGCTCCATGCTGGAGGCGATGGGCTGGGCCATGCTGCTGCCGCAGATGCTGGCCACGTTGGGCGCCATCTTCCAGGTCTCCGGCGTCGGCGACCAGGTCGGCAAGCTCACCACCTCCGTACTGCCCAAGGACTCCCTGTACATCGCGGTCGTCGTCTACTGCGTCGGCATGTTCGCGTTCACCATCATCATGGGCAACGCCTTCGCCGCCTTCCCCGTGATGACCGCGGCCGTCGGCTGGCCCGTCCTGATCGGGCACTTCGACGGCAACCCCGCCGCGGTCCTGGCCATCGGCATGCTCGCCGGATTCTGCGGCACCCTGGTGACGCCCATGGCCGCCAACTTCAACATCGTTCCGGCGGCCCTGCTGGAACTGAAGGACCAGTACGGGCCCATCAAGGCGCAGTTGCCCACCGCGGGCGTGCTGCTCGGCTGCAACATCGTGATCATGGCGCTGTTCGCCTTCTGAACCCGCTCCACCGCACCACGGCGCACTCCACCGCCGTCCCCCCACGATCGTTATCGAGCCGCACCGAGGATGACCGTATGACCCGGGTACTGCTGACCGGATTTGCCCCCTTCGAAGGTGAATCCGTCAATCCCTCCTGGCAGGCGGTACGCGCCGCCGCGGCCGAACCGCCCGCCGGAATCGAGGCGTCCGCCGTTGAGCTGCCCTGCGTCTACGGAGCCTCGATCGCGGTGCTGCGCGCCGCGATCGAGGAGACCCGCCCCGAGATAGTGGTGTGCGTCGGCCAGGCCGGCGGCCGCCCCGACATCACCGTCGAACGCATCGCCGTCAACATCGACGACGCCCGCATCCCCGATGCCACGGGCGCCGAACCGATCGACGAGGTGATCGTGCCCGGCGGCCCCGCCGCGTACTTCTCCACCCTGCCGATCAAGGCATGCGTGGCGGCCGTCCGCGCCGCCGGGCTGCCCGCCTCCGTCTCCAACACGGCGGGCACCTTCGTCTGCAACCACGTCTTCTACGGCCTCGCCCACCTCATCGCCACCGAACTCCCCGGCATCCGCGGCGGGTTCGTGCACGTCCCCTACGCCCCCGAACAGGTCGTCGACCGCGCCCAGCCCTCGCTCCCGGTCAGCGCGGTGGCCCAGGCCCTGCGGGAGATCGCCGCCACCGCCGCACACACCCGCACCGACCTCCGCGTCGCCGAAGGGGCCACCCATTGAGCGGCGGTCCCGCCGCCCAGGAGGCGGCCCAACTCGCCCCGCACGCCGACCGGCTCGCCGCCCCGCGCTGGCCAACGTGGTCCGCGCCTACCCGTACGCGCCGATGCATCTGCTGACCGGCCCCCAGGACCTGGTGCCGCCGCGCACCCACCACCCCGCCTTCCACGGCTCGTACGACTGGCACTCCTCGGTCCATATGCACTGGCTGCTGGTCCGCCTGCTGCGCCGCTGCCCCGGCCGGGTGCCCGGTCCGCCACGGCACCCACACGAACAGCGCGTTCGCGCTCGGTCTGGTCCTGGACACGGCAGCCGCGGCCGGCCGCCCGGAGCTGGTCGCTCCGGTCACCGGGACACTCCTGCGCCGGTTCGCCGACGACCATGATGCGCCGGCCCACTGGGAGCCCTCCGGCCAGGACTTCCTGTCGCCGGCGCTCGTCGAGGCCGAGGCGATGGGCCGGGTACTGCCGCAGGCGGAGTTCGCCTCCTGGCCGGCCCGCTTCCTGCCCGGCATCGAGCGGCGCGCACCGGCCGCGCTGCTCGGCCCGCCCACCGTCTCCGACCCCGCCGACCCGCAGATCGGCCATCTCACCGGCCTCTCGCTCAGCAGGGCGGCCGCGCTGCGCCGGATCGCCGCCGTGCTGCCGTCGGACGATCCGCGCGGCGCCGTCCTCGCGGCGGCGGCCCGGGACCACCTGGCCGCCGGGCTGCCGCACACCGCCCCGGGAGACTTCCCGGGCGACCGCTGGCTCGCCACCTTCGCCGTCCTCGCGCTGGACGGGCCGCCGGCGCACGCCGGGACCTGACGGCCGGCCGCGGCGGGCGACGCCGTAGACTGACGCGTCGGCCCGCCGCGGACCCGTCCCAGGGTCCGTCAACGGATCCACCTGCGGTTCCACCCATGAGCGGATCCGCGCCGTTTCGTCCGTTGTCAGTGCGAGCGCCTACTCTGTGCGACGTGACTTTTCCCGCCCCGGGGGCCGCTGCGCCCCAGCTCAACGGCCCTCACCGGCCCGCGCCGGGCCCGGCCGCCGACGAGGGCCTGGCCCGTCGGCTGCGCGCCCTCGCGTGCACCGCACCGCTGCACGACCTCGATGTGCGCAAAGCCAACCTCGCGGGTGAGTACGGGATCTACGCCATGGCGGAGGTGGCGCTCGCCGTCATCGATCTCGTCACGCTGAACATGGACTTCGACACCGGCGCCGACCACGAGGAGATAGTGGCGAAGGTGCTCCCGCGGGTCGCCGCGCAGGCACCCCGCCGTCCCACGGGTGAGCACGAGCGGGTGGCCCGCTGGGTGCTGGAGAACCTGATCAACGTCGGCAGCGTGGACCGCGGCTTCCGCGCCGTCTACGGCACCTTCAACACCGAGGGTGAGTACGTCCGCCGCGACTACGACTTCAAGCTCATNACCGAGGGTGAGTACGTCCGCCGCGACTACGACTTCAAGCTCATCGAGGAGGTCCCCGGCGCCGGCGGCACCGTCTTCCTGCGGGCCACCGACGAAGCGGTCAACGTCCTGGTGGGCGCGCTCGACACGGACGTCACCAGCGCCCAGATCGCCGCCGAGGTCAAGCTGGAGGTGCTGATCAACCGCGGCCGGCTGGCCGACGCCCAGCTCGCCGCCGAACAGGCCCGCTACCGCACCGTGCAGTACGCCGAGACCCTGCGCCGGACCCTGGACGCCACCCGGCGCAATGTCCGCGCGGTCGACTGGCTGGAAACCGTCCCCGACATGATCAACGAGGCGCTGGACCACGTCGCGGACCGCTACCGCCACGAGAACGCCATCCTCACCAACATCCGCAAGGCCCGCGACGAGACCGAGGAGCCCGAGCACAAGCGGCGCGCCGCCGAGCTCGTCGACATCGTCAAGGACTGCATCCGCCGCCACACCCAGCTCCAGTCCCGGCTGCTGGAGGCCGGCCCGCTCTTCCGTGCAGAGCAGGACCGGCAGGCCTTCGCCACCCCCGTCGCCCGCTCCGGACTCGATCTGTACGGCCAGCTCGTCGCCCCCCTGCTGCCGCTCCCCGCCGAGCAGGCCATCCGCGTCACCGACGCCTTCTTCGCCCACGGCACGGGCCTGCGCACCCCCTCGGCCGTCCGTGTCGGCGACCTCGTCGAGGTGCTGCTGACCCCGCCCGTCGAGCGCGAGCACCTCGGCGCCGAGATGCCCGAGCCCGACCTGGTGGCGACCCCCGACGACAGCCGCTTCAGCGAGGCCCAGCTCGACGCCGCGATGGCGCTGCTCGACCTGCCCGCCGATGCGCCCCGCCGACTCTCCGGCCTGCTCGCCGAGGCGCGCCGCAGCGATCCCGAACTCCCCTACCTCGTGGCCCTGCTGGCGGTGCACGCCGCCAGCCCGCCGGTCGGCACGGCCTACCGCCAGGGCGAACAGCAGCTGCTGTTCGCCGTCGACGACGGCACCGAGCTGACCGACCCGGAGTTCGGCGGCGCCGACCTCATCGTCGGCACGGCCCTGCTGGACGCCGCCGGGATGGCCGCCGACCGCTCGGAGGTGGCCTGATGCCCCGCGCCCAGGGCGTACGGCCGACGCACGGCGGTGTGCGCCCGGTCCAGCGGGACCGGACCCCGCCGTGCGGCGGCCCACCGCCACGGCTGCCAGAGATGTCCGAGATCGTCCCCCGCAAGGAGCTTGTTCCGTGACCGAGTACGACGCCGACGAGGTGCCGCAGCCGGATCCGGCGTCCGGGCCCGGCGGGCCGGGCCGGGGCGCGCCCACCGCCGACGCCGAACCGGCCGCCGCGGGGCCGGCG
>NZ_QUAC01000137.1 GCF_003389455.1 Streptomyces inhibens | reverse complement strand
CTCCGGCCGGATATCCGGCCGGAGCCCCCTGTGCGGTCCTCGACGGTTGCCCGTCCTTCACCGCCTGCTCAGCTGGTGAAGGACACCTCTGTCACGCCCTGCTTGTAGCCGGGATTGCTGAACTCGTCACGCGGCGCATAGGGCATCGCGGTGATCCATGCGACGACGTAGCGCGCCTTTGTTGGCTGCTTCAGCTTGATCTTTGCGGTCGTTCCTGCGGTCTGGCCCGAGCCGAGCTTGCGCATGGAGCTCAGCGGCTCGGACGGCGAGAGCGAATTGGCCGCATAGAGCGTCACGGTGGTGTGTTTACCGACGTAGTGCAGCCCGATCGTCGCGCTGCTTATCTGCCGAGCCGAGCCGAGGTCGTAGACGAGGCCGACGCCCTTCTTGAAGGCGGGGTTCAGGTCGGGGCCTTCGTGATAGCTCTTGCTGCGCCAGTAGGTGCTGAGGTCCCCGTCGTGGGTGTCCCGCGCCTGGTCGGGGTGTTGTGGCTGGCCGTCCGGGTAGTACTCCGCGGCATCCACGATCTTGATCGGCTTACCGCCCGGCTTTCTGGCCGCGCCACCGCTCGTCTGTGAGTTCCCCGGGTCGTCCTGGTCCTTCTCGCGCTTCAGCAGCGTGTCCGCGAGCTGCCAGCTGCCCAGTCCCAGCGCCGCGATGAGCAGCGCGGAGACAGACCACTTCAGCGCCTTGCCGGTGCGGCTCTGCAGCGGGGGCGGAGGCGTGGCGACGGGCTGCGTCTGCCGGACGGACGGACCGTTGTGGGCCGACGACTGCCGGTAGCTGCCCTGCTGGTACCCCGTGCGCTGGTACGGCGGCGGGGTGGCAAAGGCCGTCTCCGGAGGCCGGATACGCGGCATGGCCGCGACGGCCTTGGCCAGCTCCTCAGGGGTGGTGCAGGGCTGCTCCTGGCGGGAAGCCGTGGCGCCGTCGTTGATCAGCGCGCGCATAGCGAGCTCGGACAGCCCGCGGTGGACACCGGCGCGCACCTGGTCGGGCGCGATCAGCCCGACGCCCTTCGGCAGGCCGGTGAGGCCATGGGCGTCGTTCTCGTACGGCCAGCGCTGGGTCAGCGCGGCGTACAGCAGCGCGCCGATCGCCTCCGTGTCCGTGCGCTGCGGGTGCTCGCAGCTGATGCCGCGCAGCGCCGCCATGACGGCCAGGCCCCGGATGCGGTACTGCCCGGACTCCGTGCGCAGCACCGAGCCAGGGGTGATCCGCAGATGGGCCAGACCCTCGCGGTGCGCGGCGGCCATGGCCTGGGAGACCTGGCTGACGAGCTGGTAGGCGTCATGCGGCTCGAGCGGGCCGTTGGCGAGCACGGTGGTGAGCTCGGTGGCGTCCGGCAGCCATTCATGAACGACGTAGACGAGGTCGTTCTCCTCGACGGCGTCCAGGACCTGGACGAAACGGGGGTCACCCAGCAACGCCGAGGAACGGGCCGCGGACAGTACCGGCCGGGCCCGCGGATGGTCGGCGGGCAGGATATGCACGCCGACGGCCCGGCGCAGCTTTTCGTCGACCGCGCGCCAGCTGCTGAATCCGTCCAGACGGGTGACGCACTCTTCGAGGCGGTAGCGTCTGGCGAGCTTGTGGCCGCTGTGCAGTTCCGGTGGCTGGGCCTCGGCCGCGTCGGCACGCATCTCGTCGGTGCGTGCAGCGTCCTTTTCCCCGCCGGATACCTTTTCGGCCTTAGCACCGTCGTCCGTGGCCTTACCCGCCTTGGCGGTCAGCGGTTCTTCACCGCTCGTGTCGGCCACGTCGACGGCAGCCGTGCTCCGTTCCGCCACCGTCGTTCCTGCCTCCCCATCCGTTGCAGGCTCAATGAGCCAAGACAATTGTGCCCACAGTCCGCCACTATGCACGACACACGGTGGCAGCCGATGGTTGTGCTCTCTCAGCGCCCAAGCTTTGACCGGACCATGCCGACCAGGGCGTTCAGTTCCTCGATGCGCATTTTGCGTGCAGCGATGTAGAAGACGGCCAGAAGTGCGGCAACGCCTGCGACAAGCGCGGCCAGCGAACCGAGGAACCCACTGCCGAGCGTCTGCATGATGCCGTACACCACGGCCCCGGAGACAAGCGTCGCCGGGATGCTGGCGCCGGCCAGCCGTGCGTAGGTCCGCACGACATGGGCGGTGTCGAGGTCGCCGTCCATGCGCTTGCCCAGGCGGCGCCAGGCCACGCCGACGCCGATGATGTACGCCAGGCCGTAGGAGGCGGCCATGCCGACCACGGCCCAGCGGGCGGGCAGGACCAGGAAGCAGAGGCCGGAGGCCACGGCGTTGACGGCGGCGACGATCACCGTGTTGTAGAAGGGCGTGCGGGTGTCTTCGTACGCGTAGAAGGCGCGCAGGACGACGTACTGCACCGAGAACGGGATCAGACCCACGCCGAAGCCCATCAGCATGTAGCCCATCGGGATGCCGGCGCCGGACGAGCCGTAGACCAGCGTGCACAGCGGGATGCCGAGGGAGAGAAAGCCGAACGAGACCGGGACGATGGCGACGGCGGAGGTGCGCAGGCCCTGCGAGATGTCGTCGCGGACGGCTCCGGTGTCACCGTCGTGCGCGGAGCGGGCCAGCCGCGGCAGCAGCGCCGCCATCACGGAGACGGTGATGATCGCCTGCGGCATGTTCCAGATCAGCTGGGCGCTGGCGTACGAGATGAAGCCGGTGCCCGGGTGGCCCTGCTGGTCGGCGGTGTTGCCGGCCCAGGTGGAGAGCTGGGTGACGACGAGGACGCCCGCCTGGTTGGCGAGCACGAACAGCACCGTCCACTTGGCGAGCTTGGCGGCCTTGCCCAGGCCGTGGCCACGCCAGTCGAAGCGCAGCCGGAGCTTGAAGTCGGCGTCGCGCAGGTAGGGGATCATCGCCAGCGCTTGGACGACGAGCCCGAGGAGGGTGCCGATCCCCAGGAGGCGGATGCCCTCGTCGGGGATGGTGGTGACGCCGATGTGCGAGGTCTTCGCCGTGCCGTAGACCCAGATGAACAGGCCGAAGGTGGCGATCATGACGATGTTGTTGAGGACCGGGGTCCACATCATCGCGCCGAAGCGGCCGCGGGCGTTGAGGATCTGTCCCATCACCACATGCAGACCCATGAAGAAGATCGTGGGGACGCAGTAGCGGGTGAACGCGACGGCGACTTCGTTGGCCGCCGGGTCGCGTGAGATGTCGAACGAGACCAGTTTCACCAGCAGCGGCGCCGCGAACACCGACAGCACCGTCAGTACGCCGAGGACCACGACGACCAGCGTCAGCAGCCGGTTGGCATAGGCCTCGCCGCCGTCGTCGTCCTCCTTCATCGCGCGCACCAACTGCGGGACGAAGACGGAGTTCAGACCGCCGCCGATGGTCAGGATGAAGATCATCGTCGGGAGCTGGTAGGCGACCTGCCAGGAGTCACCCAAGACCGCGCCGCCGAGCGCCGCGACGATCAGCGCCGAGCGGATGAAGCCCGTGAGGCGGGACACCATCGTGCCGGCGGCCATCACCGCGCTGGACTTGAGCAGGCCGGAGGCGCGGCCGCCGGAGGGCTTGCCGGCCGCCGCCACGGGGGCGGGGGCGGGCTCCGGCGCCGGTGCGGACTGCTGGGGCACGGCCTCCGGGCCGGGTGCCGCACCGGTCATGGGCGGGCCGACCGGTGCCTGCTGCGCGGGGTGCTGGGGCTCGTAGGGCTGCTGGTCCCGGAAGAGATGTGCAAAGGCATCGGGCTCCGGGCGCTCGTCGGCGGCCTGTGTGATCAGGTCGTCGACGCCTACGAACTGTGTCGTCGCGGCGGCGTCGCCGTACGGGAGATTGCGGGTGGGGCCCTGCGGCTCGGGCGGCGGAGGCGAGGCCCAGAGCTGCGGGTCAGGGGTGTGCCGGCCCGCGGCAGGCTGCTGGTAGAGCGGTTGAGTGGGCTGCCCCGGAGGCGGCGGCGGGTGCGCGGCGCGGTCGTAGAGCGCCTCGGTCACCGGGTCCTGGGCCGTCGGGTCCTGCGCGTGGTGCGGATCGTTGCGGTAGGCGTCCTGGACGTAGGGGTCCTGGACGTAGGGGTCCTGGTCCGCGGGCAACTGGGGCGTCGGAGGGACCGGCCCCATGGGGTCGCCATTGGCGCCCCGGCCCCGGTCACCGTCGTACGGCGCATTCATCGCTGCCCCACCTCATCCGTCGCCGGCCATCCGGCCCCGCCATATATCAACGGTCCACTTTCTCACCTGAGCCGGACGGGCCGGAGCTTTCCGATCCGGTGTCCGGCGTGGGGTCACTCGGCTGCTCGGGCTCGTCGCCGTCCGTGCCGCCGTTGTCGCCGTCGGTGCCCGGCTCGCCGTCGGATCCGTCGTCGTCGGACCCGTCCTCGGCGCGCTGGGCGGCCGCCCGCTTGCGCTGGAGATAGATCCGCACGCCGGCGAGGACGAGCAGGAGCACGCCCCCCGCGATGACGAGCATCACCGTCGCGGTGATCTCCGTGACGTTCACCTGGAACGTCATGGGCTCACCGTAGGGCTTTCCGTCCGCGGTGTAGAGCTGTGCGGTCACCCAGGCGCGACCGTTGGCGTTCGCCGTGGTGTTGAACTTGAACGACTGGCTGTGCCCGCCGTCCACCGTGATCTGCTGCGACTTCCCCGGGTCCAGTCGGTTGGGCTGGGAAGAGGTCAGCTTCAGCGTCACGTCCTTGACGCCCTGGAAGAGGTTGTTCTGGACCGTCACCGGAATCGTGGCGCTGCGCCCGGAGAGCGTGGCGTCCGACTTCTGGATCAGGCGCACCTTCTTCGTCAGACCGTCGAGGTAGCTGCGCACGGAGTGGCGGAACGCGGCGGCGCCGGTGCCGTCACCGCGCCACTGCGTCGACATCTCCCGCATTATCGCGTTGCCGAACGGGGTCACCACCCGCTCCGGCTGGGCCAGGATCACCCGGAAGTCGTCCAGTGCGGACTGGGTGCCCTGGATCTGCCGGAAGGCGTCGGTGGAGAGCTCCTGCCTGCGCAGCGAGGACGGGTAGGCGGCGCCACTCGGCACCTGGCGGGTGGCCGCGGGGTCGGGCTTGGCCTTGGCCGCGCCGCCGAGGTTCAGCGACTGGCTCCAGCGCCCGGACTCCTTCAGATCCCGCAGCGCGGTGGCCATCGCCTGGGCCTGGCTGACCGACGGAATGCGCTGCGGCGCGACGACGACGCTGCGCTGCCGGTCCGGGTCCTGGAGATTGATCATCTGGGTCTGGGCGAGGAACTCCTGGACCGCGCGGGTGGCGTTTCCGGCCTTCGACATATCGCCCTCGAAGGCCTGCGAGAGCTGCGCGTCCGCGACGATCGCGGTGTTGCCGCCGCCGATGGGGCGGGCCGCCGTCGGGGTGTAGGACAGTCCGCCGGTCTCCCGCAGGCTGTCGCCGCGGGTGATCACGTTGTGCGCTCCGGCCGAGGTGGCGACATCGACGATGGAGGAGTCGATCGCGCCGTCGACGGGCCAGGCGAAGTCCGTACGCGGTTTGACGCCGAGGATCGTGTCCACGGTCTTGTCGGCGAGGTCGGTGGCCGGACCGAGGTGGCTGAGCGCGCTGGGCACGCGCTTGCCGTGGTGCGCGAGCGAGGCCAGGTCGGGGTCGGCGAACGGCAGCGCGACAACCTCGTGCGTCTTGACCGCTTCTTCGAGCTCGTGCAGCCACTGCTTGGCGACCGCCTGGTTCTTGCCCATGGGGCCGTCGGGGCCGTCCACCCGGTACGACTTGGTCATCGCATCGACCGTCGCGAGCAGGTCGGGGTCGATGACGAAGGTCACCGGCAGGTTCTTGCCGAGCGCGACCATCTGCTGCAGCCGGCCTCCGGGCGCGAGCTCGGCGGCCAGGTCGTCGTTGAGGAACACCGGCGTCTGCTGGGCGTCGGCGTCGGTCTCGGCGGTGAGGTGGGTGGAGGAGATCAGCGGCCACAGGTAAGTGAGCTGCGTCTTCTTGTCGACGTTGGCCGCCTGCCAGGGCAGGAACGTCCGGTCGATGCCGAGGACCTGCTCGGACGGTGCGGCCTGGGAACGTCCGGACAGAGAGACGCCGATCTGATACACACCGTCATCGCCGAGATCGAGGTCCTTGACCGGCACGCTGAGGGTGAAGGGGCGGCTGATGCCCGGCTCCAGCTTGTCGATCTTCTCCTTGTGCCCCTCGACCTCCTGGCCGTCCGCGCCCGGCTGATATCCGGTGCGATGGGTCACAGCCTCGATGGCGCTGCGGCTGCCGAGCGCATCGCCGCGGTGCATTCCGACGTGCGCGCCGGTGATCGTATTGCGGCCGTTGTTGGTCAGCGTGCCGGAGACGGTGATCGTGTCGCTCTTGGTGGGAGCGGACGGGGACATCGAGTCGATGGTGACGTCGACGGTGCGGGAGCCTGTCGGAGCCGCCTGGGCCGAGGGGGCGTGCGGGAGCTGGAGCAGCCCCACGAGCAGGAGTACTCCGGTGAGCAGTGTCACGGTCCTTCGCAGCCATCGACCACGCGGCCGTTCAGTCCCCTGGAACCCTGCCGCCTCGGCCACGCGCTCGCCCGTCCCTCGTCGTCGTCAGTGGTCGTCGGAATGTGCGTCCACGAATGGTAACGAGGCCTGGCGCGCCCGAGTGCCGGGGACTGCTCCACATGATCGCCTGGCCGGCGGCCGTGCGCCCGGCCTGTCCCCTTTATTACGTGACGCCTCGCGCCGCGCGGCCACGTACCCTGTTTTGTTGTGCCGAACGCCAACAATGACCTCCCTGCCCCGCACGCCGAGCAGAGCCCGCAGTCGACGAACGAGCTGAACCATGTGCAGCGCCGCGCCGTGAGCGAGCTGCTGAGGGTTTCCCCCGTTGCGGACGACCTGGCCCGCCGATTCCAGGAGGCCGGGTTCACACTTGCCCTGGTCGGCGGCTCGGTCCGGGATGCGCTGCTCGGCCGGCTCGGCAACGATCTGGACTTCACCACCGATGCCCGCCCCGAGGACGTCCTGAAGATCGTCCGGCCGTGGGCGGACGCGCTCTGGGAGGTCGGCATCGCCTTCGGCACGGTCGGCTGCAAGAAGGACTCGTTCGACATCGAGATCACGACCTACCGCTCCGAGGCCTACGACCGCACCTCCCGCAAGCCCGAGGTGTCCTACGGCGACTCCATCGAGCAAGACCTGGTCCGCCGGGACTTCACGGTGAACGCCATGGCGGTCCTGCTGCCGCAGAAGGAGTTCGTCGACCCGCACGGCGGCCTGGAGGACCTGGCCGCCCGGGTGCTGCGGACACCGGGGACGCCGGAGGAGTCGTTCTCGGACGATCCGCTGCGGATGATGCGCGCGGCCCGCTTTGCCGCGCAGCTGGACTTCGAGGTCGCCCCCGAGGTCGTTGCCGCGATGGAGGCGATGTCGGACCGTATCGAGATCGTCTCCGCGGAGCGCGTACGGGACGAGCTGAACAAGCTGATCCTGGCGCCGTACCCGCGCAAGGGCCTGCGGCTGTTCGTGGATTCGGGCCTGGCCGACATGGTTCTGCCCGAGCTGCCCGCGCTGCGACTGGAACGTGACGAGCATCACCGTCACAAAGATGTCTACGAGCACTCGCTGACGGTCCTGGAGCAGGCGATCGACCTCGAAGAGGACGGGCCGGATCTGGTGCTGCGGCTGGCGGCCCTCCTGCATGACATCGGCAAGCCCAGGACGCGCCGCTTCGAGAAGGACGGCCGGGTCTCCTTCCACCATCACGAGGTGGTGGGCGCGAAGATGACCAAGAAGCGGTTGACCGCTCTGAAGTACTCCAACGACATGGTCAAGGACGTCTCACGTCTGGTGGAGCTGCATCTGCGCTTCCACGGCTATGGAACCGGTGAGTGGACGGACTCCGCGGTCCGCCGATATGTGCGCGACGCCGGCCCGCAGCTGGAGCGGCTGCACAAGCTGACGCGCTCGGACTGCACCACCCGGAACAAGCGCAAGGCCACTGCCCTGTCGCGCGCCTACGACGGGCTCGAGGAGCGCATCGCGCGGCTGCAGGAGCAGGAAGAACTGGATTCCATCCGCCCGGATCTGGACGGGAACGACATCATGCAGATCCTGGGCATTGGCCCCGGGCCTGAGGTCGGCAAGGCGTACAAGCAGATGCTGGAGCTCCGACTGGAGCACGGGCCCATGGACCGGGAGGCGGCCATCGCCGCTCTGAAGGAGTGGTGGGCCACTCAGGGCTGATGTTTCACGTGAAACAGGCGGTCGATGGACCGTCGTGTTTCACGTGAAACAACGGGGCGGTGTTTCACGTGAAACACCGCCCCGCGTGCTGTGCGAAGTGTCTGCCCGGCTCTACTTCACGTCCGTCAGACAGAGCACGAACTTGGTGTCGGAGCCCCTACGGCGGTGCTGGCTCTCCGCGTAGGCCGTGGTGTTCGCGGGGCAGACGGACATGTCGGTGGTGTCGGAGTGCACCTCCTTCACCTTGAACTTGGCCTCTGCGGTGCCACAATCCACCACCTGAAGGTCGGGGTTGATCGTGTTGCCGTTGTTCTTCATGCAGTCGCCGACCTTGGCGGTGTCGGCGTCGTCCCAACTGCTCACCCAGGCCACGGCCACGACGATCAGGGCGACAACGACGCCGATCGCCTTCAGGACCGCCATGGGAGACCGGCGAGGACGGGAAGGCTGCGGCGGGACGGGAGCTCCGCCCTGCATGTAGGGCTGCTGCGGCGCCATGGGGTAACCCGGCTGCGGCTGCTGTCCGTACGGAGCCTGCGGCTGCTGGGGGTAGGCGTAGCCGCCCTGGGGCTGGCCGTAGGGAGCCTGGGGCGCTTGCGGTGCCTGCGGATACGGGGTCTGTCCGTATGGCTGCTGCCCGTACGGCGCCTGGCCGTATGGATTCTGGCCCTGAGGCGGCGTGGTCATGGGATTCCCCCGATATTGATGTGTACAGGCTCGTGTAGGACGCCCGTAAGGTATCTGGTCCGGGGGCCTGGTCGCAGGGGCTGGGTCACCAGAGGTGAGAGAGACGGCGCCTAACCGCGGCCATAGCGAGCCATAGCCGCGGCGACCATCGCGTAGAGCACGGTCACCACCCCGAGCAGAGCGGCTGACTTTCCGTCCGGCGGCAGCATGAGAGAGGCGACCGCGGCCGCGCCGACGAACGCCACATTGAACAGCACGTCGTAGATGGCGAAGATCCGGCCGCGGAAGGCATCGTCGACCGACGACTGGACGATCGTGTCCGTGGAGATCTTGGTCCCTTGGGTGCAGAGGCCGAGCACAAACGCGGCAGCCAGCATCGGACCCGGCGTGAAGAACAGGCCGAGAGCCGGCGCCAATACCGCGCCCAACGCGGCACAGCAGGCGATCCAGCCGAACGTGCTGAGCCGCGCGACCGCCCAGGGCGTGACGACAGCGGCAGTGAAGAAGCCCGCTCCTGACACTCCGACGGTGATCCCGAGCAGCGCCAGGCCCTCCGATTCGGTCTCGGCCCAGGAGTACCGGCACAGCATCAGCACCATGACCGTCAGAGCTCCGTAGCAGAAACGGATCAAGGTCATCGCGGTCAGCGCACGGGCCGGGGTGCGCCGCTCGGCGAGGTGGCGCAGACCGTCCGCAAGTCCTCGCACGGTGCTCAACAGGGCTTCTCGCAGGTGCGGTTGGAGGCGGGCGGGGTCAGGGCCGAGCAGCTCCGGTGCCATGCGCAGGGAGGTGAGGGACGAACAGAAATAGAGGGCCGCGGCGAGCAGCACGACGTAGGCGTCCATATGCGAGCCGGTCAGCCGGACGGCGAAGGCGAGCCCACCCCCGGCCGTTGCGGCGAGCGTTCCGGCCGTGGGGGCAAGGGAGTTGGCCATGACCAGCTGCTGTTCACCGTCGACCACACGCGGGAGCGCGGCCGAGAGCCCGGCCAGGACGAAGCGGTTCACGGCGGTCACGGACAGGGCCGAGGCATAGAAGAGCCAGTCGGGGACCTTCGACACGATCAGTGCCGCTGTCGCCATGGCCAGCAGGGCGCGCAGCAGATTTCCGTACAGCAGGACCTGCCGGCGCCGCCAGCGGTCGAGCAGCACACCGGTGAACGGCCCGAGGAGGGAGTACGGGAGCAGCAGGATCGCCATGGCGGAGGCGATTGCTTCGGGCGAGGTCTGCTTCTCGGGCGAGAAGACGACGACGGTGGCGAGCGCGACCTGGAACACGCCGTCGGCGGCTTGGGACAGCAGCCGTACGGCAAGGAGCGAACGGAAGTCGCGTAGCCGGAGTAATACGCGGAGATCGCGCACTGCATGCATGAGGCACAGCCTCACACAGCCCGCAGGCCCCCGGGTGGAATACCCGGAGGCCTGCGAAGAGTGGGTGCGTCGGGCGCCTCAGCGCTCGATCTCGCCGTTGATGAACTGCTCGACGCTCACCCGTGCCTCGTCGTCGAAGTACTGCACCGGCGGCGACTTCATGAAGTACGAGGACGCGGAGAGGATCGGGCCACCGATGCCCCGGTCCTTGGCGATCTTCGCGGCGCGCAGGGCGTCGATGATGACACCCGCGGAGTTCGGCGAGTCCCAGACCTCGAGCTTGTACTCAAGGTTCAGCGGGACGTCACCGAAGGCGCGGCCTTCGAGGCGGACGTAGGCCCACTTGCGGTCGTCCAGCCAGGCCACGTAGTCCGAGGGGCCGATGTGGACGTTGTCCTCGCCCAGTTCACGGTCCCGGATCTGGGAGGTGACGGCCTGCGTCTTGGAGATCTTCTTGGACTCCAGGCGCTCCCGCTCGAGCATGTTCTTGAAGTCCATGTTGCCGCCGACGTTCAGCTGCATCGTGCGGTCCAGGATGACGCCCCGGTCCTCGAAGAGCTTGGCCATCACGCGGTGCGTGATGGTCGCGCCGACCTGCGACTTGATGTCGTCACCGACGATCGGCACACCGGCCTCGGTGAACTTGTCGGCCCACTCCTTGGTGCCGGCGATGAAGACCGGGAGGGCGTTGACGAACGCGACCTTGGCGTCGATGGCGCACTGGGCGTAGTACTTCGCGGCGTCCTCGGAGCCGACAGGGAGGTAGCAGACCAGAACGTCGACCTGCTTGTCCTTGAGGACCTTGACGATGTCGACCGGGGCCTCGGGGGACTCCTCGATGGTCTGGCGGTAGTACTTGCCCAGGCCGTCGAGGGTGTGGCCGCGCTGGACCTGCACGCCGGCGTTCGGCACATCGCAGATCTTGATGGTGTTGTTCTCGCTGGCGCCGATGGCGTCCGAGAGGTCGAGGCCGACCTTCTTGGCGTCGACGTCGAAGGCAGCCACGAACTCGATGTCACGCACGTGGTAGTCGCCGAACTGCACGTGCATGAGGCCGGGCACGCGGCTCTTCGGGTCGGCGTCCTTGTAGTACTCGACGCCTTGTACCAGCGAGGCGGCGCAGTTGCCCACGCCGACGATGGCTACGCGAACCGAACCCATTCCGGTTGCTCCCTGTGTTCTCGATGAGGACCTGCACAGCAGAGCCTCATGTGGTGGTGTCATCGGACGGATCCGGCCGGGAACCACCCCGGTGCCGGGGCAGGCCGCCCGTATCTCCTGACTCGTTCTTCTTGTCCTGCGCTGCGGGACCCGGTGCGCGCTGATCGCGCCCGGCACGCTCACTCTCGATGAGGTCGTTCAACCAACGGACTTCGCGCTCCACGGATTCCATGCCGTGCCGCTGTAGTTCGAGGGTGTAGTCGTCCAGCCGCTCGTGGGACCTGGCCAAGGAGGTACGCATCTTTTCGAGGCGCTCCTCCAGCCGGCTTCGGCGGCCTTCCAGCACACGCATCCGCACGTCCCGCGACGTCTGGCCGAAGAATGCGAAGCGGACGCCGAAGTGCTCGTCCTCCCATGCATCCGGTCCGGAGTGGGCGAGCAGCTCCTCGAAGTGCTCTTTGCCCGCTGCGGTCAATCGGTAGACGATCTTGGCTCGGCGCCCTGTCAGAGCCGCAGCGGGAACGCCCTCCGGGGCGCCGTCCGTCTCCTCGATGAGCCAGCCGCTTGCGACCAGCGCCTTGAGGCAGGGGTAAAGGGTGCCATAGCTGAACGCACGGAAGACACCGAGTGAGGTGTTGAGCCGTTTTCGCAGCTCATAGCCGTGCATCGGGGACTCACGGAGCAGGCCGAGGACGGCGAACTCGAGGATGCCGGAACGTCTGCTCATCCTCCGCCTCCTTGGCCGCGTGCGTACTTTATGTCGTGCTGATGTATCGACTCGATACATCCAGACGATAGAACGGCCACCTGGGTGGAACAAGTGGGGGGACGGTGAACGGCGTCACATCACCAATTCGTGCTAATCGGCGTGACTGATTTGGAGTGAATTTCAACACTGGGCAGGTTTTGGCGGTGCGTAGTCTGTGCGGCATGCAGACTGCCGGGAACCGTGGGCCGATATCAGGCGTCCTCGTCCTCGGTGTAGTGCGGCTCGCGCCTCAGGAGCGGGTCGTGCATCGGGGGGACCTGAAGACAACTGCCGCCTTCAGGCGACGAGATAGCGCGCCTGCCCGAGGAGTATTCGTTCCATGAGCGAGCACCGTCGCAAACCGCCACAGCCGCAGAGTGGCGGACGTGCCGCGGCCCGACGCGCCGCACAGCAGCCACCAGGGCGTCGTTCCGCCCCTTCGCGTGGCTCCGCTGCCGGTCCTGTCCCGCACTCCGAACCGTCCGGCCAGGATTCGCAGCTGGGTGGGCGGGCCGAGGCTCGCAGAGCCGCCCAGCGTGGCGGCCGCCGGCGGGCATCCGATGCCTCAGCCATGGCCACCGGTGGTGGCGCCGGCGGTCGTGGTGGTGGGGGCCGTCGCGGCGGTGGCGGTGGTGGCCCGGAGGGAGGTCGTGGACGCGGTCGCGGCAGCGGGAAGCCTGCCAAGAAGCGCTTCATCGACTACCCGCGTGCCAACCGCATCGGGTGGAGACGCTTTGTGCCGTCCTGGAAACAGGTGGCCAGCCTCTGTGTCACCTTCCTCGGCGTGATCGTCGGCGCCTCCGGGATAGCGCTGGCCTTGGTGCATGTCCCGAGCGAGAGTGATGCCGCCAAGTCGCAGAACAACGTCTACCTCTGGGCCAATGGAAAGGTCATGGCCCGCGATGGTGAGACAAACCGGCAGAACGTCAATATCGCCGAAATTCCGACCTCCATGCAGAATGCGGCGATCGCCGCAGAGAATGCTTCATTCCGGACGGACTCGGGTGTGGACCCGATGGGTATCGCGCGTGCCGTGCTCAACATGGCCAAGGGCGGCGAGACCCAGGGTGGATCGACCATCACCCAGCAGTACGTCAAGAACGCGATGCTGAGCCAGCAGCAGACCCTCGACCGCAAGTTCAAGGAACTGTTCATCGCGATCAAGGTCGGCTGGCGGATGGACAAGAACGAGATCCTTCAGGGGTACCTGAACACCAGCTACTACGGGCGCGGCGCCTACGGGATTCAGGCAGCGGCTCAGGCCTACTACGGCAAGGACGCAAGCAAGCTGAAGCCGAGTGAGGGTGCTTTCCTGGCGACCGTGCTCAAGGGTGCCGACCTGTATGACCCGGCGGGCGGTACGGGCCCGGGTGCCTCCGTCGCGGAGAACACCAAGCGTGCCAAGGCGCGGTGGTCCTGGATCCTCGACCGCGAAGTCGAGAACAAGCTCATGACGAAGCAGGAGCGGGCGCAGTACACGAAGTTCCCCACGCCGAACAGGCCGAAGCCGGTGGCCAGCAAGAGCGGTCAGATCGGCTACATGATGGACACCGCGAAGAAGTACGTGCTGAAGCACGGGGGCATCAGCGAGGCGCAGTTCGACAAGGGCGGATACACGATCCGGACGACCTTCGACGAGAAGAAGACCAGTCAGCTCGAGGCTGCGGTCAAGAAGGTCAATAAGCGATACATCAACCCAAAGAAGCGCGCGAAGGACAAATACGTCCAGTTCGGTGGTGCCTCCGTGGTGCCGGGAGACGGCAAGATCGTCGCCCTGTACGGCGGTGAGGGCTACGACAAGGGGCACTTCAGCAACAACGCCGACACTTTCGGTGTGCCGGTCGGCTCGACCTGGAAGCCGTTCGTGCTCGCTGCGGCGATGAAGTACGGCACCATCGCGAGCCCTGGAACGGCGGTCTCGCCGGACAGTCGTTACAACGGTGATGACCATCTCAAGGTCAAGAACGCGGACGGCTCTTACGTCATGAAGAAGGACAACTCGCCCTTCTATCAAGAGAACGAGAGTAACCATCCCTGGGGCTATATCCCTCTGACCAAGGCGATGGAGCAGTCCGTCAACACGCCATTCGTTCAGCTCGGCATGGATGTCGGGATGGACAAGGTCCGGGACATGGCAGAGTCCGCGGGTATCGCACCGGCCAGCTTCGACAAGAACCTGAACCCGTCGTTCGCGCTGGGCACCTCCACACCGAGCGCGATTCGTATGGCCGATGCCTATGCGACCTTTGCGGCGTCGGGAACGAAGGTCGAGCCGTATTCGGTGACCAAGGTCAGCAAGGAGGGTGTTGACCTGACGGGCTTCGAGAAGCCCAAGCAGCAGACCGCGATGGATTCCAACATCGCCAACAATGTGACCAAGGTGCTGGAGAACGTCATCAAGAACGGCACGGCGAAGGAAGCCAATCGGCTGGGCATGCCGGCGGCAGGCAAGACCGGCACCACCGACGAGAACAAGTCGGCCTGGTTCGTCGGCTACACCAAGCAGCTTTCGACGGCCGTCACGATGTTCCGTGAGGACGCGCAGAATCCGCGTCAGCTGTCCATGAACGGTGTCGGTGGCTTCGACTCGATCCACGGTGGTGCGCTTCCCACCGAGGTGTGGACGGAGTACATGCTGCAGGCGATGAACGGGGTCGAAGGGGTGCCCTTCCCGCCCGCCACGTCCATCGGGCAGCGGATGGATGAGGCAGGCATGCCGTCTCCGACGCCGACTCCGACGCCGTCGGACACACCTTCGGAGACTCCGTCGGAGACCCCCAGCGAGTCCGCTTCCCCGACGAACTCGACGAGCCCGAGCCCGACCGCGACCTGCTCCAAGTGGGACCCCCGATGCCAGGACACCGGTGGGGCGACCAATGGGGGCACCGGGGGCGATCCCGGCGGTAGTACGGGAGGTACCAGTCCTACCCCGGACCCGGGCGGTAACGGCGGCAGCAATGGCAATGGCAACGGCGGCAATGGTGGCCTGTTCGGCGGCCCGACCGGTTCGTAAGGACCGCCGATGTTTCACGTGAAACGCTGACCGTTTCACGTGAAACATCGAGCGACGAAGCCCCTGTCCGGCAAGTCGGACAGGGGCTTCGCCATGTTCTGCCCAGGGGTGTACGGCAGGATGGGGCCATGACGAGCGTGCGACGGGACGAGCCGGTACGGCCGACGAAGCGGGATGAGGTGTCGGCGGCCGGCAGCGAGCTGATCGGAGGGCCGATCGGCCGACGCGCACTGCTCGGGACGAGCTGGCTGACGCCGGTGCGGGTCATCGCGCTCGTGGCCATCGGCATGTTCGCGCTCGGCATGGTGCAGAAGCTGCCCTGTTACAACGGCGGCTGGTTCTTCGGCGCCACGAGCCAGTACACCCACGCCTGCTACTCCGACATCCCCCATCTTTATGCGGGGCGGGGCTTCGCCGAGGGACTGATCCCGTATTTCGACCGGCTGCCCGGCGATATGGAGTATCTCGAATACCCCGTGCTGACCGGTGTCTTCATGGAGGTCGCCTCCTGGATGACCCCGCACGGCGGGGCGATCCAGCACCGTGAGCAGATCTACTGGCTGGTCAACGCCGGCATGCTGATGATCTGCGCCGCCGTCATCGCGGTGTGTGTCACCCGTACCCACCGCCGACGCCCCTGGGACGGCCTCCTCGTCGCCCTGGCCCCCGCGTTCGCCCTCACCGCCACCATCAACTGGGACCTGCTGGCGATCGCCCTGACCGCCGCCGGAATGCTGATGTGGTCACGCAGCCGTCCGCTGGCGGCCGGTGTTCTGATCGGGCTGGCGACCGCGGCGAAGCTGTACCCGGCGCTGTTGCTGGGCCCGCTGCTGGTGTTGTGCTGGCGCGCGGGAGCCTGGCGCGCGTACGGCAAGGCGGTGGCCGGTGCCGTGGTGTCCTGGCTGGTGGTGAACCTGCCGGTGATGATCACGCACAATGCGTCGGGGTTCCACATCCGGGAGGGCTGGGCGAAGTTCTACACCTTCAGCCAGGAGCGGCCCATCGACTTCGGCTCGATCTGGCTGCTGATCTCGCAGCGCACCGGGAACCCCCTGGAGAACGCGAACACCTACGCCACGCTGCTGATGATCCTGGGCTGTGGCGCCATCGGCCTGCTGACCCTCTACGCGCCGCGCCGGCCGCGCTTTGCGCAGCTCGCATTTCTCGTCGTCGCGCTGTTCATCCTCACCAACAAGGTCTACTCGCCGCAGTACGTCCTGTGGTTGACCCCGCTCGCCGCGCTGGCCCGGCCGCGCTGGCGGGACTTCCTGATCTGGCAGGGCTGCGAGGTCATGTACTTCCTGGGGATCTGGATGTACCTCGCCTACACAGGCAACGGCGACAAGCACCAGGGGCTGCCGACCGAGGGCTACCAGCTGGCGATCGCGCTGCACCTCTTGGGCACGCTCTATGTGTGTGCCGTGGTCGTACGGGACATCCTGATGCCGGAGCGCGATGTGGTCCGCAGGGACGGGGACGACGATCCGTCGGGCGGTGTTCTGGATCGCAGCCCCGATGCGTTCGTGCTGGGGCGGACGTACCACCGGCCTCAGCACGCGGTGCAGTTCGAGGGGGCGCCGCAGGTGCGCTGGGGCGCCGTAAGGGACTGAGCCGGCACCGGCGTACATGCACCGGGCCCGGTGCCGCAGCGGATGTCTGCGGTACCGGGCCCTTGGTGTGTGCTGAGCTGGAGCTCAGGCCGCCTCAGCGGTCCACGACGCGGTCGAACTGGGTGGTGGTGTGCCGCAGATGGGCCACCAGTTCCTCACCGACCTGTGGCTGCGGCGCGTCCGCCGGCACGAACAGGATCGACACCTGCATGTGCGGGGGTTCCGCGAACCAGCGCTGCTTCCCGGCCCAGACGTACGGGGCGAGATTGCGGTTGACGGTCGCCAGGCCGGCCCGGGCCACGCCCTTGGCGCGCGGCATCACACCGTGCAGCGCCTTGGGCGACTCCAGGCCGACGCCGTGCGAGGTGCCGCCGGCCACCACGACGAGATAGCCGTCGGAGGCCGCCTTCTGCTGGCGGTAGCCGAAGCGCTCGCCCTTGGCGACGCGGGTGACGTCGAGCACCGAGCCGCGGTACTCGGTGGCCTCGTGGTCGCCGAGCCACAGCCGCGTACCGATCCGCGCGCGGAAGCGGGTCTGCGGGAACTGCTGCTGGAGACGGGCGAGTTCATCGGCCTTGAGGTGGCTGACGAACATCGTGTGCAGCGGGAGACGGGCGTTGCGGAGCTGGTCCATCCAGCCGATGACCTCGTCGACCGCGTCGGACCCGTCGGCGCGGTCCAGCGGCAGGTGCATCGCGAAGCCTTCGAGCCGGACATCCTCGATGGCCGCGGCCAGCTTCGGCAGGTCCTCCGGCTTGACGCCGTGGCGCTTCATGCTGCTCATGACCTCGATGACGACCCGGGCGCCGACCAGGCCGCCCACGCCCTCGACAGAGGAGACCGAGCGGATCGCCCGGTCGGGCAGCGGCACCGGCTCCTCGCCGTGGCGGAACGGGGTCAGGACGAGCAGGTCGCCGCTGAAGAAGTCCTTGATACGGGCCGCTTCGTAGGTCGTCCCGACCGCGAGGATGTCGGCACCCAGGCGGGTTGCCTCTTCGGCGAGGCGCTCATGGCCGAAGCCGTAACCGTTGCCTTTGCAGACCGGGACCAGCCCGGGGAACTGCTGGAGAACGCTCTGCTGATGCGCCCGCCAGCGCGCGGTGTCGACGTAGAGGGTGAGCGCCATGGCCGGGCCCGGAACCTTTCTCGTGGCTGGGGTGTGTCAGGAGTACGAACGGTGCGGTGGAGCGGTCAGCGGCGCGCCATGTAGAGGTCGAACGCCTTGTGCAGCAGCTTGTTGAGCGGGAAGTCCCACTCGCCGAGGTACTCCGCTGCCTGCCCACCCGTGCCGACCTTGAACTGGATCAGGCCGAAGAGGTGGTCGTTCTCGTCGAGGGAGTCGCTGATGCCGCGGAGGTCGTAGACCGTGGCGCCGAGCGCGTAGGAGTCCTGCAGCATCTTCCACTGCATCGCGTTGGAGGGCCGGACCTCGCGGCCGATGTTGTCCGAGGCTCCGTAGGAGTACCAGACGTGCCCGCCGACGACGAGCATCGTTGCCGCCGACAGGTTCACGCCGTCGTGGCGGGCGAAGTACAGCCGCATGCGGTTGGGGTCCTCGGCGTTGAGCGCCGTCCACATGCGCTGGAAGTAGCCGAGCGGACGCGGCCGGAAGTGGTCGCGCTCCGCGGTGATCTCGTAGAGGCGCTGCCACTCGGCCAGGTCGTCGTAGCCGCCCTGGACGACCTCGACGCCGGCCTTTTCGGCCTTCTTGATGTTGCGGCGCCACAGCTGGTTGAAGCCCTTGTGGACCTCTTCCAGCGAGCGGTCGGCCAGCGGCACCTGGAAGACATAACGCGGCTGTACGTCGGCGAAGCCGGCGCCGCCGTCCTCGCCCTGCTGCCAGCCCATGCGGCGCAGTTTGTCGGCCACCTCGAAGGCACGCGGCTCGATGTGGGTCGCCTCGACGTCCCGCAGCCGCTTGACGTCGGGGTTCTGGATGCCGGCCTTGATCGCCGTGGAGTCCCAGCGGCGGATGATGACGGGCGGGCCCATCTTCACGGTGAAGGCACCCTGCTGCTTGAGATGCGCGAGCATCGGCTGCAGCCAGTCCTCCAGATTCGGCGCGTACCAGTTGATGACCGGGCCCTCGGGGAGGTACGCGAGATAGCGCTTGACCTTGGGCACCTGGCGGTAGAGCACCAGGCCGGCGCCGACCAGCTCGCCGCTCGCGTCGAACCAGCCCAGGCTCTCCGAACGCCATTCGGCCTTGACGTCAGCCCAGGCAGGGACCTGCATGTGGCTCGCCGCGGGCAGGCTCTGGATGTATGCCAGATGCTGCTCTCGGCTAATGGTCCTCAGGGTCAGGCTCATGCGGGGCGCTCCTCGGCAGGTGTGTCCCCTTGGTCGGGGCTCCGGCTCTCGCGCCGAAGCCTACTGTGACCGGGGAGCGCCCCGTCTGGGCCATACGGGCTGGACCCCGTATGCCGCATCGGCTAGCCGATGACACCGCCCCAGAGGCCGCCGTGTGCCAGGCCGAGGTAGAAGCCAAAGGCCGCTGCCCCGAGCCCGATGATCAACAGGAAGCGTTCGCCTGTCGTCGACGAGATGAACTGGCCCCACAGGCCGGTGCCGATTCCGATCAGGCCGACCCAGGAACTGACCAGGTGCAGACTGGGAGAGAGCGTGGTGAAGGCGGCGATCGCGCCGAGCACCACGGTCACAAGGGCAAAGGTGTTCTCGACGGGATGGTCCCTGCCGTCGCTGTTGAGAAGCGAGAGCAGATTGCGCTGGGTCCTAGCTGCCTGTGCCATGCGGAACCTCCGATGACAGGGCGGCGCACTGTAACGCCGCTCACACCCGTTGTGTTCCAGATTGGGGGGTACAGCGGCCGGATTTCAACCGGAAGGCCTCAGGCAGGTACTCTGTACGGTCTGCGCCTATGTCTGTCCGGATGGCCGGCCGGGCTCGGCGCGGAACGCATATGACCCTCCTGCCACGGAACGACCGTGGCCGCTGAGTCCAAAGGAGGTGGGTTCCACATGCGTCACTACGAGGTGATGGTCATCCTCGACCCCGATCTCGAGGAGCGCGCTGTCTCCCCGCTGATCGAGAACTTCCTCTCCGTCGTCCGTGAGGGCAACGGAAAGGTCGAGAAGGTCGACACCTGGGGCCGTCGTCGTCTCTCTTACGAGATCAAGAAGAAGCCCGAGGGCATCTACTCGGTCATCGACCTGCAGGCCGAGCCTGCGGTCGTCAAGGAGCTCGACCGTCAGATGAACCTGAATGAGTCGGTCCTCCGGACCAAGGTCCTCCGTCCCGAGACCCACTGAGCGCGCAAGCGCCCAGCGGTAACCGGGTTCGAGTAGCAGCAACACCAGCAGCCAGCAGCACACCCGCCGAGAGGTTCCCCTAATGGCAGGCGAGACCGTCATCACGGTTGTCGGCAATCTTGTCGACGACCCCGAGCTGCGCTTCACCCCGTCCGGTGCGGCGGTCGCGAAGTTCCGCGTCGCGTCCACTCCCCGCACTTTCGACCGTCAGACCAATGAGTGGAAGGACGGCGAGAGCCTGTTCCTGACCTGCTCGGTGTGGCGTCAGGCGGCGGAGAACGTCGCCGAGTCCCTTACGCGGGGTACCCGCGTGGTCGTCCAGGGCCGCCTCAAGCAGCGGTCGTACGAGGACCGCGAGGGCGTGAAGCGCACGGTCTACGAGCTCGACGTCGAGGAAGTGGGCGCGAGCCTGAAGAACGCCACGGCCAAGATCACCAAGACCAGTGGTCGCGGTGGCCAGGGCGGCGGCGGCTTCGGCGGCGGTCAGCAGGGCGGCGGCCAGGGTGGCGGCGGCTGGGGCGGCGGCTCCGGCGGCGGTCAGCAGGGCGGCGGCGCTGCTCCTGCCGATGACCCGTGGGCGACCGGCGGTCCTGCCGGCGGTGGCCAGCAGGGTGGTGGCGGCGGCGGTGGCTGGGGCGGTAGCTCCGGCGGTGGCTACTCGGACGAGCCGCCCTTCTAGGTCCTACAGCGGGCCCGATTCCGCGTTGTTTCACGTGAAACAGCGCCGTGAAACGGCCTGGGGCCTTGAGGGCGTCAGCACAAACTTCTTGAACTCATTGGAGAGAGACAATGGCGAAGCCGCCTGCTCGCAAGCCTAAGAAGAAGGTTTGCGTGTTCTGCAAGGAGAAGATCTCCTACGTTGACTACAAGGACACGAACCTGCTGCGGAAGTTCATCTCCGACCGCGGCAAGATCCGTGCCCGCCGAGTCACCGGCAACTGCACTCAGCACCAGCGTGACGTCGCCACGGCCGTGAAGAACAGCCGTGAGATGGCGCTGCTGCCCTACACGTCCACCGCGCGATAAGGGAAGGGTGACCGACTAATGAAGATCATCCTCACCCACGAGGTCTCCGGCCTCGGCACCGCCGGCGACGTCGTTGACGTCAAGGACGGATACGCCCGTAACTACCTGGTCCCGCGCGGTTTCGCGATCCGCTGGACCAAGGGTGGCGAGAAGGACGTCGAGCAGATCCGCCGCGGTCGCAAGATCCGCGAGATCGCCACGATCGAGCAGGCCAACGAGGTCAAGGGCAAGCTCGAAGGCGTCAACGTGAAGCTGGCCGTTCGCGCCGGCGACGCGGGCCGCCTGTTCGGCTCCGTCACCCCGGCCGACGTCGCTTCGGCGATCAAGGCTGCCGGTGGTCCGGACGTCGACAAGCGTCGTGTCGAGCTCGGCTCGCCGATCAAGACCCTGGGCTCGCACCAGGTCTCCGTGCGTCTGCACGCCGAGGTCGTTGCGAAGCTGGGCGTCGAGGTCGTCGCCGCGTAATCGCAGGACAACGCTGAAGGGCCGTACCCCGTCACCGGGGTGCGGCCCTTCGCCGTGTTGGGGGCGCCGATGGCCCGGTCTCAGTCCTCGTCCTGGGCGTGCTTGTAGAGCTTGGCGATGTCGTCGTCGAAGTACGCGGCATAGGAGACATCGTCTTCGTCGCCGCCGCCTTCATGGCCGCCCAGGACACCGATGACCGTGCCGGTGTGGCTCTTGGGGTCGTAGTCGGCCAGCCAAGGGCTGCCGCTCGTACCGCCCTCGAAGTCGGTGCACTGGACACGCAGCTGGGTGTCGCTGAACTTCGTGGTGCGGTTCTGGCAGGAGATCGGGGTATTGCGGCTGGTGGGATAGCCGGTGATCTTGACTTCGTTGTCGAAGCCACGGTCGATGCCGAGGGTGTTGCCGCCCAGGACGTCCTGGACCTGCTTGCCCTTCTTCTTGTCGAGTATGAGGAAGGCGACGTCGAGATCCTCGTCCTGCGACTTGGCCCAGCGGTCGTCGACGATCACCTTCTTGACCTTCCACAGGCCGGTGGGCTCCTCGCCGTTGCGGTAGTCGGGGGCGAAGACGAGGTCGTTGACCGTGCTCCTGGCGTCGCTGTCGTAAGCACAGTGCGCCGCGGTGATGAGCATGTTCCGGCCCGGACTCTGCACCACGCTCGCGGTGCAGAAGTGATCGCCGGAGTCGTCCTTCTCGAAGACCGCGCCGACCCGGGCGTTCTGCTCGGTTCTGCGCGGGGTGTACGCATTGCCGTCATCGGCCGGGGCCGTGGCGGAGGGGTCCTGGTCCTGGGGATCCTGGCCGCCGGCCTCGCCGGATTTGCCGAAGCTGCTGCGGCCGCCGCCGCCACTGCTCGTATCGGTTTGCTCCGAGGCGTAGCCGACCACGGCAGCGGCCATGACGACGGTGAACGTCAGGGGCAGCACGGACTTCCTGGCAAGCGAGCGCACACGGTCATTATCGACACGCGTTGCGTGTTGCGGGAGGTGCTTCAGCGGGAGGCTCCGGTCACAATCCACCGGCCCGAGCGGGTACGCAGCCACAGGGTCAGCATGCGTACGGTCATCATTAGGGTCATTGCCCACCAAAGGGCCACCAGTCCGCCGCCGAGCGCCGGCACGGCCAGCGCGGCCGGCGCGAACAGGGCCAGGGTCGCCACCATCGCCCAGGCGAGATACGGGCCGTCCCCCGCGCCCATCAGCACGCCGTCGAGGATGAAGACGATGCCGGAGACGGGCTGGGTCACGGCCACGACCAGGAGCGTGGTCAGCAGCGGACCGCGCACGGCGGGGTCGGAAGTGAACAGGGGGATGAACAGCGGGCGGGCGAGCACGACCAGCACACCGAGGACGACGCCGGAGGCGATGCCCCACTGGACCATGCGGCGGCAGGCGGCCTTGGCGCCGTCACGGTCCTCCGCTCCGAGGTAGCGGCCTATGATGGCCTGCCCGGCGATGGCTATGGAGTCCAGGGCGAAGGCCAGCAGGGACCACAGCGTGAGCACGATCTGGTGGGCGGCGATCTCGGCGTCGCCGAGCCGGGCGGCCACGGCGGTGGCGATCATGAGAACAGCGCGCAGCGAGAGCGTACGGACCAGCAGCGGGACGCCGGCCTGGGCCGAGGCGCGGATCCCCGCGGCGTCGGGGCGTAGTGAGGCGCCGTGCCGTCGTGCACCGCGGATCACCACGGCGAGGTAGACGGCGGCCATGCCGCACTGGGCGATGACCGTGCCCCAGGCGGAGCCCGCGATGCCGAGACCGGCGCCGTAGACCAGGCCGATGTTGAGTGCGGCGTTGGCGGAGAATCCGCCGATGGCGACGTACAGCGGGGTCTTGGTGTCCTGGAGGCCGCGGAGCACGCCGGTGGCGGCCAGCACGACGAGCATCGCGGGTATGCCGAGCGCGCTGATGCGCAGATAGCTCGTGGCGTACGGAGCGGCGGTGCTGGAGGCGCCGAAGGCTTCGACGAGCCAGGGGGCGCTGGGCAGCACGGCCACGATGACCGCGGCGCCGAGCAGCAGGGCGAGCCAGATGCCGTCCATGCCCTGGCGGATGGCGGCGGAGAGTTCGCCGGCGCCGACCCTGCGGGCGACCGCGGCGGTGGTGGCGTAGGCGAGGAAGACGAAGACGGAGACGGCGGTGGTCAGCAGCGCGGCGGCGACACCGAGGCCGGCGAGCTGAGGGGTGCCGAGGTGGCCGATGACGGCGCTGTCGACCATGACGAAGAGGGGTTCCGCGACCAGTGAGCCGAAGGCGGGGAGGGCAAGGGCGATGATCTCGCGGTCGTGGCGGCGGTCGATGCGCCGCGTGGTCGCGGGAGCCTGTGTCATGCACTCAATCTAATCTTCCACAGGTAAGAGATGCAAACCCTTTGCGGTCCTTACTTTGTGCTGTGTGGAGTCGCCTTCTCCGCGCCGTTTGTCGTGATCTTGGATCAGTGGCAGAAGTTTTTCTCCCCCACAGGCTATGGATGAGAAAGTCGCAGGTCAGAGACGTGAGGGCGGCGTAATTGTGTGCTTGTCCACAGAAGTTTCCCCCGTGCCGTGCACAGGATCTGGGGACTTCTCCACAGCTGTAGGGCAGTCATCCACATGGCCTGTGGATAACCAGATTGGCGGACGGTGCCCACGGGCCTACCGTGGTCCGGCACCCGCAGCCTGTTCCGACCTGAGAAGTCGTCCGAACTCGACGCGCCGTAACCGGAGTCGGGCGTCTCGATTGTCAGAGCTGTGCCGTAAGAAAGAACAGCACAGCAAGGTCCGCGCCGCGGACGGGAGGAGGTGCCGGGGTGAGCATTCCCGAGCCCATGGAGGACCCCTGGGCGGACTCCGGTCCCAGCGACCTGCTGCCGGCCGCCCGCTCCCGCCGGGGCGAGGGCAAGGGCCGCGGCCGCGGCGACAGACAGGACCGCGACGACGACGGTGGCTCCTGGGCCGGCGGCTTCGAGCGGGTCCCCCCGCAGGACCTGGACGCCGAGCAGTCCGTGCTCGGCGGCATGCTGCTGTCCAAGGACGCGATCGCGGACGTCGTCGAGGTCCTCAAGGGCGACGACTTCTACCGCCCCGCCCATGAGCTGGTCTTCCAGGCGATCCTCGACCTGTACGCCAAGGGCGAGCCGGCCGACCCCATCACCATCGCCGCGGAGCTGACCAAGCGCGGCGAGATCGGACGGGTCGGCGGCGCCTCGTATCTGCACACCCTCGTCCAGTCCGTACCGACGGCGGCGAACGCCGAGTACTACGCCGAGATCGTCCATGAGCGCGCCGTGCTGCGCCGGCTGGTCGAGGCAGGCACGCGTATCACGCAGATGGGATACGCCGCGGACGGCGATGTCGACGAGATCGTCAACAGCGCCCAGGCGGAGATCTACGCCGTCACCGAGCAGCGGACCAGCGAGGACTACCTACCGCTCGGCGACATCATGGAGGGCGCCCTCGACGAGATCGAGGCGATCGGCTCCCGCCAGGGCCAGATGACGGGCGTGCCCACCGGCTTCACGGACCTGGATTCCCTGACGAACGGCCTGCACCCGGGCCAGATGATCGTCATCGCGGCCCGTCCCGCCATGGGTAAGTCGACCCTCGCGCTGGACTTCGCGCGCGCCTGCTCGATCAAGAGCAATCTGCCCAGCGTGATCTTCTCCCTCGAAATGGGGCGCAACGAGATCGCGATGCGTCTGCTGTCCGCCGAGGCCCGGGTGGCGCTGCATCACATGCGCTCCGGCAGCATGACGGACGAGGACTGGACGCGGCTGGCGCGCCGGATGCCGGATGTCTCCGCCGCGCCGTTGTACATCGACGATTCGCCGAACCTGTCGATGATGGAGATCCGCGCGAAGTGCCGCCGGCTCAAGCAGCGCAATGACCTGAAGCTGGTGGTCATCGACTATCTGCAGCTGATGCAGTCCGGCGGCTCGAAGCGCGCCGAGAGCCGCCAGCAGGAGGTCTCGGACATGTCCCGAAACCTCAAGCTGCTGGCGAAGGAGCTGGAGCTCCCGGTCATCGCGCTCTCCCAGCTGAACCGTGGCCCGGAGCAGCGCACGGACAAGAAGCCGATGGTCTCCGACCTGCGTGAATCCGGTTCGATCGAGCAGGACGCCGACATGGTCATCCTGCTGCACCGCGAGGACGCCTACGAGAAGGAGTCCCCCCGCGCAGGCGAGGCCGACCTGATCGTGGCCAAGCACCGTAACGGCCCTACGGCGACGATCACGGTGGCGTTCCAGGGGCACTACTCACGGTTTGTGGATATGGCGCAGACCTGAGCGGAGCCGCCGGTCCCCGTCTCAGCCGGGGGATGCGAACCGCTGCCGGCGCCGGTGGCCTGTCAGGGCACCAGAGGTGGCCAGCCGAACGCAATGCACGCGCACCAGCTGAGGACCCACAGCACGGCGAGTGCTGTGATCACGCCGAGAGCACCGATCCCTATGACAACTGCCTTTGCCCCTGCGGTATTTGCCATGTAGCCATCTTCCTCCTCGGCTTGTTCGGCGTGCCCGCCGGGGTGCCGGCCTTGAGGGTTATATGCGTGCTCAACGGTCCGGCTGATTACGCGGCAGACGTGGCCAGGGAGTTGGCCCGTCAGGGAGCGACCGTCAGGACGATCTTGCCGGTGGTGCGGCCGGTCTCACCGAGCGCATGTGCCTTTGCCGCCTCCTCGAGCGGGACGACGGCATCAACGGTGACCTGCAGTTTTCCGCTGTCCAACAGGTCGGCGACGGCGCGCATACCGGCCTGGTCGGGCTCGACGAGCATGAACACCGCGCGTACCTGCGCCGCACGCGCCTGCGCGGCCGGGAAGGTGTCGTCCAGCGGCAGGATGGAGACCAGCGTGCTGCCGGGGCGCAGGGTATGCAGCGAACGGGCCCAGTAGTCGCCGCCGATGGAGTCGACAACGATGTCGACGTCGCGGACCGCCGCCGCAAAATCCTGCTGTGTGTAGTCGATGAGTTCATCGGCACCCAGGCCCCGCAGGAAGTCGTGCTTGGCCTGCCGGGCGGTGCCGATGACGTAGGCGCCACGGGACTTGGCGATCTGCACGGCCAGGTGACCGACCCCGCCGGCCGCGGCATGGATCAGCACCCGCGCACCGGGCTGGACGTCCGCGGTGTCGACCAGGGCCTGCCAGGCGGTCAGTGCCGCCAGCGGGACGGCGGCGCCCTGGACGTGGTCCAGGCCCGCCGGCAGCAGGGCGAAGTGGCGGGCCGGGGCGGTGACGTACTCGGCGTAGGCCCCGGCGGGGTGGGGGAAGCGGGGCATGCCGAAGACCCGGTCGCCCGGCGCGAAGAGGGTCACGCCGGGGCCGACCGCCTCGACCACACCGGAAACGTCAAAGCCCAGGGTGAACGGCGGCTTGATGCCGCTGGCGAACGCGCCGCGGGCGCGTGTCTTCCAGTCGGCCGGATTGACGCCTGCGGCGTGCACCCGGACCAGGATCTCCGTCGGTCCGGGCACCGGCCGGTCGGTCGTGATCACCTTGAGGACGTCGGGGCCTCCGGCGGTGTCCTGGCTGACGGCGCGCATCTGCGGGGCTCGGCTCTGGGACATGGCGTCTCCTTCATACGGTGCGGACGATGGTGCGTACGGCTGATATCGGGCTGATGCGCTGCTTGTCAGGCGCGTTTCCCGGGGTGCTGTCAGCTTTCCGCGGCGGCGAGGCGTCCGGCGGTGTCCTGATGGCCAACGTTTGAAAGAATCAGGTCATGCATCGCGTCGGTGTCCTCGCCCTGGACGGTGTCGTCCCCTTCGAGCTGGGGATCCCCGCGCGGATCTTCGGCGCCGCGCGCAGCGCCACCGGGGAGCCGCTCTACTCCGTCATCACCTGCAGCCTGGACGGGCGTACGGTGCGTGCCGAGGCCGACTACGACATCGCCGTCGCCGAGGACGCCTCCGTACTCGCGAGCGTGGACACCGTCGTCATCCCGCCGTCGCACGCGCTGGGCGCGATCCGCGAGCACGGTCAGCTGCCCGACGAACTGCGCAAGGCGCTGGAGCACATACGGCCCGGCACCCGGATGGTGGCCATCTGCACCGGCACTTTCGTCCTGGCCGCGGCCGGACTGCTCGATCACCGGCCGGCCACCACGCACTGGCGGGAGGCCGCACAGCTGCAACGGCTGTTCACGACCGTCCGTGTCGACCCCAATGTGCTGTTCGTCGACGACGGCGATGTGCTCACCTCCGCCGGAGTGGCCGCGGGGGTGGACGTCTGCGTGCACATCGTGCGCCGCGACCACGGCAGCGCCGTCGCCAATGACGTGGCGCGCTCGTGTGTGGTGCCGCCCTGGCGGGACGGCGGGCAGGCCCAGTTCATCCGGCAGCCCGTTCCCGAACCGTCGACGGGTGGCACCGCGGCCACCCGCGCCTGGGCCCTGGAGCGCCTCGACGAGCCGCTCACCTTGTCCGCCCTCGCCGCGCACGCCCGGGTCAGCGTGCGTACCCTCACCCGGCGATTCCGCGACGAGGTCGGTATGAGCCCCGGCCAGTGGCTCGCCGGACAGCGCATCGAACGCGCCCGCCATCTGCTGGAAACCACCGACTGGCCGATCGACCTTGTCGCCCATCACGCGGGCTTCGGCACCGGGACCTCGCTGCGCCAGCATCTGCACGGCGCGGTGGGTGTGTCACCGCAGGCGTACCGGCGGACGTTCCGGAGCGGTGCGGCGCTGACCGCCTGAGGCAGCGCCGGTTGAACAGTGGCCTTGCCGGTGGGTAGCCAGGGGCTTTGACCTTCAGGTTGCTTGAAGCTCCACAATCGCGTCCATGGACGACACCGAAGAGCTGTTGAGCATCGGCGCGTTTGCCCGGCGGGTGGGGCTGGCGCCGAGTGCCCTGCGGTTCTACGACGACTGCGGGGTGCTGCGGCCGGCCCGGGTGGATGCCGTGACGGGGTACCGGCACTACGCGGCGGGGCAGGCGGCACGGGCGGTGCGGCTGCGGGAGTTGCGTGCGGCGGGCCTGCCGCTGGTGGATGTCGGCGTGGTGCTGGACGGACCACGGGACGCGGCACATGACGTACTGCGGGCTCACCTGGAACGGACGCGGCGGACGGCGGACGAAGCGCGGGCGGTGGTGGAGGGGTTCCTGCGGGAGGCGGCCGGTGCCGCGGAGTGCCGCGGGGCCTGGGTGCGGGCGCGGGTGGGCGGTGCCGAACTCGCCAGTGCGATACGGCAGGTGGCGCCGGCGGTCGCGGCCGGGGCGGCCCGGGAGGAGTTTCCGGTGCTGGGCTGTGTGCTGCTCGAACTCATCGACGGCGAGCTGCGGCTGGTGGCCACGGACCGCTATCGGCTGGCGGTGCGGGTGCTGCGGCCGACGGTCTTCGAGGGCGGAACGCGGCATGTGCTGATCGCCGCGGAGACGGCGCGGAGCCTGGCGGAGTGGGCCGTACGGCAGGTGTTCGTGGACGTGGAGTGCGAGTGCGAGTGCGAGGGGGAGAGGGAGATGGAGGGGGAGAGGGAGGCGGAGATGGCGGGGGTTCGGCTGCGGAGCGGGGCGGATTGCCGGGAGGTGCCGGCGGGCGTCGGTGGTGGCGGGCGGAGCGGTGACGGGGCATCCGGGAGGTTTCCGGATTACGGGCTGGTGCTGGAGGGCCTGGAGGCCGGGCGGCATCGGGTCATCGTCGATCGGGTGGGGCTGCGGGATGCGGTGGCGGGGCGGGCGGGGGTGGTGTCGTTGGCGGTTGCTGTGAGGGGCGGGGACGAGGACGGGGACGGGGACGGGGACCGATACGTCGGTGGGGGCGAGACCGGGCGGGTGCTGGAGGTGGCGGGTGGCGGCCGGGAGGTCGTCCGGCTACGGGCGGTTCGTACGGGCCCGGGGCTGCGGATCGCCTTCGATCCGGCCGTGCTTGTGCCGGCGCTGGAGGCCGGAGTGGGGCCGGATGCGCTGCTGGAGATCGCTTCGGCGGACCAGCCCGTCGTGGTCCGCTCCGCCGACCAGGGAAGTTTCACGACGCTGGTGATGCCGGTGCGTGAGTGCGCCGCCGACGAGCGGTTCGACGCCCGGCGCGCCGTTGGCTGCGATGACGGCACGGCTGAGGCAGCTGCCCGAGGACTGAACACCGATGGCTGATGAGGGGAGCGGGACGGTGGATCCGGAACTGCCGGTGGTGCGGTTGTGCGTGGAAGGGATGCAGGCCGAGGCGGAGGGGCGGGCCGAGGTGGCGCGCGGACTCTTCCAGCAGGCCTGGGACATTGCTGCCGACGACTACGAGGCGTGCATCGCCGCGCACTATCTCGCGCGGCACCAGAACTCGCCCGAAGAGACGCTGCGTTGGAACCAGGAGTGTCTGGACCGCGCCGACCGGGTGGGGGACGAGCGGGTACGGGCGTTCTATCCGTCGCTGTACGTGAACATGGGGCAGGCCTACCGCAAGCTTGGTCAACCTGCGCTGGCGCATGCGTACTTCGTGCGGGCCGCGGAGCGGGTGACCGACGCACCCGACGGTCGGTACGGCGACTGGAACCGGTTCGCGATCGCGGAGGGCTTGCGGGGTACGGAGGGCTTGCGCGGTACGGCTTCCGCGGTGGCCGGCGACGTATCCGTGGATGGGGGCGCAGCCGGCGTGGACGCGGCGCGGCGGGACCTCGATGAGGCCGTCGATGGGCGGGTCCGGGAGCTGCTGTCGCGATGGTGCGCGCGGGCGGATCTCAAGGCGCTGGGGCTGACGCTCCCGGCCTATCTCGGATACCTCGGCACGGACGAGGACCGTATGCGGCTGCGGACCGCGCTGCACTCGGTGCATGCGGCGCGCTGGCTGCCGGAGGACGAGCAGACCGAGCTGGGGGCGGTGATCGGGGCGGCGGCGCTGCGGTGACGCGGCGGGGCAGGGGCGCGCTAGTCGCCACGGCCGAGCAGGCGCGATGGAGCTTGATCCTTGGCGCTGGGGCAATTCCGCTGGATCGATCGGACGGGAGCGGCGAAGCTGATCGCCTGAACTGGATCACCTGAACCGGATCCGGTTGAACTGGATCGCCTGACTGGACCGGCTGAACTGGACCGGCTCAGTCGGATCTGCCGTCGAGGAGCGCAATGACCATCACACAGTCCGCGGAGTCCCACGAGCCCGAGGCGGCCAAGCCCTGGGCGAGTGAGCCCGATCCGGCCGGCCCCGATCCGGTCCGCCTCGATCCGGACGGACCCGAGCCGCGGGTGGCTGACACGCCTGAAGCGTGCCCGGAGCTGCTGCCGCAGACGCGGCGGGCGTTGCTGCGGAGGCTGGCGGTCGGACAGGCCGAGGGGCGGGCGCCTTCGATGATGGGCGTCGTGGTGCGCGACGGCCGAGCGGTGTGGACGGGCGCCCGGAGCTCGGTGGACGGGGAGGTACCGCACGGTGATGTGCAGTACCGGATCGGTTCGATCACCAAGACCTTTGTCGCCGTGCAGGTGCTGAGGCTGCGGGACGAAGGTCTGCTGGGACTCGACGACCCGGTCGGCAGGCATCTGGAGGGCACTGCGGTGCCCGACGCGACGATCGCTCAACTGCTCTCGCACAGTTCAGGGCTGGCGGCCGAGCCCCGGGGGCCGTGGTGGGAACGGACCGCGGGCGAGCTGCGGCCCGAGCCGGCCGATCTGTACGGTGAGCGGCCGCAGCGGCTCCCCGTCGGGCGGCAGCACCACTACTCCAACACCGGTTATGCGCTGCTCGGCGCGCTGGTCGAACGGCTGCGTGGCGGTACGCCGTGGGGCGAGGTGCTGCGGCGCGAGGTGCTGGAACCACTGGGCATGCGACGTACGGCGCTGCGGCCGGAGATGCCGCACGCGGGCGGCTGGGCGGTACATCCGTGGGCCGATGCCATGCTGCCCGAACCGTCCGAGGACACCGGACTGATGGGCCCGGCAGGGCAGTTGTGGTCGACGGCTGAGGACCTGGGCCGGTGGGCGGCGTTCCTGCTGCGGGGCGATGAGCGGGTCCTGAGCGCGGCGACGCTGGCCGAGATGCGGACGCCGGCGGTGCCGCCGGGCGGGCGGGCATGGGACGCGGGGTACGGGCTGGGGCTCCAGCTCGTACGGTGGGAAGGGCGGACGCTGGTCGGGCACACCGGCTCGATGCCCGGGTTCCTGGCGACGCTGTGGGCCGATGTCGAGGAGGACGTCGCCGGGATCGTGCTCGCCAACTGCACTTCGGGCCCGGCGGTCCCGGCCATCGCCGCCGATCTCACCGGGATCGTGATCGAGCACGAGCCGCGGATTCCCGAGCCCTGGCGTCCGATGCCCGGACCGCTGGATCAGGAGCTGCTGGCGCTCACCGGCCCCTGGTACTGGGGCGCGAACCCGCACACGTTGCGGCTGCGGGCCGAGCGCGGGCTGGAGCTCGCACCGCTGTCCGCGGCGGGGCGAGCCTCCCGCTTCCGGGCCGAGGAGGACGGCACCTGGACAGGGCTGGACGGCTATTACGCGGGCGAGACGCTGAGGGTGGTGCGGGACCGGGACGGTTCGGTCAGCCATCTGGATCTGGGCACCTTCGTGTTCACCCGCGGGCCGTACGAGCCGTCGGATCCGGTGCCCGGCGGGGTGGATCCGGAGGGTTGGCGGGTGTGAGGCCGGTACGGCGGAGGCGCGAGGCCCGTACGACGAGGGCGCGGGCCTCGGACGTACAGTCGAGCCAGACGTCAGGAGCCGCGCCGAGGCGGCTCGCTACCGCTGGAAGGCCCTGTGACTGCCGTGTCTGACCCGACCGCGAACTCCGCCGCTCCGGAACTGCTCGACCTGCCGCCGCTCACCGCGGCTCACTTCGCGCGGATCGAGGACAAGGTCGCCGCGCTGATGCGCACCCGCTGCGATGTCGTGGCGATGCAGGGCGAGGCGCTGCTGCCCCTGGAGGCCTGCATCCGTTCGGCAGTACGGCCCGGCAGCACCGCGCTCAACATCATCACCGGCCCGTACGGTGAGACCTTCGGCGGCTGGCTGCGCTCCTGCGGCGCCGAGGTGGTCACCCTCACCGCGCCGTTCACGGGCGCGGTCGACCCGCAGCAGGTCGCGGACGCGCTGCAGGAGCACCCCGAGATCGACTTTGTGAGCCTGGTGCATGCCGAGGCGGCCACCGGCAACACCAACCCCGTCGCGGAAATCGGCGCGGTGGTGCGCGAGCACGGCGCGCTGCTGATGCTGGACGCGGTCGCATCGGTGGGCGCAGAGCCGCTGCTGACCGATGAGTGGGGCGTGGACCTGTGTGTCATCGGCGGCCAGAAGGCGATGGCCGGGCCCGCCGGGGTGTCCGTGGCGTCGGTCAGCGCCCGTGCGTGGGAGCGGATCGCCGCCAACGAGCAGGCTCCGCGGCGCTCGTATCTCTCGTTGCTGGACTGGAAGGAGCGCTGGATCGACGGTGGACGCACCGCGCTGCCGCACGCTCCGGCGCAGCTGGAGATGCTCGCCCTGGAGCAGGCAGCGGACCGTATCGACGCCGAGGGGCTGGATGCGGTCATCACCCGGCACCGGGCGGCGGCCGTGGCGACCCGGGCCGGTGTGCAGGCGCTGGGTGGGCTCGCTCCGTACGTCGTGCGTGACGAGGACGCGGCGCCGGTGGCGACCACCCTCCGTGCCCCTGAGGGAGTGGACGCCCGGGAGGTCGTGACCGCTGCGCTCGCGGTGGACGCGACGGTGCCGGTGCAGGCTGTGGCGGGCGCGCTGGCCAAGGAGATGATCCGGGTGAACCACTATGGCCGCGCGGCCGACCGGGCGGTGGTCACGGCCTCGTTGGTGGCGCTGGCGGGCGCGCTGCGTGCGCTGGGGGTGTCGGTGGATGCCGAGGGCGCGGCTCTGGCGGCGGGCGCGGCGTGGGACGAGGTGGTCGCGCGCTAAGGCGTGCCATTGCCTCGATGAAGTTGTGGCTGTGGGGTCGTGTTTCACGTGAAACACGACCCCACGTGTGTGTGAAGCAGCGTTGTTTCACGTGAAACGCCAACCCGCGCTGGGCTGTTGTCCGTGACGCGATGATGGTGTTTCACGTGAAACACCATCGAGCAGCTGCTCCAGCTGCCGCGCGCCCTCGCGCTCCAGCCCGCGCTCAGCTCCCGCAGCGTCTCCATCGGCATCCGGACGTAGGGGACCGTACGCCCGGTGGCGCGGCTCGTGGCGTCGGCGATCTGCGGGGGAGTGAGGGCGTCGCCCGCCAGCTCCAAGGCCTGGGCTGCGAAGCGGTCCGGCTGGGCGAGGGCCGAGCCCGCGGATGTGCTCCTCGATGACCCACTTGTTATCCAAGATCCGTATGCCGGACCGGAGTTGGGCGTTGTCGACGGAGGCGTAGACGAGGTGCCGTACGCCAGCGTCGGCGGCCGCGTCGGCGACATTGCGGCCGGCGGCGATCTCGTCCTGCCAGGAGTAGTCCGGTGGCGAGTCGGGGGCCCCGGAGGCAGGCTGGACGCTGAAGACGCCGTATACGCCGTCGATCGCGGGCTTCAGCGTGGCGGGGTCGGCCATGTCGACGGTCCGTACGTCTGCGCCGGCGGCGGCCAAGGCGCGGGCCATGGGGCTCGCGGGATCGCGGGTGAGCGCCCGTACGGTCCAGCCGTCCGCCAGTAATCAGTGGGCCACCGCACCGCCTTGCTGACCCGTTGCGCCGGTCACCGCGACTGTCAGGCCCTTAACGATCACGCTGGAACCCTCCCGTAGAATCGGAATGAGCGACCCGTTTGAAATTGCGGAGCGCCCGACCCGGATGTCAACCGTTTCTCAGGAGGCCCGGCGATGACGAATCGTGGAGTCACGCCTTCCCGTGCGGATGCCCGGCGCAACAGGGCGCTGGTGCTCCAAGCGGCTCGATCCGCCTTTGAGGAACAGGGGTTGGGGGTTCCGCTCGGGGAGATCGCGCGCCGTGCGGGGGTCGGGGCAGGGACGGTCTACCGCCACTTCCCTTCCAAAGAAGCCCTGTTCAGGGCGACCATCGTGGACCGGATCGAGCTTTTCACCGACACCGCAAGGGACTTGGTCGATGTCGAGGACCCCGGCGGGGTCTTCTTCCGCTTCCTGTCGTCGGTGGTACGGCTCGCGTCACGGAACAAGGCGTTGTGTGACGCGCTGGAGGCGGCCGGCACGGGACGTTTCGAGCCGTCACCGGGGGTCGGGCAGGACTTCGACGACTCCCTGGAGGTATTGCTCACCAGGGCCCAAAAGGCGGGCGCCGTACGGAAGGACGTCGGGATAACGGACCTCAGGGCGCTGCTGGTGGGCTGTCTTTCCATGGAGCAGGCCAGAGCGGGGGCCGGTTCTCAGGACGGTGTGCAGGGGCGGATGACCGCGCTGATGTGCGATGCGCTGCGTGCGGCTCCATCCGTAACGAAACTCCCGTCCGAGGCGCGGAATCATAACGAAACTCGGTGTGAAGTGTGCGGTACGGCGATCGCGACGGCGCGCACGGGTCGTCCCGCGCGCTACTGCGGTGGTGCCTGCCGCCAGAAGGCGCACCGGTCACGGGGGCGTGCGCGACAGGCCTGAGCGGGTCGCGCCGTGCCCCGACCGGCGCAGCCATCAGAGCGTGAGCTTGAACCCCAGATGGGAGGCCTCGAACCCGAGGCGCTCGTAGAAGCGGTGCGCGTCGATCCGCGTCGCGTCCGAGGTGAGCTGCACCATCTGACAGCCGAGCGTGCGGGATTCCGCGACCGCCCACTCGATGAGCTGGGTGCCGAGGCCACTGCCGCGCTCGTCGCGGTGGATCCGTACGGCCTCGATGATCGAGCGGGTGGCGCCGCGCCGGGACAGGCCCGGGATGACCGTGAGCTGGAGGGTGCCGATCGTCCGCCCCTCGCGCACCGCGACGACCAGATGCTGCTGCGGATCGGCGGCCAGCACCTCGAACGCGGCGTGGTACGGAGCCAGGTCGTCCGGCGACTCGCGGGCGGCGCCCAAGGGGTCGTCGGCGAGCATCGCGACGATGGCGGGCAGGTCGGCTTCGGTCGCGCGGCGTATCTCGATATCGCTCATGGGCGCGACCTTATGCCGTGTGATCGCGGGTGCGGCAGGCAGGCAGGTGGTCGAGCCGGGCCGCCGCCGGCCCGCTCCTCCCCCGGCCTCCAGCGCTACTCCGGCGGCGCTACTCCGACGGCGCCAGCGTCTCGACGGCGGTGACCAGCGGCGCCAGCTCGGGGCGCTGCGCGGCGTCCTGGAGGGCTTCGTGCAGCGCGCCGTCGTGGGTGGGCCGGGCCTCCACCAGGAGCGCGAGGCCGTCGGGCGTCACGTTGGTGTAGATGCCGCGCCGGTCGTCGGGGCACAGATAGCGCGAGAGCAGCCCGCGCTCCTCGAGCCGGGTGACCAGGCGGGTGGTGGCGCTCTGGCTGAGGACGACGGAGTCCGCGACCTGGTGCATCCGCAGATGGCCGCCCGGCCCGTCGTGCTGCTCGCTGAGCACATTGAGGACCGAGAATTCGCGGACGCTGAGGTCGTGCCCGGCCTGCAGCGCGCGCTCTATGTGCGACTCGATACGGCTGTGCAGGGCGGAGAGCGCGCACCAGCCCTGTGCGAGTCCGGGGGCGGGCGCCGGCGGGCAGCCAGGGTCGGCGGCTGCGGTCGCCTGTGCGGCCTCTGCCTGCTCCGGCGTTTCCTGCTTCTGCCGCGTCTGCTGCGTCATCGAAGACCTCCTCATGGGGCGCACGAACCAGGATAGGCCACGTTCGAAATATCCCGCGCTTGCATTTAACCCGCGTCTGCAATTATTGTGAACGCTCGTAAAGGACGGACGCAATCATTGAAGGGATCCGTCATGCCTCTCGCACTCCTGGCGCTTGCCATCGGTGCCTTTGGGATCGGAACGACCGAGTTCGCGGTCATGGGCCTGCTGCCCGACATGGCGGCAGGCTTCGGTGTCTCCATCCCGCTCGCCGGATACGCGACCACCGTCTATGCCCTGGGTGTGGTCGTCGGCGCGCCGCTGATGACCGCGCTCGGTACGCGCTTCACGCGTAAGCAGATGCTGATGCTGCTGATGGGCCTGTTCATCGCGGGCAATCTGCTCACGGCCACCGCGCCCAACTTCGGGATCATGCTGGCCGGGCGGATCGTCTCCGCCTTCACGCACGGCGCGTTCTTCGGCATCGGCGCTCTCGTGGCCGCCGACCTGGTCGCGCCGCAGAAGCGCGCCACCGCCATCTCGCTGATGTTCAGCGGTCTGACCATCGCCAACGTCGTGGGCGTACCGGCCGGCACCATGCTCAGCCAGCAGTTCGACTGGCGCACCACCTTCTACGCCATCACCGCGCTCGGCGTGATCGGCCTGCTGGGCATCGTCAAGCTGATCCCGGCGCAGCGGGAGAAGGCGGCCTCCCCTATAGGCAGCGAAATCGCGGTCTTCCGCAATCCGCAGGTCGGCCTCGCGATGCTGATGACGATCCTGGGATTCGGCGGTGTCTTCGCGGCCGTCACCTACCTCGCCTCGATGATGACCGAGGTCACCGGCTTTGCACCGTCGTCCGTCGTCTGGCTGACGGCCGTCTTCGGCCTCGGCATGGTCGGCGGAAACTTGGTCTCCGGTCGCTTCACCGACCGCGCCATGATGCCGATGCTGTACATCTCGATGACCGGTCTGGCACTCTCGCTGGCCGCGTTCAACTTCACCGCGCACAACAAGATCGCCGCGATCATCACCATCGCGCTGATCGGCATCTTCGGCTTCGCGACCGTGCCGCCGCTGCAGAAGCGGGTGATGGACCAGGCTGCCTCGGCGCCCACCCTCGCCTCGGCAGGCAATATCGCGGCCTTCAACTTCGGCAATGCGCTGGCTGCTTGGCTCGGCGGGATCGTCATCTCGGCCGGCCTCGGCTTCACCGCGCCCAACTGGGTCGGTGCGCTGATGACCGTCGCGGCGCTCGGGGTGGCGATATTCGCCTCTGCCCTGGAGCGGCGTCAGACGGGCGGTGGCCAGGTCGTGGCCGCGGGTGGACCCACCGCGGTTGCCGATGAGCCCATACCGGTGGCGCAGGGCTGACGGTTCCCGTCGTCGCCCCGTACGAAGACCGGGAGCGACTGCCGCACTCCCGCGCCCCTCACATCACCAGCAGTACAAGCACCACCAGTGCCACTACACGCCAAGGAACCCCCTCATGAGCACCACTACCCCCGTCCCCACCCCCACCGTCCGCCCCCTCACCACCCGTGATGCCGAGAGCCTCATCGAGGCCGCCGCCCGGGCCGCCGAAGGTCTCGGAGTGCGGGGCAGCGTCACGGTTCTGGATGCGGGCGGTCATCTGCTGGGCTTCCGGCGGGACGACGCGGCCGTGCTGATCTCCGGTGAGACCAGCACCCGCAAGGCGTACACCGCGCTGCAGTTGGACGCGCCGACCGCCGACCTCGTCGACCTCGTCCGGCCCGATGGGCTCTTCCACTCGCTGCCCACCGCGCTGGACCGGCCGCTGCTCTTCATCGCGGGCGGTGTGCCGCTCCACCGGGACGGCCGGCTGATCGGCGCGATCGGCTTCGGTGGCGGCGCCCCCGAGCAGGACCACCGGATCGCCACCGCGGCGATAGCGGAGGCCGACCTCGTCTGACGACGGCCCCGCCATCCGCTAGCGGACGCCCGCGCCCTCCTTGCCGCTCCGGCGTGCTCGTTTCGCGCGGGCCTCGGCCGACTGCGCCTCGCGCAGTCGGCTGCCGCGCTTGGTCAGCCCCCAGGGCTTGAGGACGGAGATCGCGGTGAGGAAGAGATAGGTGGCCGTGGCGACCGCGGGGGCGACGACGAGGCTGATGTCGGGGGTCGGGGTGCCCGCGGCGGCCTCGGCAGCGAGGTGGTTGATGCCCGGGCGGAGTGAGAAGACGGACAGCAGCACGGTCAGGAGCGTCAGCCAGAACTTGAGGTAGACCCAGCGGTGTCTGGCCAGCCCCCACGCGGTGCCGAGCGACAGGACCAGGCCGCTGACCAGTGTGAGCAGCGCGATGGGGATGACCAGCCAGTCGCCGAAGACCTTCATCGCCCGGTAGGCGACGGCCGCCATCTCGGGGGATCCGGTGTAGCCGGTGACGCTGAGCGTGAGCAGCCCAAGGGTGAGGCCGAGCCAGCTGACGGATACGGCGACATGGAGGACGAGGAGGGCCCGGCGGGCGGGGCGGCTGAGCTGCTGCATACGGTCCACGGTGGCGCCCGGCGCCCCGCGGTACATCTGCCGGCGGGAGTATCCGCACATACGCGGGCTTGAGTACGTCCGTGGAGCACGTGCCTGGATCACGCCCCTGGAACCTGTCGCCGGAACCCGTCCCCTGAATACGGCGCCGGGGTACGGCGCAACGTGCCAACCGACCCCGCCGGACCGTACGGACCCGCTCGCCCTCTCCTCCCGATTCCGCCCGCGCTTCCCGGCGGGCACGCCCTAAGCTCCGGGGCCATGAGCAAGCTGCATCTGTTCGACATGGACGGGACCCTGCTCTACGGGTCCGCGGCCGCCATCGAGATCTCCCGGCAACTCGGGCTGGACCGGGAGATCGCCGAGCTGGAGCGCGGGTTTGCGGCGGGCGAGCTGACGCCGTTGCGGTTCGCGCAGCTGGCGTGCGATCTGTGGGCCGCCGAGCTGACCGAACTTCAGCTGGCGGCGGCCTTCGACGGTGCGCCATGGCTGGCCGGGATCCAGGAGGTCTGGGCGGATATCCGTGCGCGTGGCGAACGGTGCGCGGTCATTTCGCTCTCGCCCAGCTTCTTCGTCGAACGGCTGCTGGCCTGGGGCGCCGACGCGGCGCACGGTTCGCGCTGGCCCGCGGTGCCGATCCGGCAGCAGGTGGAACCGGCCGGCATCCTCTCGCCGGCGGCGAAGGTACAGATCGCCGACGAACTCTGTATGACGTACGGGCTGACCCGGGCCGACTGCGTGGCATACGGCGACTCGATGTCGGACACCGAACTCTTCGCAGTGCTTCCGCAGTCCGTTGCCATGAATGCGGATCACCATGTCAGTGACCTGGCCTCATATGCCTACGTGGGACGTGATCTGCGCGAGGCATACGAACTGGTGCGTACTGGCCAGTAATTCCGAGCTTTCTGCTAGGGAATCGTCCGCTGTATGCCCTGAAAATGCGGTCTGTGGGGAGGATCACTGTTATCGGAGGGGCCGCGCGGAGTGTTCCAAGATCAGGGCTTGTGGTTTCAACTACTGCCGGTATGGTCGAGTCCGGCTTGGCGGTGGTGAGGGCGCCCGCGGGTCGCGAAGGACGGGCAAAGCTCGTCAGCCTAGCGGCGAAGCGGCCCGTGACACCCGGACTTCCGACTATTTGTCCGTTGTGATGAGCGGGGTGGCATGCTGCTGACGCGGCATCTGTTCCGCATTGTCGCAGGGAAGTGAGATTTGTCCGCTTTGGAGGATGTTGCCGGGATCGCTTGAGTCGATTAAGAATTCCGGGGCAGGGCGGGGGAATTCCGGGCAGTTCCGATCCACGGAAGTGCGAAGACAACCGAAAGACGTTCGAGGCGAGGCAGACCATGGACGCTCCGACCACCACGTCGGCCGATAACGGCTCTTCTGGCGGCAGCAGTGGCGATTGGGGTTGGTTCACTCCGCCGGCGAAGAAGTCCTCCACAGAACAGCAGGGGCGACAAAACGTCCAGGACCGTCCGGACCAGAACGGCCGGACCGAGCCGAACGACCGGGGTGAACGCAACGACCGCGGTGAACGCGACGACCGGAACGAGTGGAACGAACGGGATGAACGGAACGACCGGGAACAGATACCCAGCCGGCCGGTCAATCCGATCCGGCCGGTAGGTACCGCCGCCGAGCGCGAGCGCGAGACGGAGCCGCCGCAGGTTCCCCAGCCGCGCGGCGAGACGAACCGTCAGCCCGTCGCGCCCGCCTACGCCGAGCAGCCCGTCGCGCCCGCCTACGCCGAGCAGTCCGCCGCGGCCTACGGGTACGCCACCGCCTCTTCCCCGTACGCACAGCCTCCGCGCCGCGAGGCCGAGCCCGCCCGGGAACGTGAGCCGGCCCGCCGGCCCGCCTGGGAGCATGAGTCCTCCCGAGGCCGCGAGCCCGAGCCCGTACACGAGTCCGCACGTGCCACGCCAGCCCCCGCCGCCGCACCCGCCACGGAGCCGGCCGCCCAGAACGCGGCCCCCGCCCCCTCCGCCTTCGCCCCCAGGCAACAGCCGGCCGCGCCCGCCCCGGAGCCCTCCCTCGACGATCTGGTAGCGGCCTCCTCCGCAACACCCGCCTCCCCCGACGCGATTCTCATCCGTCGCACCATGGCCGAAATCGAACCCGTCGCCGACAAGGTCACCTCGTACTTCTACGCGCTGCTCTTCGTCCAGCACCCCGATCTGCGGGCGCTGTTCCCTGCCTCGATGGACACCCAGCGTGACCGGCTCTTCAAGGCCCTGCTCACCGCCGCCCAGCACGTCGACGACGCCGAGGTGCTCACCGCCTACCTCGCGAACCTCGGCCGCGGCCACCGCAAATACGGCACCCTCCCCGACCACTACCCCGCGGTCGGCGAATGCCTGCTCAACGCGCTCGCGCGCTACGCCACGTCCAGTTGGGGCCCGGAGACCGAGGCCGCCTGGGTGCGCGCGTACACCGCGATCTCGCAGATCATGATCGACGCGGCCGCCGAGAACGAGGCGGTCGCCCCCGCCTGGTGGCAGGCCGAGGTCGTCTCGCACGAGCTGCGTACGCCCGATATCGCGGTGGTGACGGTCCGTCCCGACCAGCCCTACCCGTTCCTTGCCGGGCAGTACACCAGCGTGGAAACGCCCTGGTGGCCGCGGGTTTGGCGGCACTACTCCTTCGCCTCGGCGCCGCGCTCCGACGGCCTGCTCTCGTTCCACGTCAAGGCGGTTCCGGCGGGCTGGGTCTCCAACGCCATGGTCCACCGCGCCCGCCCCGGTGACGTCATCCGGCTCGGTGCGCCGGGCGGCTCGATGACCGTCGACCACTCCACCCGCAACGGCCTGCTGTGCGTCGGCGGCGGCACCGGCATCGCACCCATCAAGGCCCTGGTCGAGGACGTCGCGGAGCACGGCATCCGGCGCCCCGTCGAGGTCTTCTACGGCGCCCGCAGCGACTATGACCTCTACGACCTCGACACCATGCTGCGCCTGGAACAGGCCCATCCCTGGCTCTCCGTCCGCCCGGTCGTCGCCAACGGACCCGCGGTCCGCGGTGGGACCAGCAGCGAAACCGGCCAACTCCCGGATGCCGTCCGCCAGTACGGCCCCTTCCGGGAGTACGACGCCTATCTTTCCGGCCCGCCCGGGTTGATCCGCAGCGGCGTGGACGCGTTGGTCGGGGTCGGCATCCCGACCGACCGCATACGGCACGACTCCATCGAAGAGCTGGTCTCGGCAGGAGATTGAGGTCTTGGCAGCACAGGGCGAATACGGGCTGACAGGGGAGGGGTGGGGCATGCGGCGGCAGGAGCGCCCCGGGAGCGACGGCGAGCACTTGGTGCAGCAGAGACTCGGCACGACCGAGCGCGCCGACCGTTTCTACGGGGACCAGGTGCTGGACCATCTCAACGCCCGTATGCAGGAGTTCGTGGCACGTCAGGAGATGTTCTTCCTTGCCACGGCCGACCGGCACGGCGAATGCGATTCGACGTTCCGGGCCGGTCCGCCCGGGTTCGTCCGGGTGCTCGACGCCCGGACGCTGGCGTACCCGGAATACCGTGGCAACGGTGTCATGGCGTCCGTCGGCAATATCTCGGAGAACCCGCGCCTGGGCATCCTGATGATCGACTTCACCCGTGACCGCATCGGGCTGCACGTCAACGGCCGGGCGCGGGTCGTCATGGACGAGGAGATGCGGGCGAACCACGCCGGTCTGCCGGTCGACCCGATTCCCGGCCGACGTGCCCAGCTGTGGGTCACTGTCGAGGTCGAAGAGGCGTACATCCACTGCGCCAAGCACATTCCGCATCTCCAGAAGGTCCCGGCGCAGCAGCGCGGGGCGCGGGCCTGGGGCACGGACGACTTCAAGCGCAAGGGCGGCGACTTCTTCGGTGCGGCCGCCGAGGCGGGCGAGCGCCTGCCGTTCCAGCGTACGGAGCGCAAGAACGAGCACCTTCGCGGTGGACTGCACGAGGACGCGGACGAGGTGGCGTACCGAGGCGTGACCGCGACCTACGGGAGCGAACCGGTGGGCTCGACGCCCCTGGATCCGAGGGTCGCTCCGGCGTACGGCGCCGAGCCCCGTGTCTCCGGCCGGGAAGACTTCGTGGAGGAGCTGAACGCGGAGTTCCTCGACCGGGTCGAGCGGGTGCTGGCGCGCGCCCAGCCGCGCCGGCCCGCGGAGGACGAGCCGGAATTCCGCGGCTGGTTCGACCGGCGCGACGTCTGACGCGGTGCCCGCCGCGGTGGCGGGACCGCGGCCCGGCCACCGGCTCAGCCCAGGTCGGGGGCGTGCATCGCCCGCACGCCCTCGATGTTGCCGTCCAGGTAGTGCCGCAGCGACAGCGGTACGACCTCGACGGAGGCAATGCCGACGCGGGTGAAGGGCACCCGCACGATCTCGTAGTCCCCGCAGGGCTCCTCGACCTCGGGGCCGTGCCGGCGCGAGGGATCCATGGAATCGAGGCGGCACACGAAGAAGTGCTGCACCTTCACGCCGTCCACCCCACCGTCGCTGAAGTGCTCGACGGTGTCGACGAAGACGGGCACCACGTCCTTGACCTTGGCACCCAGCTCTTCGTCCAGCTCACGGTGGAGGGCCTCGATGACGGTGGCGTCCTCGGGCTCGACCCCGCCGCCGGGGGTGATCCAGTACGGGGCCCGGCCCGGCTTGGTGCGCTTGATCAGAACGAGATCCGCGCCGTCGAGCAGGATCGCGCGGGCGGTGCGTTTGACGACTGGCCGTACGGTCATAGTCGACAGATGCCGCAGTGACGGCCCGGTGAAACCCATGCGCCCCTTGGTCACCAGTCGACCGCGGACCGCAGCAGCCACTCATGCGCCCGTGCGATGTGCGGCAGACCGAGTGTCCCGGTCCGTACGGAGAGGAAATAGGTGCGCAGCGGGGGCACCTGCGGGTCGAGCAGGGCGACGACCTCGCCGCCGGCCAGCGCGCCGGCGCACAGATAGCGGGGCAGCACGGCGAGCCCCGCACCGGCGGTGACACAGGACAGCACCGCCCGCAGGTCGGCGGCGATGACGGCGGCGGAGGCCGCGGGCTTGGCGTCGAAGACCGCGGACCAGTAGCGGGTGATCAGCGGCAGGCTTTCATGGACCTCGATGAACGGGACGGGGTCCAGCACCCGGACGCCGCCGGCCTGGAGAACCGCTGGGCCGCCCAACTGGGCCGCCCAGCGCGGCGCGGCGATCAGTACATGTTCCTCGTCGCACAACGGGGTCGCGGTGAGCAGCCCGCCGCGCGGCCGGGTGGTGGTGACGGTCAGATCGTGATGACCGGCGGCCAGGCCGGTCAGCAGCTCCTCCGCGGGACCGAAGGCCGTGCGTATGGACAGGCCCTGGGCGATGAGCGGGGTCAGCGTGGGGAGCGCGCGCTCGGCGATGAACTCCGGTGGCCCGGCGAGATGGAGGGTGCGGGTGACGGATTCCCGGTCCAGGCCGGCTTCGGTGATCTCGGTGAGGGCGTCCAGGTGCGGTGCCACTTTGTGGGCGAGTTCGTCACCGATGGTGGTGGGGGTGACGCCACGGGCGTAGCGGAGGAAGAGCGGGCGGCCCAACTGCCGTTCCAGCGCCCGGATCTGGCTGGTCACCGCGGGCTGGGAGAGGCCGAGTAACGCTGCGGCGCGGGTGAAGGAGCCGGCTCGGTGCACCGTGACGAAGGTGCGCAGCAGAGCCAGATCCATCGCGTACCTCCTGCGTCCTTCGGAAGCCTGGTCGCGGGCCAACTATAAATTTGTCGATAGGGATGTGTCGCTAGCGTGATTGGACACTGACGCTCAGTCAACTAGCCTTGTTCGAGCGGTTCGTTTCACGTGAAACATTCGGTTTCACGTGGAACATGTGGACCCGGGCCACGAGGAACCGCGGCCGGCAGGGTGACGAGGGGGGATACCCTGCCGGCCAGTTCTCATTCCGCAGCGGTGTCGAGTGCCCGGATGACGTCCGCGACCAGATCCTCCGGCTCCTCGACGCCGACCGAGAAGCGGATGAAGCCCTCCGGCACCTCGTCGCCGCCCCAGCGGCCGCGCCGCTCGGCGCTGGACCGCACGCCGCCAAAGCTCGTCGCATCGTCCACCAAGGTCAGCGCGGCCAGGAAACGCTCCGCGTGTGCCTTGTCCGGGAGTACGAAGGACACCACGGAGCCGAAGCGGCCGGGCCGCATCTGCCGGGTGGCGAGCTCATGGGACGGGTCGGACGGCAGCCCGGGGTGGCGCAGACCGGTGACGTCGGGGCGTTCGGCCAGTGCCTCGGCCAGCGCCAGCGCGCCCGCTGACTGCTGGCGGACGCGTAGCGCGAGGGTGGCCAGTGAGCGATGCGCGAGCCAGCTCTCCATGGGGCCGGGGATCGCGCCCACGGTCTTGCGCCACAGCCGTACGGAATCGGCCAGCGCGGCATCGCGGGTGCTGGCATACCCCAGCAGAACGTCGCCGTGGCCGGTCAGCGCCTTGGTGCCGCTGGCGACCGAGAAGTCCGCACCGAGGTCGAGCGGACGCTGGCCGAGCGGGGTGGCGAGGGTGTTGTCGACGCCGACCAGGGCGCCGCGACGGTGTGCCGCATCAGCCAGCCGCCGGATGTCACAGACGTCGAGCCCGGGGTTGGAGGGGGTCTCGATCCACAGCAGCCGGGCGCCGTCCAGCACCGTGAGCTGTGCGTCCTGCGCGGTCGGCGCCGTACGCACCTCGATGCCATAGCTCTCCAGACGGGTGCGGACCGCCGGCAGCAGCTGGTAGCCGTCGCTAGGCAGCACCACCGCGTCGCCGGCGCGCAGTTGGGAGAAGAGGACGGCGGTGATCGCCGCCATCCCGGAGGCGAAGGTAATGGTATGCACCGGTTCGTCCGGCGATTCGAGCTCGCCGATGGCCTGTTCCAGACGGGTCCAGGTGGGGTTGGCGTCGCGGCCGTACGTGTACGGGCCGACGGCGTCGCCGGGGAGGTGGAAGTGGGCCGCGAACACCGGCCCGGGGAGGGGCGGCTCATAGGCCTCGGGCTCCGGGAGCCCGGCTCGTACGACGCGGGTGCCGTCGCCCGTCATGCCCTCTCCTCCTCCGGCGGGTGGTGCGGGGCCTTTTCAGGGTGTTGGTCGTCGTGCTCGGCCGCGCGAGCCGTGAGCGCGGCGTGGACCTCCGCCAGCAGGCCGTCGCTCGCCGTCTCGATCATCTCCAGGCACTCCTCGAAGCCCGCCAAACCGCCGAAGTACGGATCGGGTACGTCGAGGTCCGGGGCGGGATCGGGGGTGTGGCCGGGCGCCGCGCCCGAGCCGTTGTCCAGCGCTTCGCCCGCCGCGCCCGCAGTGCCCGCCGCGTACGAGCGCAGCAGGCGGACCTTGGCGGCGTTCTGTGCGGTGGGGGCCAGTCTGCGCAGCTCGTGCAGATGACCGGAGTCGAGTGCGATGACCAGGTCGAGGTGGCTGAACCAGGAAGCCTGGAACTGCCGGGCGGTGTGGGCATGTTCGTAGCCGCCCGCGCGCAGCACGGCGACCGTGCGCGGGTCGGCTCCGTCGCCCTCGTTCCAACCGCCGGTGCCCGCACTGTCGACCTCGACCAGGCCGTCGAGCCCGTCCTCCGCGAGGCGGGCGCGGAAGACGGACTCCGCCATCGGCGACCGGCAGATGTTGCCGGTGCAGACGAAGCAGATGCGGTAAGGGGCGGTCAACGGTCAGTCCTCGTCGGGAAGGATCATGTGCATCGCCCAGGCGACGACGGAGATGATCACGCCGCCGAGCAGTGCCGTCCAGAAGCTGCCCACATGGAAGGCGAGGTCGGCCTTGCCGGCGAGCCAGGATGTCAGGAGCAGCATCAGCGCGTTCACGACCAGTGTGATCAGGCCGAGCGTGAGGATGAACAAGGGGAAGGACAGCAGCTTCACCACGGGCTTGACGATGAAGTTGACCAACCCGAAGATCAGCGCGACGAGGATCAGCGTGAGTATCTTGCGACCTGTGTTCTCACCGGTCAGCGTGATGTCCTTGAGCAGCCAGATAGCCACGGCAAGCGCCGCGGCGTTGGCGATCGTCTTGACCAGAAAATGCTTCATGGTGAGATCGTCGCAGACAAGTCTGAATCATCGAGGGGTGCGAACAGCATGAAAGCTTTCAGACTGGATGAGCTGGAAGCGGAGCGAGCGGCGAACGACGGTGCTTATCTGCAGTTCCTCCGGGAACGCAATATGTCGGTCGGGCTCTACGCGCTGGACGCCGGCAGCATCGATCCGCAGCAGCCGCACGCCCAGGACGAGGTGTATCTCGTGGTCAGCGGCCGGGCGGCGATCACTGTCGGGGTGGAGACACAGTCGGTGGCGCGCGGCAGCGTGGTCTATGTGCCGGCCGGGGTGCCTCATAAGTTCCACCACATCAGCGAGGACCTCCGGGTGATGGTGGTCTTCTCTCCTCCTGAGAGCTAAGGGTTGGCCCCCGTGACCCGTAGGGGAAGGGTCAGGGGAGGGCCGGGGCTGCGAGGCCCCCACGGCCGTGCTCCGCGCCCTAGCATCGTTGGTGAGGGGACAGCCGGAGGCGGCGCGGCAGCAGCAGCGCGGCATGCGGACGGTGCCCTCGGCGCGAGACAGCGCACCAGACAGACAGCGCGGTAGATACAGACGGCGCGGCAGACAGATAGCGCGGTACAGACAGCGCGACAGACAGAAAGCAGGGCAGAGCAGTGGCTGGTAAGGGGATATTCGCAGGGCTTCCGTGGTGGGTCACCTGGGTCGTGGCGCCGGTCATCCTGATCGTGGTCTTCGGCGGACTGCTCGCCACCGCGCTCGGTTTCCTGATCAACGTGCTGTTCAAGGTCCTCATAGCGGCGGCTCTGATCGCCGGCGTCATCTACCTCGTCCGTAGGTTCAGCGGCTCGTCGTCGTCCTCGTCGAAGGGCGATTGGTAAGCCGGACATCCACCCGGCTATCTCGTCGGCCCGCCGGCACCGCCCCATCGGCGCCGCCCGAGCGCGTCCGGTGACGGCTCAGGCCCGTCCGATGGCGGCTCAGCCTCGTCCGATGTCGGCCCGGCCTCGCCCGCTCATGCCAACAGTCCACCAGGTGAGTTAACTCCCCCGGCTTTCGGCCTATTGCCCCGATCGGCCGAGTTAGAGTGCGGACCGCAGGCGTCTTCCGGACGGTGACGTTCCGGAAATACCGAGTAAGGCGAGGTCGAGCGGACGGCATCGCGGGGGCCTGGGAGACGCGCGCGGTCGCGGGAGTGGATCCCTCGACCGGGGCCCCGTGCCCCATGGCGAGCGGACCTGGGGGTCGGCGTTGGCAACTGTGAACGGTGAATCCGCGTCTCACCCCACCTTGATCGGATCGGTCCAGCGGGCGCTGCGGCTACTGGAAGCGGTGGGCGCGCATCCTGACGGCGCACCCGCCAAGCAGCTCGCCAGGGAGACCGGACTCCCACTGCCGACGACGTACCACTTGTTGCGGACCCTGACTCACGAGGGCTATCTGCACCGCGAGAACGGCGTCTTCGTCTTCGGCGAGGCGGCCGAGGTCATCGGCCGGGCCGGTTCCACGCGCCGGCAGCGGGCCCATATCTCCGAAGCTCTGGCCGTGGCGGGCCGGGAGCTGGGTGCCGCCGTCTACTTCGCCGTCTACCGCGAGGGTGAGGTGGAAGTGGTGGCGGTCACCGACGACCCGGAGCGGCCGCCGGTGGAGGAGTGGGTCGACTTCCGCACTACCGCACACGCCCATGCGATCGGGCAGTGTCTGCTCGCGCAGCTGGATGAGGCATCGAGAAAGGAGCATCTGGCGCGCTATCCCGTGCAGTCGATAACGCCCTTTTCTGTGCGATCTGAGGACGATTTGCTGCATCGTTTGGATACGGTGCGTCGCGATCACGTCGCTTATGAGCGCCAGGAATATGCCCTGGGCACGGTGTGTGCGGCCATTCCCATCCAAGTCGGGGCGGCTGCCGCGACGTTGGCGGTTTCCCTGCCCGCGGACGAACTGCATCGATTGCGGTCCGTTACGGATCGACTACGGAAAATGGCGGAGGCGGCACTAACGACACTCGCCTTCTCTATCAGTATCTGAAAACTCACTCCTTGTGATCTGCCTGCACGTGGCAGACGATGGCGTCGATAAGGCTACGGGGGATGTTCCCGGCCATCTCCGATCAAGTGCGGGGCAGTGGTTGATGACCGACACAGTTCAGGCAGAAGTGATCATGAGCTTCGTCGTCTCGGAGGAGCTCGCGTTCCGGATCCCGGTGGATCTGGACTTCGACAGCGCCGATCCGTACGCCGTCCGCCTCACCTTCGATCTCCCTGGCGATGCACCTGTGACCTGGGCGTTCGGCCGTGAGCTGCTGTTGGACGGGTTGAGCCGGCCGTCGGGTGAGGGCGATGTGCGTATCGAGCCGGGCTCATCCGCGAACCTCAGCGATGTCTTCATCAGCCTCCAAGTCGGCGCCGAGCGCGCCCTGTTCCGGGTGAGCGCCGCGCCGCTGGTCGCCTTCCTGGACCGGACGGACCGGCTCGTACCGCTCGGCAAGGAAGAGGTCTGCGAGACCCTGGAGGCCGTGTTGGACCAGATCCTCACAGAGGCGCCCGCGGGCTGATCCCGCCCTCGCTCCCCCTGCCCCTGCCCCTGCCCCTTCCCTGACCTTGCCCCGTCCCAACCCGACCTCGTCCGGCCCCTGAACAGGCCGTCCGTACCGGTGCCCTCCCGGGTGCGCCGGCCCTCCCGCGTACCCGCCTACCCGCGTGCCACTCACCGGCAGTCGGGGTCCCCGGCAGCCGGGCCCGCCCCGGAGCCCGCCCTGGAGCCCGCCCTGGACCCCTCACCGCTTACGCCGCCTCCCGTGCCCCCCGCGCCGACCGGACCGGCCCCCGGCCTGCCCCGTCGGCGTACCGGCTGCCGGACCTCCCCCGGAGCCCGCCCCGGCCCCTTCGCCTGCACCGGCGTACGGCGCAGCTCCCGCTCCCCCGGACGCCCCCGAGGTGCCCTGCCACTTCCGGTCCGCCGAGACGACCAAGGCTGCCAGCAAGGTCGTCAGCGGTACCGAGGCGACCAGGCCGATGCTGCCCACCAGGGTGCGGACGATCTCCTCCGCAACCACCTCGCTCGTGGCGACCGTACCGACGCTGCTCTGTGCGATCGAGAACAGCAAAAGCAACGGCAGCGCGGCGCCCGCGTAAGCCAGTACGAGGGTGTTGACGACGGACGCGATGTGATCCCGGCCGATCCGCATCGCCGCGCCGTACAGCTTGCGCCAGCCGGCCGACGGGTCCGCGTCCTTCAGCTCCCAGATGGCGGCGGTCTGCGTCACCGTCACATCGTCGAGCACACCCAGTGACCCGATGATGATGCCCGCCAGCAGCAGACCGCGGATCTCGATCTCCGGGTACAGACCGTGCACCAGCCCGGTCGTGTCGTCCGTATTGCCGGTCAGCAGCGCCCAGTTGATGAACACCGATCCGAGCAGCGCGATCAGCAGCAGCGACGCGAGGGTGCCGAGCACCGCCACCGATGTGCGGGCCGTCAGCCCATGGCACATGTACAGCGCGATCAGCATGATCGCGCTTCCTCCGACCACCGCCACCAGCAGCGGATTGGAGCCCTGCAAGATCGCCGGGAGGATGAACAGCGTCAGGACGAGGAAGCTGGCCGCCAGTGCCACCAGTGCGAGCACTCCGCGCAGTCGGCCCACGATCACGACCGCGAAGGCAAAGATCGCGGCCAGCACCCACATCGGGAGCGACCGGTCGACATCAGTGACCGAGTACTGCAGATCCTTCGGCGCCTTGGGGGAGTAGGCGACCACCACGCCCTGCCCGGTGGTGTAGCGGCGCAGGGCGTCCGGCGTCACCACCGTCTGGAAGGTGCGCCCGGCGTTCTCCCCCGTGGTGACCTTGATCGTCGCCTGTTGGCAGGGCTTGCCCTTGGCCGCTCCCCCGGCCGGTGGCTGCCCCGTCGGCGACGGTGGCTGGGGCTGCTGCTCGGCATTCACATCCGCGCAGTTCACCTCCACCACTTTGATCACTCGGGCCTGCTCCGTGGGCTGGTCGAAGCCGACGCCGGACGGTTTGTGGGACGGCGCGCCGCCTGGCCAGAGCACGATCAGACCGACCGTCACGGCGGCCGCGAACGGGATCAGCACCGCCGCGATGACCTTGCGCAGATGCCGCGAAACGGGCGCGGCGGGCGCGTGGCCATGCGCGTGCGAGTGCCCGGCGGGCGGTTGTCCGTGCCCGTGCGAGTGCGCGGCGGAATGGTGGTGGGACTCGTTGGGGCTCACCGCCCGATCATCGCAAGAACTCATGGGGCCCCCTGTTCACCGCGCCACGTCGGCCGCTACCGTGGTGGCACCTTTGCAATCGCGGGAGCTCGGAGCACCGGGCTGAGAGGACGCTGACCTCCGCGGGATGTCCGGCAGATGCCGGTACGCCACCCACGGAAGCCGCTGCGTCGACCGCCGAACCTGTTACCGGGTAATGCCGGCGTAGGGAGTTGGGTCTACATGACTCTGCAGGATGCACGCACGCCTGAAAACAGTGCCGGCCCCAGCGGTGAGCCGCAGATCGGCTGGCACAAGGGCTATGTCTCCGGATCGCGTCCGGACCTCAGGGTCCCGGTCCGGCGGGTGCACCTCACCAACGGCAAGGACGTGACGCTCTACGACACGTCAGGTCCGTACACCGACCCCAACATCGAAACCGATGTCCGCCGTGGCCTCGCGCCGCTGCGGGAGAACTGGATCGTCGGCCGGGGCGACACCGAGGAGTACGCGGGCCGCCCCATGCGCCCCGAGGACGACGGTCTCAAGCACACCTCGCCGCGCGGCGGCCTCAAGAACCTCGACGCGGTCTTCCCGGGCCGCCCCCGCCAGCCGCGCCGCGGCCGTGATGGCGCCGCGGTCACCCAGCTCGCGTACGCCCGGCGGGGCGAGATCACCGCGGAGATGGAGTACGTCGCCCTCCGCGAGAACGTCACGCCCGAGTTCGTACGCGACGAGATCGCAGCCGGCCGCGCGGTGCTGCCATCCAACATCAACCACCCGGAGATCGAGCCGATGATCATCGGCAAGAACTTCCTGGTGAAGGTGAACGCGAACATCGGTAACTCGGCGGTCACCTCCTCCATCGAGGAGGAGGTGGAGAAGATGACCTGGGCGACCCGTTGGGGCGCCGACACGGTCATGGACCTGTCCACCGGCCGCAATATCCACACCACCCGCGAGTGGGTGCTGCGCAACTCCCCCGTCCCCATCGGCACCGTCCCGCTCTACCAGGCGCTGGAGAAGGTCGACGGCAAGGCCGAGGAGCTGACCTGGGAGATCTACAAGGACACCGTCATCGAGCAGGCCGAACAGGGCGTCGACTACATGACGGTGCACGCCGGCGTGCTGCTCCGCTATGTCCCGCTCACGGCCCGCCGCAAGACCGGCATCGTCTCCCGCGGCGGCTCGATCATGGCCGCCTGGTGCCTGGCGCACCATCAGGAGTCGTTCCTCTACACGCACTTCGAGGAGCTCTGCGAGATCCTCGCCTCCTACGACGTCACCTACTCGCTCGGTGACGGCCTGCGCCCCGGCTCCATCGCGGACGCCAACGACGAGGCGCAGTTCGCGGAGCTGCGGACGCTCGGCGAGCTGAACACCATCGCCAAGCGGCACGGCGTACAGACCATGATCGAGGGCCCGGGACATGTCCCGATGCACAAGATCAAGGAGAACATCGACCTCCAGCAGGAGATCTGCGAAGAGGCCCCGTTCTACACGCTCGGCCCGCTGACCACCGACATCGCGCCCGCCTACGACCACATCACCTCCGGTATCGGCGCGGCGATGATCGCCTGGTGGGGCACCGCGATGCTCTGTTACGTCACGCCCAAGGAGCACCTGGGCCTGCCGGACCGCGACGACGTCAAGACCGGCGTCATCACGTACAAGATCGCGGCCCATGCGGCGGACCTGGCCAAGGGCCACCCGGGCGCCCAGGATTGGGACGACGCGCTCTCCGATGCCCGCTTCGAGTTCCGCTGGGAGGACCAGTTCAACCTGGCCCTCGACCCGGACACGGCACGCGCCTTCCACGACGAGACGCTGCCCGCCGAGCCGGCGAAGACGGCGCACTTCTGCTCGATGTGCGGCCCGAAGTTCTGCTCGATGAAGATCAGCCAGGACATCCGCCGCGAGCACGGCGGTGACCTGGCAATCGACGCCGAGGCCGGCATGGCCGAGAAGTCGAAGGAGTTCGCCGCGGCGGGCAACCGCGTCTATCTGCCGATCGCGGACTGACCCGGTCAGGACCTCCCCGACGGGCATGACGCCCGGCACCGGCCCGAAGTCACCGGCACGCGCCGCGACTTCGGGCCGCCCGGTCGCCTAGTACCAGGACGGCCTCTCCTGGGACCGGCGCAACGCCCCTAGGGCCCGTCTGCCCCTGCCCCCTCGCAACGCTCCTAATCCGGCTGATGATCCGGCCCGCCGTAATCCGGGCTGGTGAAGTCCGGGCTGGAGTAGCGCGGGCGGGACCCGGAGGAGCCGCTGTCGGGGCTGGTGAACTCGGGGCGGGTGTAGCCGAGGGTGGGGATGCGGCTCTCGGGGGCCGTGGTGCGGCGGGGGACATAGCGCACGGGGTCGTCGTCCGGGGTCGCCGACGGATCGCTGAGCGCCTCGCGGAGAAAGGGCAGCAGGCCGCGCTCCAGGAGGGCGCGCCGCCAGGCCTCGTGGGCGTTGTCCAGCGCCGCGCCCAGTTCGTCGGCTCTGCTGCTCTGGCCGGACGAGCTGTTGCGCAGCGCCGTGACGACCAGGCCGCACATCGCGACGAGGGCGCCGACGGCGGTCAGCGCCGCGAAGATCCAGCCGACGCTGATCAGCGGCTGCGCCAGGGACTTGTCGGGGCTTATGGTGCGCAGCACATAGCCGATGAGGAGGAAGAGGACGGCGGCGACGCCCGCGAGGACCGGGGCGAGCACGGTGATCATGGCGGCCAGCCCGGCGCCGGTGGTTTCGGCCTCGCCCATGGCCGCTGCGGTGGCCAGTCCCAGTCCCTCGCCGGCGGTCCCGTCCTGCTCCCCGCCGCCCGCGCCGGCAGTGGGCGACGTGGGCGCCGGCGCGCGCAGCTCGGCACGGAGCTGGACATAGCGTTGGTATTCGGCCGTGGCGCAGGCGGCGATGGCGGTGGTCGCGCTGAGCGCCATCGTGCGCAACTGCTCGGTATTGAGGTGCTTTCCCGCGGCGGCGGTGAGGTCGTCCGGGCGGTATTCGGCGGTACGCAGCGCCTCATCAAGGATCCGCGCAAATTCCGCGCGGTCCTCGTTCAGCAGGTGCGGAGCGCTGTTCATGTGCATCCCCCGATGCTCCGTAGGGCCGTACGGCCGGCGTTGGCCGGGCAGTGGGCGGAAACGGAGGAGAGCCTGCTACGGATAGACCGATGGTAGAGCGACTCCGGCGCGGGGTGACAGAGAGTTTGCGGAAATTGAGTAATGGCACGACCGGATTTCGCCCGTGCCGCCCCCGATTCGGCCCCTGACCGGCCGCGCGCCGGCCAGACGTACACCTTCCCTGAGAACGCTCAGCCAGTCAGCGGAAGCTGAACGACCAGCAGCTTTCCGGCCATCGTGATGCCGCCGTCCATGGCGATGGCCAGACCGTCGGCGTAGACATGCGGGCCGTCGACCGCGATGCCGTTGCTCTCGCTGTCCTCCGTGCCGACCTCGCCCAGCAGATACGGGATCGGGCTGTGGCCGTGGACGACGCGGTCGCCGCCGTAGGCGTCGAGGAGTTCGCGTACGGCTTGCGAACCGGACTCGTCGCGGAAGGCGAAGCGCTTGGTGAACTTGCGGAACAGGTCCCACACTTCGTCGGCGTCGCTGCGGGTGAGCACGTCGTGGACGGTGTCGTTGACGGCCTCGATGGAGTCGCCGTATTCGAGGTAGGCGGTGGTGTCGGAGTGCACGAGCAGATGCCCGTCCTCCTCCATCACGGCGTCCAGCCGGGCCATCCACTGGAGGTGGTGGTCCTCCAGGCGGTCCATATCGGTCTTCTGACCGCCGTTCAGAAGCCAGGCGGCCTGGAAGGAGGCGGTGCCGGCGCCGGACTGTACGGGAGTGTCGCCGAACCGCTTGGCGCCCAGCAGCAGCAGTTCGTGATTGCCCATCAGGGCCTTGCAGTAGCCGCCGGCCGCCGCGGCCTCGGCGGAGAGCTGCATGACCAGGTCGATCACGCCGATGCCGTCCGGGCCGCGGTCGGTGAAGTCGCCGAGGAACCAGAGCCGGGCGTTGCCGGCCGCCCAGTTGCCGTCGGCGTCGATCAGGCCCTCGGCGGCCAGCGCCTCGCGCAGCTCGTCGTAGTAGCCGTGCACATCGCCGACGACGTACAGCGGACCCATGCCCTCGGGCGCGTCGGGGTCGTGGGCCGGTTCGGGCACCGGGACGACGGCCGGGCGGTCGATGAGCGTGGGCGTACGGCCCGGGTCGATGACGGGGAGGTCGCGCGCCGTCGGGGTGTAGTCCTCGGGCAGCTCGACCGGAGGGGCGGCGGGCGGCACCACGGGGGGCGCGGCCGGGGGCCCGGCGGGCAGATGGAGCGGGGGACCGGCCGGCGGCATGGGAGACCCGGCGGACGCGCTGGACGGCGCTCCGGGTGGCGGAGCAGACGCCGGAGCTTGTCCTGCCATGGTCCACACCATGGGTCCCTGACTGGCCCCCTGAGTCATCGACCCCTCCACCGTCGCGCCGCCGTGCACCTCTCGGACCTTTGCCTGGTCGACGGCGGTCCGCGGTGTCGTGCGCCCATCATAGGAATGCCGATCGCGGGTTGTGACGCACCCGGGGGTGGTCAATCCACTGGAGCCTGGCATTCACGGATGATTTATCCCGGGATCGCCCTGTTTTTTCCTGGCCGATGGGGGGCGCCCGACGTGAGCCGGTACGCCCGGTCGTCCCTGTGTGGGAGCACGCTCAGTCGCAGGTGGGTCCTCGTGGCGGGATGACGGTGGTTCTCGGGGAGCGTCGCTGGGACGAGGTCCGGACGATCAGGTCGGTCGGTATCACCTGTTCGACGGGCCGGCCGTTGTCGAGCCCCTCGATGGCGTCGATGAGGATCTGGACGACGGCGGTGCCGATGCGGCGCGGTTTGAGGGACAGGGTGGTGATGGGCGGCTCGGTGGTGGCGTACACGGTGGACTCGCTGCAGCAGACCAGCAGCAGGTCCTCCGGCACTCGCAGGCCGTAGCGCCGGGCGGCGGCGAGCAGGTCCGTGCCGTTGGGGTCGAAGAGTCCGTAGACGGCGTCCGGCCGGTCCGGGCGGGCCAGCAGCCGGTCGGCCGCGACAGCGCCCGCGCACGGGTCGTGCGCCGGGTAGGACTCGTAGACCGGGTCCTGGCCGACCCGCTCGCACCAGCGCAGATAGGCGGTGGTCGACAGCCGGGTGTAGGTGTCGGTGGTGGTGCCCGTGAGCAGGCCGATGCGGCGGGCGCCGGCCTCGGCGAGATGGTCGAGCAGGCCGAGGACGGCGGCTTCGTGATCGTTGTCGACCCAGCCGGTGACGGGCAGCGCGCCGCCGGGGCGGCCGTCGGAGACGACGGGGATGCCGTGCCGGACGAGTTCGGTGACGACGGGATCGCCGTCGGCGGGGTCGATGACCACCGTGCCGTCCAGGGCGACGTTGGACCACACGTCGTGGCGGGAGGTCGCGGGGAGGATGACCAGCGCATAGCCGCGGGCCAGCGCCGCGGAGGTGGCGGCTCTGGCCATCTCGGCGAAGTACGCGAATTCGGTGAAGGTGAAAGGTTCATCCCCGTACGTGGTCACCGTCAGGCCGAGGAGCCCTGACTTGCCGGTACGGAGCGTGCGGGCGGCTGCGGACGGGCGGTAGCCCAGCCGGTCGGCCACCTCGCGGACATGGCTACGGGTGGCATCCGGAAGCCGGCCCTTGCCGTTGAGCGCGTCGGAGACAGTCGTGATCGACACACCGGCTGCGGCGGCCACGTCCCGGATGCCCGCCCGCCCCAACCGGCGACCGGTCGACCGGCTCACCTGGTGCTTCCCTGCTGCTGTCATGGCGAGCCGATAGTAGGGCTCGATAGGGCCATTCGCGGGGCTCCGCTGACGGTTGTGGAAAGGCACGTTTCTGCATGGTGATGGAGTATCAATTCCCTTGGAAATAAAGGAAGTTGGCGTAAATGTTGATCATTCAGTGGCAGATCTGGCGGCTTTGCCTGTAGATCGGTTCAGGTATCGAAGCGGTCTCAAGTCACCTTGACGGGGGATGCGCGCCACGGCGTGAGCTACCGGCGCGCGGATTGCCGGGCGGCGCGCCCCGGAGGCTTCGCGCGGGGTCGTCCGAGTGGCCGCGGCCGGGTGCGCCCGTGACACCGATGCCGGTCGGGACTGCCGCCGAACGGGTCAATCCTCATAAGGTGTGCAGTATTGGAGACGAGTGGGACGGTCGAGGAGGACCTGCGGTGAGCGAGAAGACCCCGAAGCTACGTGCTGCGCTGGACGGCATCCCCACCTACAAGCCTGGCCGGCCGGCGGCGAGCGACGGCCCGGTCGCATTCAAGCTGTCCTCCAATGAGAACCCCTATCCGCCGCTGCCGGGCGTCCTGGAGAGCGCGGTGACCGCCGCCGGCTCCTTCAACCGCTACCCGGACATGGCCTGCACCGGCCTGATGGCGGAGCTGTCCGAGCGGTTCTCGGTGCCGGTGGAGCATCTGGCGACAGGCACCGGATCGGTGGGTGTGGCCCAGCAGCTGATCCAGTCGACGGCCGGGCCCGGCGATGAAGTGATCTACGCCTGGCGGTCGTTCGAGGCGTACCCGATCGTCACCCAGGTCTCGGGCGCCACCTCGGTGCAGGTCCCGCTGACCTCCGGTGAGGTGCACGACCTGGATGCGATGCTCGCCGCGGTCACCGAACGTACCCGGTTGATCTTTGTCTGCAACCCCAACAACCCCACCGGCACCGTCGTACGCCGTGCGGAGCTGGAGTCCTTCCTGGACCGGGTGCCGAGCGATGTGCTGGTGGTGCTGGACGAGGCGTACCGCGAGTTCATCCGCGATCCCGAGGTGCCGGACGGTATCGACCTCTACCGCGACCGCCCCAATGTGTGCGTGCTGCGCACCTTCTCCAAGGCGTACGGCCTGGCGGGGCTGCGGGTCGGCTTCGCGGTGGCGCATGAGCCGGTGGCCGCCGCGCTGCGCAAGACGGCGGTGCCCTTCGGCGTGAGCCAGCTCGCTCAGGAAGCGGCGGTGGCGTCGCTGCGCAGCGAGGCGGCGCTGCTGGAGCGGGTCGATGCGCTGGTGGCCGAGCGCGCGCGGGTGGTCGACGGTCTGCTCGGGCAGGGCTGGACGGTCCCCGAGTCGCAGGCCAACTTCGTCTGGCTGCGGCTGGGGGACCGTACGACCGACTTCGCGGCGGCTTGTGAGCGGGCCGGGGTGGTCGTGCGGCCGTTCGCCGGCGAGGGTGTGCGGGTGACGATCGGTGAGAGTCGGGCGATGGATCTGTTCCTGCAGGCCGCGGAGGAGTTTCGCAAGGCGTTGTAAGCCGTTGTAAGGCGGCCGCCGTCAGGTGACCGCTGCAAGTCAGCCTTTGTAAGGCGTTGCATCGAGGCCGCGGGTCCGCTGACCCGCGGCCTCAGGCTTTCCGTACGTGGATGGGGTCACCGCTGCGGACGGTGGCCAGCGCGCGAGGGTCGCCGTCGATGCGGCCCAGGGCGTTGCAGGGGGAGGCGAGACGGGACTCCTCGCCGCGGGTCAATTGCCCTGCGGGCCAGGAGATGCGGATCTTCATGGCGACGAATTCAACAATATGTTGAAGCTCGCCGGAAGGGGTTGCGCACCGTGGATTCGGGCGTGACCGCGGTCACGTACCCCCCACACCCAAGGTTGCGAGGTCGTAGGAGATAATGCTTGTGAATGTGAACGCGTTCACAAGCCCGTCCCGGTATGTGTCGCTTTATGTGTCGCAAAAGGGACATTGCCGTAGTGCAAACGGCGACGTAAGGAGCACGGCATGGAACTGGCGTTGGCGCCAGAGACTCTGGCGCGATGGCAATTCGGCATCACCACCGTCTATCACTTCCTGTTCGTCCCCCTGACGATCTCCCTCGCCGCTCTGGTGGCCGGGCTTGAGACCGCATGGGTGCGCACGGGGAGGCAGAAGTACCTCAAGGCCACCAAGTTCTGGGGCAAGCTGTTTCTGATCAATATCGCGATGGGTGTCGTCACCGGCATCGTCCAGGAGTTCCAGTTCGGCATGAACTGGTCCGACTACTCGCGGTTCGTCGGCGACGTCTTCGGTGCCCCGCTGGCCTTCGAGGCGCTCATCGCGTTCTTCTTCGAGTCCACCTTCATCGGTCTGTGGATCTTCGGCTGGGACAAGCTGCCGAAGAAGATCCACTGCTTCTGCATGTGGATGGTCTCGATCGGCACGATCCTGTCGGCGTACTTCATCCTGGCCGCGAACTCCTGGATGCAGCACCCGGTCGGCTACAAGTACAACGCCGCCACCGGCCGTGCCGAGCTGACCGACTTCCTGAAGGTGCTGACCCAGGACACCACCCTGGTCGTCGTCTTCCACACGCTGACCGCGGCCTTCCTGACCGGCGCCGCGTTCATGGTCGGCATCTCCGCGTTCCACCTGATGCGCAAGAAGCACATCAAGGTCATGCGGACATCGCTGCGGCTCGGGCTGATAACCCTCGTCATAGCCGGCATCCTCACCGCGATCAGCGGTGACTCGCTCGGCAAGGTCATGTTCAAGCAGCAGCCGATGAAGATGGCCGCCGCCGAGGCGCTGTGGGACAAGGAAGAGCCGGCGCCGTTCTCGATCTTCGCCTACGGCGATGTCGACAAGGGGCACAACAAGGTCGCCATCGAGGTGCCCGGCCTGCTCTCCTTCCTCGCGCACAACGACTTCACCTCGCCGGTCCCCGGCATCAACGACGTCAACAAGTCCGAGCAGCAGAAGTTCGGGCCCGGCGACTACCGGCCCAACATCCCGGTCGCCTACTGGGGCTTCCGCTGGATGATCGGCTTCGGTATGTCGTCCTTCGCCATCGGACTCGCCGGCCTCTGGCTGACCCGTAAGAAGTTCTGGCTGGCGCCGGGGCTGCGTACGGGGGACGAGGAACCACCTCATCTCGCGCTCACCAAGAACAAGGTGCTCGGTGCCCGCCTGAGCAAGGGGTACTGGTCGCTCGCCTTTGTCACCCTCGGCTTCCCGCTCATCGCGAACTCCTGGGGCTGGATCTTCACCGAGATGGGCCGCCAGCCCTGGGTTGTCTACGGCGTGCTGCGCACCTCGGACGCGGTCTCCCCGGGCGTCTCGCAGGGCGAGGTGCTCACCTCGATGATCGTCTTCACCACGCTCTACGCCATCCTCGCGGTGATCGAGGTCAAGCTGCTGGTGAAGTACATCAAGGCCGGCCCCCAGGAGCTCACCGACTCCGACCTCAACCCGCCCACCAAGATCGGCGGCGACAGCACGGACGCCGACCGGCCGATGGCCTTCTCGTACTAGGAGGCGACTGTGCAACTCCACGACGTCTGGTTCGTCCTTATCGCCGTCCTCTGGACCGGGTACTTCTTCCTCGAAGGATTCGACTTCGGAATCGGCGTCCTCACCAAGCTCCTCGCCCGCGACCGGCGCGAGAAGCGCGTACTGATCAACACCATCGGGCCGGTCTGGGACGGTAACGAGGTCTGGCTGCTCAGCGCGGGCGGCGCGACCTTCGCCGCCTTCCCCGAGTGGTACGCCACCCTGTTCTCCGGTTTCTATCTGCCGCTGCTGCTCATCCTCGTCTGCCTGATCGTGCGCGGAGTCGCGTTCGAGTACCGCGCCAAGCGGGCGGAGGAGCGCTGGCAGCGGAACTGGGAGCAGGCGATCTTCTGGACCTCGCTGCTGCCCGCGGTGCTGTGGGGCGTCGCCTTCGGCAACATCGTGCACGGCGTGAAGATCGATGCGCACAAGGAGTACGTCGGGACCCTGCTCGACCTGCTGAACCCGTACGCGATCCTCGGCGGCCTGGTCACGCTGACGCTGTTCACCTTCCACGGCGCGGTGTTCGCCTCGCTCAAGACGGTGGGCGACATCCGGGAACGCGCGCGCCGGATGGCGGGTGTCCTCGGGCTGGTCACGGCGGTGCTGGCGGTCGGCTTCCTGGGCTGGACCCAGGCCGACAAGGGTGATGGCACCAGCCTGATCGCCATGATCGTCGCCGTGGTCGCGCTGGTCGCGGCGCTCGGCGCCAATCGGCTCGGGCGCGAGGGCTGGGCGTTCGCGTTCTCCGGGATCACCATCGCGGCCGCGGTCGCCATGCTGTTCCTGACGCTCTTCCCGAACGTCATGCCGTCCACGCTGAACGAGAGCTGGAACCTCACGGTCAGCAACGCCTCCTCCAGCCCGTACACCCTGAAGATCATGACCTGGTGCGCCGGGATCGCCGCCCCCGTCGTGATGCTCTACCAGGGGTGGACGTACTGGGTGTTCCGCAAGCGCATCGGCACCCAGCACATCGCCGATGCCCACTAGCTGAGCCGCCGCCCCCTCGGGGGCGGCCCTCGGCAGGATGGATGTTTCACGTGAAACCGGTCGACCCGCGCCTGCTCCGCTACGCCCATGCCACCCGCGGCTTCCTTGTCGCGGTGGTGCTACTCGGGCTTGCCGGAGCGGGCCTGGTCGTCGGCCAGGCGATGCTGATCGCCGAGATCGTGGTCGGCGCCTTCCAGCACGATCTCGATCTCGGCGCCCTGACCACACCGCTGGCGCTGCTCGCCGCGGTCTCCGTCGGGCGTGGCCTGGTCTCCTGGCTCACCGAGCTGGCCGCGCACCGCGCCGGAGCGGCGGTCAAGTCCGAGCTGCGGATGCGGCTGATCGAGCGGGCGGCGCAGCTGGGTCCCACCCATCGCCCGGCCACCGCCCCTGATGGCGCTTCGCGCGATGTCGAACTGCGCACCGGCGAGCTCACCACCCTCGCCACCCGCGGTATCGACGCCCTCGACGACTACTTCGCCCGCTATCTGCCGCAGCTGGGACTGGCGGTCGTCGTCCCCCTCGCGGTGCTGGCCCGGATCGTCACCGGCGACTGGATCTCGGCGCTGACGATCGTCCTCACCCTCCCGCTGATCCCGCTCTTCATGATCTTGATCGGCTGGGCCACCCAGTCGCGGATGGACCGTCAGTGGCGGCTGCTCGCCCGGCTGTCCGGCCACTTCCTCGATGTCGTCGAGGGCCTGCCCACCCTCAAGGTCTTCGGCCGGGCCAAGGCCCAGGCCGCCGCCATCCGCACCATCACCAGCGCATACCGCCGCGCGACGCTGCGTACCCTGCGGATCGCCTTTCTCTCCTCCTTCGCGCTGGAGCTGCTCGCCACCATCTCCGTGGCGCTGGTCGCCGTCGGCATCGGTATGCGGCTGGTGCACGGCGAACTGGACCTCTACACCGGCCTGATGGTGCTGGTGCTGGCGCCCGAGGCGTATCTGCCGCTGCGGCAGGTGGGCGCGCAGTACCACGCCGCGGCCGAGGGGCTCGCGGCCGCGGAGGAGATCTTCGCGGTGCTGGAGACGCCGCTGCCGGTGCCCGGCACCGCGCCCGCGCCCGAGGGCACCGCGCTGGCCGTCGAGGGGCTGGTGGTCCGCCACTCAGGCCGGACCGCCGACTCGCTGCCCGCGACCTCGTTCGAGGTGCGGCCCGGCGAGACCGTCGCACTGGTCGGCCCCTCCGGCGCCGGCAAGTCCACCCTGCTGAGCGTGCTGCTCGGCTTCACCGCACCGTCCCGGGGCCGGGCCCTCGTCGACGGCCAGGACATCGCGTCCCTCTCCCCAGAGAGCTGGCGGCAGCGGATCGCCTGGGTGCCGCAGCACCCGCATCTGTTCGCGGGCTCCATCGCCGAGAACGTACGACTGGCCCGTCCGGACGCGGACGACGCCACGGTGCGCACCGCGCTGGCCGACGCCGGCGCGCTGGACTTCATCGACGCACTCCCCGACGGCATGGCGACCCGGCTCGGCGAATCCGGCGCAGGGCTCTCCGCCGGCCAGCGCCAGCGCCTCGCGCTCGCCCGCGCTTTCCTTGCCGACCGCCCGATCCTGCTCCTGGACGAGCCCACCGCGAATCTGGACGGCGAGACCGAGGAGGCGATCGTGGCCGCGGTCCGGCGGCTCGCGGTCGGCCGTACGGTCCTGCTCGTCGTCCACCGGCCGGCGCTGCTGGCGGTGGTGGACCGGGTGGTGCGGCTGCCGGATCCGGGGGGTGCGGACGGTGTGCGGCCGATCGATGCGGTGGGTGCGGACCCACGCGCCGCCGTGCACGCGGGAGCAGCCGTGGACTCGGCGCCTGGGGACCGGGATTCCGCCGAGGTGCCGGCCGACGAACCGGGCGCGGCCGAAACCGCCGACGCCAACTCCGCCGACCCCGGCCGCGGTGCGGCGCTGACCCGGCTGCGGCGGACGGCCCGGGCCCGCCGGGCGCGGTTCGCGCTGGCGCTGCTGCTCGGGAGCCTCGCGCTGGGCAGCGCGGTGGGCCTGATGGCGACCTCCGGCTGGCTGATCTCGCGCGCGGCGCAGCAGCCGCCGGTGCTGTATCTGATGGTGGCGGTCACCGCGACCAGGGCGTTCGGGATCGGGCGCGCGGTCTTCCGGTACGCCGAGCGGCTGGTCGCCCATGACGCCGTGTTCCGGATGCTCGCCGACGTACGCGTCGCCGTCTTCCGGCGGCTGGAGCGGCTCGCGCCGGCCGGGCTCAAGGAGCGCAGCCGCGGCGATCTGCTGTCGCGGCTGGTGGCCGATGTCGACGCGGTGCAGGACTACTTCCTGCGCTGGCTGCTGCCCGTCGGGGCGGCGGTGCTGGTCGGCGCGGGGGCCGTCGGCTTCACCGGCTGGCTGTTGCCGGAGGCCGGGGCGATCCTCGCCGTGGGGCTGCTGCTCGCGGGTGCGGGTGTGCCGGCGCTCTCGGGCGCGCTGGCCCGGCGGGCGGAGCGTCAGCTGGCGCCGGCCCGCGGCCGGCTCGCCACCCGCGTCGTCGATGTGCTCACCGGCACCGCCGAGTTGACGGTGGCCGGCGCCCTCACCTCCCGTACGGACGCGGTGCGGCGCGCGGACCGTGAGCTGACCCGGATCGCCTCCCGCTCGGCCGCCGTGGCCGGGACCGGCGCCGGGCTCTCGGCGCTGCTGTGCGGACTGACCGTTGCCGCGGCGGCGGTGGTCGGCGTCCAGGCCGTACACGCGGGCCGGTTGGAGGGGGTGGCGCTGGCCGTCGTCGTGCTCACCCCGCTCGCCGCGTTCGAGGCGGTGACGGGGCTGCCGCTCGCCGTGCAGTACCGGCAGCGCACCCGGCGCGCCGCCGAGCGGGTCTTCGAGGTGCTGGACGCCCCGGCGCCGGTACAGGAACCGGCCACGCCGGCCGCCCCGCCCGAGACGCCGTTCCCGCTGGTCGTACGGGATCTGACCACGCGCCACACCGGTCAGGACCGGCCGGCGCTGGACGGCGTCGGCTTCACCCTGACGGCCGGCCGCCGGCTCGCCGTCGTCGGCTCGTCCGGCTCCGGCAAGACCACGCTGGCGCAGGTGCTGCTGCGCTTCCTGGACCGGGAGTCGGGGACGTACACGCTGGACGGAACGGACGCCCAGGCGCTGGACGGGGACGCGGTCCGGCGGCTGGTGGGGCTGTGCGCGCAGGACGCGCACATCTTCGACAGCTCACTGCGGGAGAACCTCAGGCTCGCCCGCCGGGACCGGCGGCCCGCCGCGGACAACGCCGGTGACCTGGACCTGTGGGACGCGCTCGGCCGGGCACGGCTCGCGGACTGGGTGCGCGGGCTGCCCGACGGCCTGGACACCATGGTCGGGGAGCACGGCGCCCGGCTGTCCGGCGGCCAGCGGCAGCGGCTGGCGCTGGCCCGCGCGCTGCTCGCGGACTTCCCCGTACTCGTTCTCGACGAGCCCGCCGAGCATCTCGACCTGGCCACCGCCGACGCGCTGACCGCCGATCTGCTGGCCGCGACCGAGGGCCGTACGACGGTCCTGATCACCCACCGCCTCACCGGTCTTGACGCGGTCGACGAGGTGCTGGTGCTGGACCGCGGGCGGGCCGTGCAGCGCGGCGGATACGCGGAGCTGGCCGCGGCCGACGGCCCGTTCCGGCGGATGCTGGAGCGCGAGCGGGCGGTGGACGCGGCCCTGCCCATAACGGAGCTTTCTGTAGAAATGGCTCCTTAATTGGCCCCTTATTAGGCTCGTGGGCATGGCAGCCACGGCAGGACCTCCGCTCCCGGATCCCACGGACCCCGGGAGCAGGGGCGCGGGCGCGGACCCCGACCCCATGGACGCCGCCACCGAGGCCACCCGCAGCCTGCAGGGCCTGTCGACCGAGCTGACCGCCCGGGTGCCGCAGCTGCTGGAGGCGATGCGTACGGTCGGCGCGGGTTTCGATCTGCACATCACCCTCGACCGGATCGTGGAGACCGCCGCCGAGCTCGCCGACGCCCGCTATGCCGCCATCGGGATCATCGACGACGCCCGCGTGGGGCTGTCGGACTTTGTGACGTACGGCGTGACCGCGCGCGAGCACCGGCGGATCGGTGCGCTGCCCGACGGCCACAAGGGCCTGCTCGGCGCGCTCATCCACGATCCCAAGCCGCTGCGCCTCGCCGACCTCACCCAGGACCCCCGCTCGGCCGGATTCCCGCCGGAGCACCCGCCGATGCGGACGTTCCTGGGGGTGCCGATCCGCGTCCAGGGCGAGATCTTCGGCAACCTCTATCTGACGGAGAAGCGCGGCGGCGGGCAGTTCAGCGAGGAGGATCTGCACATGGTGCGGGTGCTCGCCACCGAAGCCGGTATCGCGATCGGCAATGCCCGGCTGTACGCGGCGTCCCGGCAGCGGGAGCGCTGGATCGACGGTTCGGTGGCGGTGACCACCGAACTCCTCGCCGGCAGCGATGTCGACGATGCGCTCGCGGTGGTCGCCGAACAGGCCCGCAAGCTGGCGGATTCGGCGGCCGGCATCGTGCTGCTGCCCGACGACGAGGGCGGTCTGGAGATCGTCGCGGTGTCGGCGGACGACCCCACCGGGATCATGGGGACGCAGATTCCGCCCGACAGCCCGGTGGCCGAACAACTTCTCGCCGGTGAGCCGGTGTTCGTGGACGACTCGGCCACCGACCCGCGCATGGTCACGGCCATCGCACCGCGCTTCGGGCCGAGCATGATGCTGCCGCTGAAGAGCGGTGGCCGGGTGCTCGGCACCCTCGCAACACCGCGTGCCCGTGGCGCCCGCCCGTTCAGCGGGGCCGAGCGAACGCTGGCCACCCAGTTCGCCGCGCAGGCTGCGCTGGCGCTCGTACTGGCCGATGCGCAGCGCGACCGCGAGCGGCTCGCGGTCTACGAGGACCGTGACCGGATCGCCCGTGACCTGCACGATCTCGTGATCCAACGGCTGTTCGCGACCGGCATGATGCTGGAGAGCGCACAGCGCAGGTCCGTCGTGCCGGAGGTGGCGCAGGGCGTCGGCAAGGCCGTCGACGAGCTGGACGTCACCATCCAGGAGATCAGGACCGCGATCTTCGCCCTCCAACAGGGCCCGGCCGAGGCGCCGTCCGGGCTGCGCACCCGGGTCCTGCGCGAGATCGGCACCGCCGCCGTACCGCTCGGCTTCCAGCCGTCGGCCAGCTTCATCGGCCCGGTCGACTCCCGGGTCGGCGAACTGACCGGCAAGAATCTGATCGCCGCGCTGCGGGAGGCGCTGTCGAACGCCTTCCGGCACGCCCAGGCCTCCCGGATCGAGGTCGTCGTCGACGCCACGATCCGCCTGCCGGACGGCACCGACGGCGTCCGTCTGACCGTCGCCGACGACGGCATCGGCATCCCGGACAGCGGCCGTCGCAGCGGCCTCAAGAACCTTGCCAAGCGCGCGGAGTCGCTGGGCGGCTCCAGCACCTACGGCCCCGGGCTGGGCGAGGACGGCACGGGCACGAAGGTGACGTGGGAGGCGCCGCTGTGAGGGTCCTGCGCTGTCTCCGCCAGCGCAGGCGATCGTCCTGCTGGCGGTCCTGTCAGCGGTCCCGCTGCTCGTGGCGCTGCTGAAGGATCCGCTCGATGACGACCGCGACACCGTCGTCATTGTTGGATTCGGTACGCCGCGTCGTGGCGGCCAGCACGTCCGGGTGGGCGTTGGCCATGGCGTACGAGGTGCCGGCCCAGGTCAGCATCTCGATGTCGTTCGGCATGTCCCCGAAGGCGACGACCTCTTCCGGCGTGATGCCACGCTCGGCGCAGCAGCGGGCGAGGGTGCCGGCCTTGCTGACGCCGGGTCCGCTGATCTCCAGGAGCGCGGTGGGGCTGGACCGGGTGAAGGACGCGAGATCACCCGCGGCCGTACGGGCCAGCTTGAGGAACGCGTCGGGGTCCAGGTCGGGGTGGTGGGCGAGCAGCTTGATCACGGGCTGGTCGGGGAAGGTGGGGGCGGTGGGGCCTTGGCGCTCGCTGGAGCTCTTGGTGCCGTCGGCCAGGTCGCCCGGCCGCCCGGTCGCCTCACGGGGCTCGGCCGGGCAGTCCGGCTCGGTCGCGCTCGGGAACAGCGGCGGTACGAAGTCCTCGGCGAGCAGTTTCTCCGCCGGCGCGACGATCGCGGCCGGGTCCAGGAGGAGGGGCGGGTACTGCGGCTCGTAGTGGATGCCGCTGGTCCGCTCGACCGCGAACGAGGTGCCCGGCGCGGCGCTGCGCAGCGCGTCCACGACCTGTAGCGCGACCGTGCGTTCCAGGGGGCTGACCTCGACGATCAGGCCGCCGCGGTGCAGATCGACGACGGCCGCGCCGTTCGCGCAGATGGCCAGGCCGTGGCCGTGCACATGGTCGCTGACCACGCCCATCCAGCGGGCCGGGCGCCCGGTGACGAAGAACACCTCGATGCCGGCCCGCTCCGCGGCGGCGAGCGCGGCGATCGTCCGGTCGGAAACCGTCTTGTCGTCGTGCAGCAGCGTGCCGTCGAGGTCGGTGGCGATCAGCCGGGGCGCAACGGCCGGTGCGGGCGCCCGGAGTGGGGTGTCGGGGGCATCAGTCACGGGGTCATCTTCCCGTACCACCGCGCACAGGCGTGCGGTGGGTTGCGCGGATGAGCCCGGGGCGGCCGGGAGGGGGCGCGGATGGGGGCGTGCGGGCCGGCCGCGCCCCGGAGGCGGATCGTCCGGAACGTCCGGACGGCCGTACGCTCGGGGGTATGCGACTGAGCACCGTGATACTCCCCGTCCGCCGTTGGTCCGAAGGTGGCCGGGAGGTGTGGCAGCGCGCCGAGGAGCTGGGCTTCCACGCCGCGTACACCTATGACCACCTTTCGTGGCGAACCTTCCGCGACCAGGCCTGGTTCGGCGCCCTCCCGACCCTGACCGCGGCCGCGGCCGCGACCTCCCGGATGCGGCTGGGCACCCTCGTCACCTCGCCGAACTTCCGGCACCCGGTCACCCTCGCCAAGGAACTGATCTCGCTCGACGACATCAGCGACGGCCGGATCACCCTGGGCATCGGCGCCGGCGGCAATGGCTTCGACGCCACCGCGCTCGGTCAGGAGCCCTGGTCGCCGCGGGAACGGGCGGACCGTTTCGGCGAGTTCGTGGCGCTGCTGGACCGGCTGCTGACCCAGGACGCCGTCTCCCACGAGGGCGTCCACTACTCCGCACACGAGGTCCGCAACATCCCCGGCTGTGTGCAGCGGCCGCGGCTGCCGTTCGCGGTGGCGGCCACCGGGCCGCGCGGGCTGAAACTGGCCGCCCAGTACGGCCAGGCCTGGGTGACGACCGGTGACCCCAAGGTCTCGAACGGGGGCGGTACGCCCGCCGAGTCGCGCGAGGCGATCCGCGGGCAGATCGAGCGGCTCTCGAAGGCCTGCGCCGACCAAGGCCGGGACGGCGGCGAACTGCAGAAGATCATGCTGACCGGTTTCACCCCGGAGCGTCCGCTGGACTCCGTGGACGCCTTTGTGGACTTCGCCGGCCACCACGCCGAGCTGGGCATCGATGAGCTCGTCATCCACTGGCCGATCGCCGATTCGGTCTTCGAGGCCGATGTCGCGGTCTTCGAGCGGATCGCCACCGAGGGGCTGGCGCAGCTGGCCGCCAGGTAGGCGGCTCCCGGCCGGATCGGTGCCCGTTGGGGGCCCGGTCCGCCGGTCCGCCCGGGGCGGCCGCTCACCGACGCGCCCGGCAGTCCTCTGGCCTCGGCTTTACCCCATATATAGACCTGAAGAGGGAGAATCGGGACAGCGGCGCAGTGTGCAGGGCGCGCGGCGTGCGGTGCGAAGACGGCGCGCGGCGGGTCGGCGCACTGCGCGAAGTGCGGCGTTTGTGGAGGAGCCATGGCACAGACCCGATTCGCCCCGGACCGCGGGCTGACCTCGCGCATGGTCACGACGATGTTCTTCATCGGACTGCTGTACGTTGTGGTCGTCGGCGTGCTGGTGGTGCTGCTCAAAGGCGCCTGGGTGGTGGTGCTGCTGATCGCTGGTGCCCTGTTCGTCGCGCAGTTCTGGTTCAGCGACCGGATCGCGGCATTCAGCATGGGCGCGCGCGAGGTCACGCCGGAGCAGGCGCCGGAGCTGCACGGCGCCGTCGACCGGTTGTGCGCGCTGGCCGATATGCCCAAGCCGAGGGTCGCGATCGCCGAGTCGGATGTGCCGAACGCGTTCGCCACCGGCCGTAATCAGAAGAATTCGATGGTGTGCGCCACGACCGGGCTGCTCAGGCGGCTGGAGCCGGAGGAGCTGGAGGGCGTGCTGGCCCACGAGCTCTCGCATGTCGCGCACCGCGATGTCGCGGTGATGACCATCGCGTCGTTCCTCGGTGTACTTGCCGGGATCATCACCCGGGCCGCCCTGTGGAGCGGCGTCGGCCGCAACAACCGGGACCAGAACGCGGCCATCGCCGTGCTCATCGTCACCGCCGTCAGCGTGGTCGTCTACGCGATCAGCTTCCTGCTGACCCGGCTGCTGTCCCGTTACCGCGAGCTGTCCGCCGACCGGGCCGCCGCGCTGCTGACCGGCCGCCCGTCGGCGCTGGCCGCCGCGCTGACGAAGGTCACCGGCCAGATCGCGCGGATCCCGACCGAAGATCTGCGCAAGGCCCAGCCGTTCAACGCCTTCTACTTCGCCCCGGCATTCAACAAGGAGAGCTTCAACCGGCTGCTGTCCTCGCACCCGACGCTGGAACAGCGGCTCGACCAGCTGGGGCGGATAGCTGCGGAGCTGGGGCGGCCGTGACGAGAGGGGCGGCGGAGGGGGCTGGTGCAGGTGCCGTAACGAGCAAGGAGGAAGTCGCGCATGGGATTTCTGGACGCCATCCTGGGCCGCAGCAAGCCGGTACGCCCCGATCTCGACCAGCTCTTCGCGCTGCCGTCCGCCGCGGTGACTCTCCAGGCCGCGGCCGGCTTTTCCCCGACGGGCCTGGGGTCGGTGTGTTTCGCGAGCGTCGAGGGCGGGGCGTTCTCGCGCATCCAGGAGGAGGCGCGGTCTCTGCTGGACGGTTCCGTGGAGTTCTCCCAGGACGCGTACGGCTATACGTGGCTGCTCGTACGGCATGACCCGGAGGACGTGGCGGGCCTGGTCAACGATCTGCACGCGGTCAATACGTCCTTGGAGGAGGCGGGGTTCGGCCCCCAGCTGCTGTGCTCGCTGGTCGGCTTCCGCGATGAACGGCAGCGGTCGCTGGCGCTGGTCTACCTCTACAAGCGCGGCACGTTCTACCCCTTCGCGCCGAAGCACGGCGACGGGGAGAAGCGCGACAACCCGCTCGAACTGCAGGTGCGGGCGATGCTCGGGGACGATCTGACGATCGAGCAGGACCTGGCGCGGTGGTTCCCGGTGTGGGGGGCACCGGGGCTCTGAGCCGGTGGCAAGGGGGCTACGGGGTGGTGGCTCAGCCCGGAAAGCGGAGGAACCGGGCCGGTACGCGGTTGGTGAGCCAGACCCCGTTGGCGCTGACCCGGAAGACATGCCCGGCCCGGTGCATCGCGGCCGCATCGACGGTCAGGACCACGGGCTTGCCGCGCCGCGCACCCACCCGGGTCGCGGTCTCGCGGTCGGGCGAGAGATGGACGGCATGCCGCGACATCGGCCGCAGCCCCTCGTCCCGGATGGCGGCCACGCTGCGGGCGACCGTGCCGTGGAAGAGATACGCGGGCGGTACGGCCGGCGGCAGATCGAGGTCGACGCGCACGGAATGGCCCTGGTTGGCGCGGATCCGGTCGCCCTCGATGGCGTAACGCTGCTTGTCGTTGCCGGCGACCACCGCCTCCAACTCCACCCGGGAGAAACGGAATCCATGGTGCGCGGCCGCCGCTATGAGCTCCTCGACGGACACCCAGCCCTGGGCGTCGAGGGTGATGCCGATCCGCTCCGGTTCATGGCGCAAATGCTTCGCCAGATACTTCGAGATGCGCACGGAGCGCTGGTCGTTCATGTCTCCAGAGTGCCGCGCCAGGGGGCCGGCGGCACCTGAATTCCTTCCCGGGGCACGGGGTCACTCCCCTTCGTGCTGCCGGCCTTCCTCGTGCTGCGCTGTCGCGAGCTCGCTCGCCTTTCTCGCCTTTGCGCTGGTCACCTCGTCGGCCGCCCAGCGGGCCCATTCCTCCTGGGTCGCCGACATCCGCAGGCCGTACTCCAGCGCGATCCGCCCGTAGACCGAAATCATTTCCTCGTCCCAGTGAGCTGTCTCTTCGATGTGCTTGTACGCGGCGCGGGCGCGGGCGGCGCGCTCGGCCTGATGCAGCAGGAACGTCTGCGCTTCGAGCGGCGTGACGATGCCGAGGAAGAAGACGCGCAGGAGGCCGTCATGGCGCTGGGGGCCGCTGGGTTCGACCTCGGTGAGCCAGCGGCGGAGCTCCGCCAGGCCGTCCTCGGTGATCGCGTACTCCTTGCGGCCGCGGGGGCCGTGGGCGGCGACCTCGACCAGGCCCGCGGTCGTGAGTTTGGTGAGCTCGCCGTACACCTGACTCTGCGTCGCCGGCCAGACGTTCGAGAGCGTGGCGTTGAACAGCTTCATCAAGTCGTAGCCGCTCGCCGGGGATTCGGCCAACAGGCCCAGCACGGCATGTCTCAGGCTCATGGTCTGCACTTTACCTTCCACTCTTGACATGTCAAAGATGGAGCTTCTATCTTCGACATGTCGAAGTTGGAATGTGGGCGGGGCGCTTCGAGGCTCCGGTCGTATGGCTGCGTGCCAAGAGGGGGAAACATGAACTATCTGCGGGGCTTCATTCCGTGGCTGGTCTTCGCGGGGGTGTCCTCGGCCGGATGGCAGTGGGGTGCGCTCGCCGGTCTGGCGATATCCGTCGCGCTGCTCATCGCCGACCGCGCCGCGGGCCTTTCACTGGACTACCGCCTGCTGGAGTACGGCACGATCGTGTTCTTCGCGGCCCTCAGCGTGCTGGCCTTCGCCCGCCCCGACAGCGGCATCAAGCTCTACAGCAGCACCCTCTCGATGGGCTGGCTGGCGCTCATCGCCTGGGTGTCGATCGTCGTGCAGCGGCCGTTCACGATGGCGATCGCGCGCCGGATGGCTCCGCCGGAGGTCTGGCACACCCCTCTGTTCCGCCGCATCAACGTCGTGCTCACGGCCGCGTGGGCGCTGTCCTTCACCCTCACCGCGATCGCTCAGGCAGTCGTCTCCGCCTATGAGTTGAACGTGGTCTTCTCGATCGTCATCCAGATCGCCGGATTCGTTCTTCCCATCCGCTTCACCGCCGCCTATCCGGAGCGAGCCCGTGCCCGCTTCCAGCAGGAGTCCGGCGTGCGGGCCGACGCCCGAGGAGGCCTGGCCTCATGACCACCACACCCCCGACCACCGCATCCGAATCCACCGCCCCCGCACCGCACATGGCCGGCAACTTCGCACCGGTCACGGAGGAGCTGACCGCCTACGACCTCCCGGTCACGGGCGTCATCCCGCCCGAGCTCAGCGGCTGGTTCCTGCGCAACGGCCCGAATCCGCGGGACGCCGACTCACCGCACTGGTTCTTCGGCGACGGAATGGTCCACGGCCTGCGTCTGGAGGGCGGCCGAGCCGTCTCCTACCGCAACCGCTGGGTCCGCACCTCCACCTTCACCGACGGCGTGCGCCCCGTGGACGCACAGGGCCGCCGCAATCTGGCGGCGGGCGTGGCCAACACCCACATCGTCCGGCATGCCGGCCGCACCCTCGCACTGGTCGAGACGTCGTTCCCCTATGAAGTGGACTGCCGCCCCGGCCATGAGCTGGAGACCATCGGCGCCCATGACTTCGGCGGCCGGCTCACCACCGCCATGACCGCCCACCCCAAAACGTGCCCCACGACCGGTGAGCTGCACTTCTTCGGCTACGGCGGGCCCACCCCGCCCTACCTCACCTATCACCGGGCCGACGCCGCAGGGGAGTTGGTGATCAGTCGCCCCATCGATGTCCCGGGGCACACGATGATGCATGACTTCCATCTGACCGCCGGCCATGTCATCTTCATGGATCTCCCGGTCGTCTTCGACCGCAGCCGCCGCGGTATGCCGTACAGCTGGGCTCCGGAGTACGGCGCCCGACTGGGCGTGCTGCGCCGCGACGATCCCCACGGCGAGGTCCGCTGGTTCTCCATCGACCCCTGCTATGTCTTCCACTCCCTCAACGCCCACGACGACGGCGACCAGCGGATCGTTCTCTATGTATCCCGCTACGCCGACTACGGCGGAATGAGCCCGTCCCACCTCTGGCGCTGGACGATCGATCTCGCCTCCGGCACGGTCGCCGAGGAGCAACTCGACGACCAGTTCTGCGAGTTCCCCCGGGTGGACGACCGCCTCGCCGGGCAACCGGCCCGCTTCGGCCACGCGATGACTGGCGAGCTGCCGGGTACCGGGCCGATACCCGGCGCCCTGCTCCGCTACGACCTGCAGACCGGCGCGGTCGTCCGGCATGACTTCGGTCCGGGGCGCACTCCGGGCGAGGCGGTCTTCGCCCCGGCGGACGACCGTCCGGGAGGGCCCGGCTGGCTGATCACCTACGTCTATGACGCGACCACCGACACCAGCGATCTGGTCGTACTCGACGCGGAGGACATATCCGCCGACCCGGTAGCCACGGTCCATCTCCCGCAGCGTGTGCCGTACGGCTTTCACGGCAACTGGCTGCCGGATCCGTCGAGTTGATGCACCTGGAGGGCATGGAGGCGCAAGGCCTAAGGGGCCGAGGAGGCAGAGGAAGCCGTGAGGGCGCGGGGGGACCGTGCACCGCCTGATCTTTGACAATTGCAGAGGGAAGACAGCTGAGAAGTGGCGAGAGTCGGCGCGTGGATACGACCGGGGACGACGGCGCGTTAGCGCTCCGGGGCATCGGATCCGTGGGCCCCGGGGGCTCCGTGCCCGCCCGCGGCCAGGGCGTCCATGGTGCGGGCCGCCACCTCCCGGTGTGCGGCGGCGGCGATAAAGGCGGCCGTGTTCTCCGCGCCTACCAGGGCGCGCACGGCCTCCACGGCGTCGGAGGGGAGCATCACAGCCTCCGAGGCTGCGTCGGAGGGGAGCACCACAGCCTCCGAGGCTGCCTGCGGGACGCTCGCCGAGGCCGCCTGCGGGGCTGTCTCTGAGACCGCCGCGGAGTCTGTCGCCGAGTCGGTCGCGGTACGGGGGTCCGCGACCGGCCCGGGGGCTGACCGTGGCCGAGGAACGTCCCTGGGGCCACCGGCCATGGGCTCGGCCTCGCCCGCCGACAGGGTTCCGCCGCCGGCCCCGTCGGCCTCCCGTGCCTCCCCCGGGAGTGCCTCGCTCAGGTGGTGGCGGAGGTAGCGGGTGGCCAGGGTGCGCATGGCGCGGGCGAGTTCGGCGTCGATGGTCTGCTGGGCCAGGGGGCGCAGCCGGCGGACGAGGGCTGCGGCCTCCGCGGCCTCGGCGTCGGTGGGCGGGTGGTCCAGGAACGGCTGGAAGACATGCTCGGTGGTGAAGTCCAGGAAGCGGGAGGCGATGTGTTCGACCTGGCTGCGCACCTCCCGCAGATGACCGGAGATCGCCAGGAGCGGGACGCCGGCGGAGTGCAGTTCGGCGGCGACGGCGAGCTCCTGCGGGCTGGGGACGAGGAACTCGTCGTCCCGGCCGGGGACACGTTCCAGGACGCCCAGGTCGACGGCCTCGGCCACGGCCGCGTCGTGGGAGGTGCCCCCGAAGGCGGCGTCCAGGTCCGCGCGGCTGATGCGGGACGCCTCCTCGTCCGTCCAGGGCCCGTCGATCTCGGCGACCAGGCCAAGGACTCCGCCGAGGTCGAGACCGGCGTCCCAGGCCTCGAGGAGTTCCTTGATGCTGGCGAGGGTGTAGCCGCGGTCGAGCAGATCGGCGATCTGGCGCAGCCGCGCCAGATGGGCGTCGCCGTAGACATTGGCCCGGCCGCGGCGTTCCGGGCGGGGGAGCAAACCGCGGTCCTGGTAGGCGCGGATGGTGCGGACCGTGGCGCCGCTGATGTGGGCCAGGTCCTCGATGCGGTATTCGGCCGTCGGCGGCTGCTCGGTCACTGCGGTGCTCCTCACGAGTTGGCCGCGCGCTACGAGATTGCCGCGCGGCCCACCGCGCCCGCCGCGGCCCGCGCGGCCGGGGAGGACGCCAGATGGGCGACGGCCGTGCGCAGCGACCCTTCCTGCGAGGGATGGTACGACCGCCGCAGATACCGCGGTATCGCCGCTCCCAGCTCACGCCAGGTCGGCAGCAGTCCCTTGCGGACCGCGCGGTTGTGCTCGCGCAGCGCATAGCGGGAGCGGGCGGCGAGCTGCGGGTCGTGCCGGAGGAGATAGGCCGTTCCCCAGGCCCAGAGGTAGAGCAGGACGGGGGCCGTCACGGCCATGCCCAGGATGCGCCGGACATGGCGGGCGGGGTCCTCGCCGCCGGCGTGCTGGTACATGTCGAAGGCGACCGCGCGGTGCTCGACCTCTTCCGCGCCGTGCCAGCGCAGCAGATCGAGCATGACCGGATCGGGCTCGGCGCGGTCGAGGCCCCCGGCGTGCAGCACCCAGCCTCCTTGAAGACCTTGACGAACCATCGCTCGCCCGCCGGCAGCAGCAGATGCAGCACATTGATGATGTGGGTGGCGGTGGGTTCGTCCGGTATCCAGGGCAGCGGCGTCTCACGCCAGTCGAACGAGACCCGGCGGGGTGTGATCGGGTGGTGGGCCGGGAGGTGTGACGGTGACCTACCCATGCGCGGCTCCTGAGGTGCGCAGTGCTCCGGTTCTCGGCGGGGACGCGTCCCGGGGCGGCCGGACGCTCTCCGGCCGGCCCGGGGCACGCCGTACGGCGGCGGGCATGGGTGCGACGTCCCGGTGCTACAGCCGCGGCTCGATGCGGGCGAGGGCGCGCAGGGCTCGCGGGGTGAAGCGGGACATCAGCTGGGCACCGCGCGCCTCGGGGGTGACAGGCACCACCGCCTGGTTGCGGACGACCGCACGCAGGATGGCGTCGGCGACCTTCTCCGGCGGGTAGTTGCGCATCCCGTACATCCGCGCGGCCTTGGCCTGGCGGCGCTTCTCCTCGCCGGCGGAGACGCCGGTGAAGCGGGCGGTGGTGGTGATGTTGGTGTTGACCAGCCCGGGGCAGATGGCCGAGACACCGATGCCCTGGCCGGCCAGCTCGGCGCGCAGACACTCGCTGAGCATCAGGACGGCCGCCTTGGAGGTGCTGTACGCGGGCAGCATCTTGGACGGCTGGAAGGCGGCGGCCGAGGCGGTGTTGACGATATGGCCGCCCTGTCCGCGGTCCGCCATCCGCTTGCCGAAGATCCGGCAGCCGTGGATGACGCCCCACAGATTGACGTCCAGGACCTTCTTCCAGTCCTCGGTGCTGGTCTGCAGGAAGGAGCCGGACAGGCCGATGCCGGCGTTGTTCACCAGGATGTCGACGGTGCCGTACTCGGCGTCGACCTTGTCGGCGAGTTTCTCCATCGCCGCCTCGTCCGAGACATCGACGACCTCCGCCCAGGCCTGTGGTGCACCGATCAGCCGGGACATGTCGGCGGTCCGGGCCGCGCCCTCGGCGTCGCGGTCGACGGCGATGATCCGCGCGCCGGCCTCCGCGAAGGCGAACGCCGTCGCCCGGCCGATGCCGCTGGCCGCGCCGGTCACCAGTACCAGCTGTCCGCCGAACCGATCGGCGTGCGGGCCGGACGCCACGACCTGCTTCGCCGGATCACCCTCTTCCTTGGCGGCGACGAACTCGGTGATCCAGGAGATGAGCTGGTCGGGGCGGGTGCGGGGCACCCAGTGCTTGGCCGGGAGGGTGCGGCGTACCAGCTGGGGCGCCCACTGCTCCAGGTCGTCGTAGAGCCGCTGGGAGAGGAAGGCGTCGCCGGTGGGGGTGATGAGCTGGACCGGGCAGTGCGCATAGGCGTCGGCGCGCGGGCGGCGGAGCCGGGCGCGGACATTGTCGCGGTAGAGCCAGGCGCCATGGGCCGCGTCGGTCGGCAGCGAAGCGGTCGGATAGTCGCCGCCCGGCACCTTCTCCATCCGTTGCAAGATCTGCGGCCAGCGCTTGCCGAGCGGGCCCTTCCACGCCAGCTCGGGCAGCATGGGGGTGTGCAGCATGTAGACGTACCAGGACTTGGCGCCCTGGTTGAGGAGCTGGGCGGCGCGCTGGGGGGTGGGGCGCGCCATCCGCTTCTTGATCCAGTGGCCGAAGTGGTCCAGGGACGGGCCCGACATGGAGGTGAAGGAGGCGATCCGGCCCTCCGTACGCGGCACCGTGGCGAACTCCCAGGCCTGTACGGAGCCCCAGTCATGGCCCACCAGATGGACCGGCCGATCAGGGCTGATGGCATCCGCGACGGCCAGGAAGTCGTCCGTCAGCTTCTCCAGGGTGAAGCCGCCCCGCAGCGGCTGCGGGGCGGTGGACCGGCCGCAGCCCCGCACGTCGTAGAGCACCACATGGAAGCGGCCGGCCAGGCCGCGGGCGACCTCGGACCACACCTCCTTGCTGTCCGGATAGCCGTGCACCAGCATCACCGTGGGCTGCGCCGGATCCCCCAGCTCGGCGACGCACAGTTCGATCCCACCGGTCCGCACCCAGCGTTCCCGAGCCCCCTCCAGCCCCGCACCGCTCCCGGCCGCGGATCCGGCCCCGGCCCCGGCCCCGGCCGCGGAACCGGCCGCGGATCCGGCCCCGGACCCGGGCTGCCGCCCCCGCCCCCGAACCGCACCCGACCCACGGCTATCGCCACGGCCATCGCCCCGGCCCCAGCCATCGCCCCGGCCACCGCCACCGCTACCGCCCTCGCCACTACGGCTTCCCCGTCCACGTCCCGTGTTCACGCGGCCTTCTCCTCCTGCCAGCGCCGCACATGCGGCAGATCGTCGTCCAGCCAAAAAGCGCTCTCCTGCGGGTCCTTGGAGTCCGTGACGACCAGGATCTCCTCGAACTTCGCGCCCGTGCCCCGGAACCCGAGGTGGGGTTCGACCGCCCACAGCCCCGGCTGCGGCGGGTGGTCGGAGAAGGTGTACGGGCTCCACAGCGGGGACCAGCCGTCACGATGGCCGTGCAGCGCATCGGAGGCGAGGCCCTTGAGGGACTGGGTGCCGAACCCGAAGAGGGTGGGGGACCAGCGCCGCTCCTTGACCCGGTCGATCTTGTGCGCGATGACGCCGAAGGGGTAGGCGCGGTGGCGGTTGGCGTACCCCTGCCGCACCATCAGCCGGTCGACGTCCTGGTAGATCTCCCGCAGCGGACGTCGCTCGCGCACCTCGCGCAGGATCAGCTCCCGGTGCGCCTCCAGGTCGGCGAGCAGCCGGTCGTGCACGGGNGATCAGCTCCCGGTGCGCCTCCAGGTCGGCGAGCAGCCGGTCGTGCACGGGGTTGAGGCCGAGGCAGCCGGAGTAGCCGATGTCGGCCGTGAAGCCCTGATGGACCGGAGCCATGTCGAGGATGAAGGCCATCCCCGGTTCCAGCTCGCGGTTGGTGGGGAAGAACTGCAGCGGTACGCGGAAGTTGACGAAGGCGGTGCGGTCGCCGAACCAGGCGAAGGGCAGATGGAACCAGTCCCGCACCCCGCGCTCGCGCAGCCACTCACGCTGCATCCGCGCCGCCGCGCGCTCGGTGACCCCGGGCTTGAGCTGGGCGGCCACCGCTTCCGCGCAGGCATAGGCGAGCCGCTGGACCTCTCTGAACCCCCTTAGCCCGGCGGTAAGTCCGGCTCCTGCTGAGGTCGCTGAGGTGACTGAGGCCATCGCCAACCGTCCGTCCGTGAGCAGTTCATCGCGGTACGTGCCCGTAACTTGACACTGATGAATGTGACAATGACCGGCGGCTGTGTCAAGGGGTGCGTACATAAGCGACCCAACCCCGATGCCGGGGCCGCTCACAGCAGGAGGACCCCTACGGGCACGTAGTCCCGCAGGGGGAGGCACATCCCATCGTTTGGGTTGACGACCGATGTGGTGGGCGCCACTACCGTCGATGACGTGACTGTGATCGTGACCGAAAGCCTGAGCAAGCGGTACCCGCGGGTGACCGCCTTGGACCGGCTCTCCGTTGACATCGCCCCCGGCGTAACGGGCCTGGTGGGTGCCAACGGCGCCGGTAAGTCCACCCTGATCAAGATCCTTCTCGGACTGGCCCCCGCCACCGAAGGGACCGCACATGTCCTCGGCCTGGACGTGACCAAGGACGGCGGCACCATCCGTGAGCGGGTCGGCTATATGCCCGAGCACGACTGCCTGCCGCCGGACGTCTCGGCCACCGAGTTCGTCGTGCACATGGCCCGGATGTCCGGCCTGCCGCCGACCGCCGCCCGTGAGCGCACCGCGGACACCCTGCGCCATGTCGGCCTCTACGAGGAGCGCTACCGCCCCATCGGCGGCTATTCGACGGGCATGAAGCAGCGCGTGAAACTGGCCCAGGCGCTGGTTCACGACCCGCAGTTGGTGTTCCTCGACGAGCCCACCAACGGCCTCGACCCGGCCGGGCGGGACGAGATGCTCGGCCTGATCCGGCGCATCCACACCGACTTCGGGATCTCGGTCCTGGTGACCTCCCACCTCCTCGGCGAGCTGGAGCGCACCTGCGACCATGTCGTCGTCATCGACGGCGGCAAGCTGCTGCGCTCCTCCTCCACCGATGAGTTCACGCAGGTCACGACCTCGCTGGCGGTCGAGGTCACGGACACCGACGCACATCCGGACGGCGCCGAAGCGCTGCGCGCCGCGCTGGCCGGTGCCGGTGTCGCGGTGACCACCGGCGCCGCCGGCTCCGAGGGCCTCGCCTCCCCCGGCCACCTGCTGTATGTCGAGGCGGCCGGTGAGGAGACCTACGACCTGGTGCGGGACGCCGTTGCCGGACTCGGCCTCGGCCTGGTCCGGATGGAACAGCGCCGCCACCAGATCGCCGAGGTCTTCCGCGACGAGGACACGGCGCACGCCGGCCCCGCCACCGCAGGCGCCCCGAGCGCCCCGTACGCCACCCAGGACGGAGGCGCCCACGATGTCGCCTGAGCCCACGACCTCCGTATCCGCCACACCAGGTGGCGCCTATATCCACAACATCGGCTACCGCCACTACGACGGCCCCCGCCTGGGCCGCGCCTATGCCCGCCGGTCACTCTTCTCGCAGAGCCTGCGCGGCGCCTACGGCCTGGGCCGTTCGGCCAAGAGCAAGGTGCTGCCGATGCTGCTCTTCGCGGTGATGTGCCTGCCCGCCGCGATCATGGTCGCGGTGACGGTGTTCACCAAGGCCGGCAGCCTCCCGGTCGGCTACACCCGCTACGCCATCTACCTCCAGGCCGTCATCGGCCTCTTTCTGGCCGCGCAGGCACCGCAGTCCGTCTCCCGCGATCTGCGCTTCAAGTCCATACCGCTGTATTTCTCCCGCCCCATCGAGCGCGGCGACTATGTGGCATCGAAGTTCGCGGCCATGGCGAGCGCCCTGTTCATCCTCACCGCCGCCCCGCTGCTGGTCCTCTACGTAGGGGCGCTGCTGGCGAAGCTGGACTTCGTCGACCAGACCAAGGGGCTGGCGCAGGGACTGGTCGCCGTGGTGCTGCTCTCGCTGCTGTTCGCCGGGATAGGCCTGGTCGTCTCCGCGCTCACACCGCGCCGCGGCTTCGGTGTCGCCGCCGTGATCGCCGTACTCACCATTCCGTACGGCGCCGTCAGCGCCGTCCAGGGCATCGCCTTCGTCCAGGGCAGCGAGTCCGCCGTCGGCTGGCTGGGACTGTTCTCCCCCATCACGCTCATCGACGGGGTGCAGTCGACCTTCCTGGGTGGCATCAGCTCCTTCCCCAACGGCCTGGCGCCGACGACCGGTGCCGGATTCGTCTATCTCCTCGTCACGCTGACCGTCATCGCCGGCTGCTATGCCCTGCTGATGCGCCGCTACCGGAAGGCCGGGCTGTGACCGCCCGCCCGTCGCCCGCCACCACCCGTCAAAGGAATGGGCTGCGCCCATGAGTACTCTTCGTATCGACCATGTCTCGCGCTGGTTCGGCAATGTCGTCGCCGTCAACGACATCACGATGACCATCGCCCCCGGCGTGACCGGGCTGCTCGGCCCCAACGGCGCCGGCAAGTCCACCCTCATCAACATGATGGGCGGGTTCCTGGCGCCCTCCAACGGCACCGTGACCCTCGACGGGACGACCATCTGGCGCAACGCCGGCATCTACCGCCACATCGGCATCGTCCCGGAGCGCGAGGGGATGTACGACTTCCTCACCGGGCGGGAATTCGTCGTCGCCAACGCCGAGTTGCACGGCCTCGGCCGGGCGGAAGCGGCCAGGGCGCTGGCCACCGTCGAGATGGAGTACGCCCAGGACCGCAAGATCTCGACGTACAGCAAGGGCATGCGGCAGCGCGTGAAGATGGCGTCCGCGCTGGTCCACGACCCGTCCGTGCTGCTGCTCGACGAGCCGTTCAACGGGATGGACCCGCGCCAGCGGATGCAGCTGATGGAGCTGCTGCGACGGATGGGCGACCAGGGCCGTACGGTCCTGTTCTCCTCGCACATCCTGGAGGAGGTCGAGCAACTCGCCTCGCACATCGAGGTGGTGGTGGCCGGCCGGCATGCCGCGTCCGGTGACTTCCGTAAGATCCGCCGGCTGATGACCGACCGCCCGCACCGCTATCTCGTCCGGTCCGACAACGACCGGGCGCTGGCCGGTGCGCTGATCGCCGACCCTTCGACGTCCGGTATCGAGGTCGACCTCGCCGAGGGCGCGCTGCGCATCCAGGCGGTCGACTTCGGCCGCTTCACCGAACTCCTGCCGCGGGTCGCCCGCGACCACGGCATCCGCCTTCTGACGGTCTCGCCCTCCGACGAGTCGCTGGAATCCGTCTTCTCCTACCTCGTAGCGGCCTGAGGCCAGAAAGGAGCCCTGACGCATGTCCACGACCACTCCGACGGCCCCGCCCGCGCCCGCCGGCGCGCCCAAGGTCTCGCTGTTCCACCCGACCGTCGCCCGGCTCACCTACCGCGCCCTGCTCGGCCGCCGGCGGGCCCTGATCCTCTTCGCGCTGCCCGCCCTCCTGGTGATCATCGCGCTGGCCGTCCGCATGATCGCCGGCGCCGACGATTCCACCGCCGGCGGCATCCTGGGCGGCTTCGCGCTGGGCACGATGGTGCCGCTGATCGGCGTCATCGCCGGTACGGGCGCGATCGGACCGGAGATCGACGACGGCTCGGTGGTCTATCTGCTGGCCAAGCCGGTGCCCCGGCCGACGATCATCCTCACCAAACTCCTGGTCGCGATAGGCGTCACGGTCGCCTTCTCCGCCGTCCCCGTTCTGCTCGCCGGCTTCCTGCTCAACGGCAACAGCCAGCAGATAGCAGTGGGGTACGCCGTGGCGGCGGCCGTCGCCTCGGTCGCCTACAGCGCCCTCTTCCTCCTCTTCGGCACGATCACCCGGCACGCCGTGGTGTTCGGCCTGGTCTACGCCCTGGTCTGGGAGGCGCTCGTCGGCACCCTCGTCCCGGGCGCGAAGACCCTCAGCATCCAGCAGTGGGCGCTGGCGGTCGGCCAGAAGGCGGCCGCGGAGGGTGCGATCATCTCCGACGTCCAACTGCCGCTCGCCATCGGCCTGTTGGTGGCCCTCACGGTCGCCGCCACCTGGTACGCCGGCCGCCGGCTGAAGGCGCTCACCCTGGCGGGCGAGGAGTAAGGCCCCGGCCGGGCGGCGGGGCCCCGCCCCGTCGCCTAAGCGCCGCCCCCGCCGCCACTGCCGCCGTTTTTCTGCAGCGCGTTGAACTCGCTGACGTTCCGCAGATGCTCCTGGTAGTCGGCGGTGAAGCGGGTGTCGCCCGGTTTGACGGTGACGAAGTAGAGCCAGTCGCCGGCGGGCGGCGCGCCGGCCGCCTTCAGCGCGTCCGCCCCGGGGTTGTCGATCGGGGTGGGCGGCAGGCCCTGGCGCTTGTAGGTGTTGTACGGGCTGTTGGTCCTGGTGTCGGCGTGGCTGGTGTTGAGCGTGCTGCGGCCCAGCGCGTAGTTGATCGTCGAATCCATCTGCAGCGGCATGTTCCGCGCGAGCCGGTTGTCGATGACCCGGGCGACCTTGCCCATATCGGCCGGCCGGTCCGCCTCGGCCTGCACGATGCTGGCGATCACGACCGTCCGGTAGGAGGCGATGCCGTCGTCGGCGAGCCGCTGATTGGCGGTTTTGACCATGTAGGAGAGCAGCGAGGCCGGGGTGGTGTCCGAGCTGATCGGATATGTCGCCGGGAAGAGATAGCCCTCCGGATTGCCCTTCGCCTCGTCCGGCAGCGTGAGATGCGCGGTCCTGGCGGCCTTCGCGGTGGAGCCCTTCGGCAGATGCAGGGCCTTGTCGGCGGCGGCGTAGATCTGCGTGGCCCGCTGCCCCTCCGGCACGGTCAGCTTCTCCCCGTGCCCCGGCCCGCGCAGCAACCGCGGCAGGAGCAGCACGGCGAGGAACACCAAGAGACACAACACGGCCACGAGAATGAGCCGGCCGGCGCGGGAGGGCCGCGGTCCTGACCGGCGAACGGTGCGCTGAACATCGCTCATGAGGGCACGGTAGGCCACGACCCCAGGGCGGTGGGACGGCTACCCCCGGATCGGTGCCGACGACGGAGATCGTTCACCAAGCCGTCATGCGGTGCCCACCTGCGGCGTCACCGGGACGCGGACGACGGGCCGGCCCCAGCTTTTCCGCGCTACGCCTTCCCCTCGCCCCGGCACGAGCCCCCGCCCGAGCCCCCGTCCCCACCCCTGTCCCCGATCCGCCGATCGCGCCCCGCGCCCGTGCCCAGCAGGGCGAGACCTGCGCAGACGGCGAGCAGCAGCACGAGGGGGACGGTCCAGCCCTGCGTGGCCTGGTGGACGGCGCCCAGGACCAGGGGACCGGCGGCGGCGAGAAGGTAGCCGCCGGTCTGGGCCATGCCGGAGAGGCGGGCGGCGGTGTGGGCGTCGCCGGAGCGCAGGACCATCATCGTCAGGGCCAGGCCCAGCGCGCCGCCCTGTCCGACGCCGAGGAGCGCGGCCCACAGCCAGGCGCCGGCCACCGGTGCCACCAGCAGACCGGTGACGCCGCAGGCCATCAGCGCGGAGACCGCCACCCCCAGCAGCCGCTGACGTCGCATCCGTCCCGCGAGCATCGGCACCACGAACGAACCGACCATCTGCACCAGCGTGCTGAAGGCGAAGACCAGCCCCGCCTCGCCCTTGCCCATGCCGTGGTCGGTGAAGATCGTCGGCATCCAGGCGATGACCACGTACGCGATCAGGGACTGCGAGCCCATGAAGAGCGTGACCTGCCAGGCCAGCGGGGAACGGCTCAGCCGCGGACCGTTCGCGACGGTGTGGACGGGCGTGGCTGCGGCGGCGCCGTGCGGTGTGCCCCGGCGGGCCATGAGCGTCTGGGGGATCCAGACGACCGCGGCGACGGCGGCCAGCAGCGACCAGGAGACCAGCGAACCCTGCCAGCCGCCGAGCGCGTTCTCCAGCGGGACCGCGGAGGCGGCCGAGACCGTCGCACCAAGGATCATCGCGGTCGAGTACAGGGCCGTCATGCCGGCGGCCCGATCCGGGAAGTCCCGCTTGATCAGGCCCGGCATCAACACGTTCAGCAGGGCTATCGAGGCGCCGACCACCGCACATCCGGCGAACAGCGCGACGACCGGCGGCGCGATCCGCAGCACGATCCCGCCGCACAGCGCCACCAGCGCCCCGCACAGCACCGCCTCGGTGCCCCAGCGGCGGGCCAGCTTCGGCGCGACGATCGAGCCCAGGCCCATGAAGATCAGCGGGATGGTCGTCACCAGGCTGCTGGCGGTCGCGGCCAGGTGGAAGTGCGCGCCGATCTCACTGAGCAGCGGCGAGACCCCGGCCAGCGCCGCCCGCATGTTGAGCGCCGCGAGCACGATCCCGGCCAGGACCAGGGCGGGGTGGGCCCGTAGCCGGCGGCGGGCCGTGGCGACCGGTGGCGCCGCGACCAGATCCTCCTCGGCGTCGACCAAGGGTGCTTCGGAGCTGGGCGCAGACATGCGTGCGTACCTCGTCAAGGGTGCGTGGTTACAAGGAGGTTGGGGGGAGGGCGGGGGCTAGCCCAAAACCGTGGGTCGGCCGCTCAGCGGGCGGCCAGCAGGGCCTCCACCGCCCGTTTCGGCTTCTCCAGCAGTTCGCGGGTGGCCCGCTCCGCGGCCTCGGGGTCGCCCGCCGCGATCGCGTCCAGGACGGCGCGGTGATCGCCGTGCACGATCTTCGGCATCGCATGGTCGTCGAGCGCGCTGACCAGGGCCTCCCGCACCGAACTGCTGAACCAGCCGTAGGTCGCCGTGAGCGCGGTGTTGTGCGCGGCCTCGACGACGGCCTTGTGGAAGGCGATGTCGTGATCGGCGTAGAGCTCCAGGCTGCCGGAGTCGGGCGCTCCCTCCGCGTCCGCCAGCTCGGCCTGGGCGTCCAGAGCCGCCCGCATCCGTGCCAGGTCGGCGGGCCGGTGCCGCAGCGCGGCCAGCCGGGCGGCCTCCGCCTCCAGGGCGATCCGCAGTTCCAGGACGTCGCGGATACCGGCCCGTTGGACGCCACGCATGATGTCGCCCGGGTCCGCCGTGGAGACCACGAAGGTGCCCTCGCCCTGACGCGTGCGCAGCATTCCGGCGTGGACGAGTACCCGGATCGCCTCGCGGACGGTGTTACGGCCGACCTGGAGCTGTTCGGCCAGGGCATGCTCGGTGGGGATCCGGGACCCGACCGTCCATTCACCGGCGGTCAGTTGGGACCGCAGGGCGTCGACGACGGTGTCCACGAGTGATTGCCGTCCCGCTGCGCGCAGCGCCATGTCCGCCGTCCTGCCTGTGTCGATACCGCCGTGCCGACGTATGCACCTGCTGTGCAGTGTCGATGCGTACGATCTGCCCGGTTGCCCAGTCATCCTACAACATGGATGCACCATGCACGGAACTGGGCCGAGGAGCTCAGAGGCCGCCGAGGGGCCTCTGAGCTCCTCACCAACCCCTTACAACCCGATATCCCGCTCCTGGATATCCGCCAGCGATTCCCGCCGTACGAGAAGGCGGGCCTGCCCCTGGGTGACCGCGATGACCGGCGGGCGGCCGACGAGGTTGTAGCCGGAGGCCATGGAGAGGTGGTACGCGCCGGCGACCGGGACGGCCAGCAGATCGCCGGGGCGGATGTCGCCGGGCAGCTGGGCGTCGGCGGCGAGCACATCGCCGGCCTCGCAGTGCCGGCCGACGACGGTGACCGGTTCCGGCGCGGCGGCCGAGCTGCGGCCGACCAGCCGGGGCGCATAGCGCACCCCGTACAGCGCGGGCCGCGGGTTGTCGCTCATCCCGCCGTCCACCGCAACGAACGTGTGCGCGCCGGTGCGCTTGACGGACAGCACCCGGTAGAGCACGACACCGGCCGGACCCGCGATGGCGCGGCCGGGTTCGACGGCGAGCCGTGGCACCGGCAGGCCGGCCGCCGCACAGCCGCCCGCCAGTTCGGCGCGGATCTTGGCGCCGAGGGAGGCGATGTCCAGCGCGGGCTCGCCGGGGCGGTAGGCAACGCCATGGCCGCCGCCGAGGTCCAGCTCCGGCAGCGTGATGCCGTGCTGCTCATGGATCCGGGCCAGCAGGCCGACCAGCCGTCGCACGGCCGACAGATACGGCTTGGCGGTGGTGATCTGTGAGCCCAAGTGGCAGTGCAGGCCGACCAGTTCGAGGCGGGGCTGGCTGAGCACCCGGGCGATGGCGTGCTGCGCGGAACCGTCGGCGATCGACAGCCCGAACTTCTGGTCGTCGGTCCCGGTACGGATCTTGGCGTGGCCGCCCGCGGCGATCCCGGGCACGACTCTGATCAGCACCTTCTGCCGGCTGCCCGCCGGGACAGCGGCGGCCAGCCGGGCAATCTCCGAGGTGCTGTCGATGACGATCCGTCCGACGCCGAGCCGGAGCGCGGCCCGTAGGTCGGCCGGGCTCTTGGCGTTGCCGTGCAGCACGATCCGCTCGGGCGGAAAGCCGGTGGTGACGGCCAGCTCCAGCTCGCCGGCGGAGCAGACGTCCAGGCCCAGGCCCTCCTCCTGCACCCAGTGCACCATGGCGCGGCACAGGAACGCCTTGGCCGCGTAGAAGACGTCGGTGTCGGGGAAGGCCCGCAGATAGGCGCGGCAGCGGTGGCGTACCTCGTCCTCGTCCAGGACGTAGGCGGGGGTGCCGAAGCGGTCGGCCAGCTCGGTGAGCGGGACCCCGCCCACGGCGAGGTCGTCGTGGCCCAGGGGTGCCGCGGACGCGGGCCAGATGGACGGTGGTTCGCCCGGCCGCGCGGCGGCGGTGCGGGACGGTGGCGCCACGGTGGTGGCCGGCGGCGGGGCAGCGGCCCCGTGGGTGGTCCGGGTCTGGGGCAGAGTGCTGTGGCTCATGGTGGTTGCCCCTCCCTCAGACGGCCTGTAGGTGGTGCCTACGGGAAACTTCGGGGGCGAGCCGGGGATCGACGGTCAGAACGGTCGCTCCCACGGGTTCGGCCAGCGCACGCAGCGCGGGCTCGGAGAGCCTGACCCAGGGCTGGCCGCAGCCGAGGGCCGCGGCGAGCCGCTGTGGTGAGGTGAAGCCGACGGCGGTACGGCCGCCGAGCGGAGTGCGGAACAGGCGGGCCGTGCAGCCCGCGGGGCCCGACCGGACGGGGACGAACAAAAGCCCGGCCGGGACTCGATCGGCAGGCTCGGGATCTTCCGCGTAGAGATGGTGGGACACGGCGTTGCTCCTCGAACGGGACATCGGCGGCCCCGGACCGGTGAATGACGCGTACGCCGGGGCTCGCGCTCTGACGCTATGCCCGGGGAACGGGGCACTCCGCCGGTCGCTGACGCGTCATTGACGGTTTCTGGACGCTACTTGACGCGATGCTGCCGTCCGGTGGCCGATTGTGCGGCGGTGGTGACGCCGGGGCGCGGCCCGGCCGGTCCGGCCGCGGTCGGGTTCCTCGTGTGTGGACCGCCGCGCTTGACCTTGACACTGTGGAAAGCACTCCACTGGAAGGCGTCATGTTCACCATCGGAGACTTCGCCCGGTACGGCCGTGTGTCGGCCCGCATGCTGCGCCATTACGACGCGATCGGGCTGCTGCGCCCGGCCCGTACCGACCCTGTCAGCGGCTACCGCTTCTACGAAGCGGCCCAGCTCGCCCGACTGAACCGCATCATCGCGCTCAAGGATCTCGGATTCAGCCTCCAGCAGGTGGGGGCGATCCTGGACGAGCAGGTGAGCGTGCCGGAACTGCGCGGCATGCTGCGGTTGCGGCAGGCGGAGCTGGAAGCGGCGCTGACGGCGGCCGGTGCGCGGCTGGCGCAGGTCGAGGCGAGGCTCCGGACGATCGAGAGTGAGGGACGCATGTCTGCCGACGATGTGGTGGTCAAGCGCACCGAAACGGTCCTGCTCGCGGAGCTGAGCGGCATCGCGGCCAGTTACGGCCCCGAGGACATCGGCCCCGTCATCCAGCCGCTCTACGACGAGCTGTGCCGGCGGCTGGCGGCGGCGGGGGTGACCCCCGCGGGGCCGGGGCTGGCGTACTACGAGGACGCACCGGAGGAGAGCACAGGAAACACAGGAAACACAGGAAGCACGAGCGACGGCGGCAGCGACGCCGTGGTCGTCCACGCGGGCATGGTGGTCACCCCGGAGGCCCTGGCGAAAGCCGGCGCCAAGACGGACGGCGGCTCCGGCCGTTCCGGCACCCCCACCCCCACGGGCCTCGGCTTCGACGTCGTCACCCTTCCCGGCCTCGACTGCGCCGCCACGGTGGTGCACCACGGTCCGATGAGCCGGATTCTGCCGACCGCCCAGAACCTCGCGCGCTGGATCGACGCCAACGGCTACCGCTCCGCCGGGTACGCCCGTGAGCTGTATCTGGAGTGCCCGCCGGATCAGGAGAAGTGGATCACCGAGATCCAGGAGCCGGTGGTCAGGGCCTGACGCCGGGCACGGTCTCCTCGCCGTCCAGGCACGCATTGACCGTCTCCGCGAACGCCACCGCCGCCGGGCTCAGCGCCGCCCACTGGCGTACCGCCCAGCCCGTGGCCAACGGGGGCAGCGCGGCGATCGGCACCAGCCGCAGGGCCGGGTGGGCGGTGGTCCGCAGCCCCGGCAGCCGGGGGACGACGGCCGGGCCGACGCCGAGTTCGGCCAGCAGCAGCGCGATGGGGGCACCTCCCGCGCCCTTAAGGCGTGGGGGACCAGTCGGCGACGCTGGTGGTGCTCGGGGGCGGGACCGGGCCGGAGTCCCGGTGGCTGAGGTGTCCGTCGAGGCGCATGCGGGAGGTGGAGTTCTCCGGCAGCCGGATGTGCCGGATGCCGGCCAGCTCCTCGGGCTCGATCCGCTCCCGTGCGGCGAGCGGGTCATCGGCGCGGACGGCGAGCACCCACGGCAGGCCGATCACCGGATGCTGCTCGATGCCGCGTACCGGCGGGCCGATGGTGATCCAGGCCAGTTCGGAGCTGCCGTCCGCGACCGCCTCGAAGCAGCGGCGGCTGGAACTCTCGGTCTGGAACTCCAGGTTGACGTGCGGATGGCGGGCGCGGAAGGCGACCACCGCATCGGACATGAAGTGCCGTACGGTCGTCGCGCCCGTCGTCACCCGGACCGTGCCGCCGTCGCCGGCGCGCAGATCGGCCAGCCGGCGCAGCGCCAGTTCCAGCCCGCTGAGGCCGTCGGCGGCCGCACGGTGCAGGATCCGGCCGGCCTGGGTCGGTGCCACACCGCGCGGCCGGCGCTCCAACAGGACGATGCCCGCGGCGCGTTCGAGGCGTTTGATGCGCTGGCTGACGGCCGACTGGGTGCATCCGAGGTCGCGGGCGACGGCGCTGAGATTGCCCGCCTCGCACACGGCCACGAAGGCGCGCAGGTCATCGAGGGTCACCGGCGTACGGTAGCGCGCCAACCCAAGCTATAGCTAAGGGATTTGGTAGGAAATCCGAGGATTGACTTGGGTGTGGGGTGCCGCGAAGATCGTCGCAGGGCCCAGGGCGGCAACCCGGAACCGCGTACGGCCGTACGGTTCCGGGTGCCGACCCGCCGCCCGCGATCCGGTTACGCACCCCCGGAACGGGCCACGCCCTCCACGCCGGCCGCATCCCGCCCGCCGCCGTCTCCCGCCGCCCCCTGCCGTACCACCGCCAGGACCAGCAGCCCGCCGGCCACCGCCGCCATCCCCGAGAGCAGCATGATGTCCGTCAGCCCGGAGACATAGGCGGCGCCGACGGCCCTACGGGAGGCGCCGGGCCGCAGGCCGTGCAGGGCGGTGGTGAAGACGGTGCCGAGGATCGTGATGCCCAGTGCGTAGCCCAGCTGGCGGAAGGTGTTCACGGCGCCGCTCGCCATGCCCGCCCGCTGCGGTGGCGCCGCGCCGAGCGCCGCCGAGACCAGGACCGGCATCGCCATCCCGATGCCGAGCCCGCTCACCGCGAGCCCGGGGACCAGCACCGCCCAGCCCGAGCCGTCGTCGAGCAGCGCATACGACAGCAGCACACCCGCCCCCGTCAGCAACAGGCCGACACCGACCGGGAGTTGGGGTGCCATCCGCTGGAGCGCCCGGCCGCCCAGCGCGCCGACCAGCAGGGACATCAGCGCCATCGGCGTCACCGCCAGGCCCGCCTGCACCGGGCTCAGGCCCAGGATGTTCTGCACCCACAGCCCCACGAACGTCAGATACGGGAACGCCGCGGCCTGCAACAGCAGCGCCGCCGCCATCAGCGCCGCGAACGACGGCCGGCGCAGCAGCCCCAGGTCGAGCAGCGGCCGGCGCACCCGCCGCTCGACGGCGAGGAACACCAGCAGCGCGAGCGCCGCGCCCACCAGCGAGGCGAGCGTCCCGGACTCCGTCCAGCCCTGCTCGCCGCCGCGCATCAGCCCGTATGTCAGCGCGCCCGCGCACGCCGTGAAGGACGCGGCACCCGGCCAGTCGATCCGGGCGAGGGGGCTCCCCCCGACCGAGTCCGTCCGAGGGCGGGGGAGGTCACCGTACGACTCATGGACCCGGCGCAGCGTGATCCACACCGCGAAGGCGGTCAGCGGCAGATTGACCAGAAAGATCGCCCGCCAGTCCAGATACTCGGTGAGCAGGCCGCCCAATACGGGGCCGATGGCGGCCGCGGCACCGCTGGTACCGCCCCAGACGCCGAACGCGACACCGCGGTCCCGGCCCTGGTAAGCGGCCATCAGCAGCGGGGTGTTGGTGGCGAACATCGCGGCCGCGCCCACGCCCTGGACCGCGCGGGCCGCGACCAGGATGCCTGCGTCCGGGGCCAGACCACAGGCCAGCGAGGCGAGCGCGAACAGCGTCAGCCCCGCCACGTACAGCCGGCGCCGCCCGAAGAGGTCCGCCGCCGAGCCGGCGACCATCAGCAGCGCGGCCAGCGCCAGCGCGTAGATGTCCATCACCCACTGGAGCGAGGTGAAGGAGGCGCCCAGGCCGTCGGCTATCCGGGGCAGCGCGGTGTTCACGATCGTCACATCGACCAGCAGCAGGAAATTGCCGAGGGTGATGGCGGCCAATGGCCACCACTTCCCCGCCGGTCCCGCCGCCGGTCCGGTGGCCCTTCCTTCAGGTCCTTCAGGCTCCCCGCCCGCGTCCGGCATCCGGCCGGCCACCGCGGTCCCCCGCTCGGGTGCGCTGTGCATGATTGCGTCCTCCACTCGTGCTGCCGACCCGTGTCGCCGATGTGCCGACGACCGGTTCTGGTGCTGCGTCATGGCGTGTTCCGACGACGCGGCACGCCGACGCCACCGTGCGGGCCACACCGGTTGCGGTCCCAGCCACCTCGCTCCCGGCGGCGCAATCCGACACGCGCTAGCCTCGAACGGTGAAAACCGACGGGAAGCCCGACGGTAGGGCTCAGCGGAAGGCCCACGGGAAGGCCACCGGCCGTCCCGCCGGCAGTCCCACCAGCAATGTCGCCGGCGCCCCCGCCGGCTTCGACGACCTTGACCGCCGGCTCGCGCATGCGTTGCAGCTCGACGGCCGGGCACCGTTCAGCCGGATCGCCGCGGTGCTCGGGGTCTCCGACCAGACCGTCGCCCGGCGCTACACCCGGCATCGCACCACCGGCGCGCTCAAGGTGCTGGGGCTGGCCGACGCACGGGCGCTCGGCGAGATCGAATGGCTCGTACGGGTCCAGTGCGCGCCGGAGGCGGCCGCCGGCGTCGCCGAGGCGATGGCCCGCCGCTCGGACACGTCCTGGGTCAGCCTGATGTCCGGTGGCACCGAGATCGCGGCGGTCTGCCGCGCGGCGAGCAGCGAGCACAGTGATGCTCTGCTGTTGCAGAGGCTGCCGCGCACCCCCAGCGTCGTCGGCATCACCGCGCACTGTCTGCTGCACGAGTTCTACGGCGGCCCACAGGGCCTGATCAGCAAGTCCGGTGCGCTGACCGACGAGCAGATCGCCCGCCTGAGCCCGCCACCGCCCGATCCGGACCCGGCCGCCGTCCCGGTGGCGCTCAGCGACGCCGACCGCCGGCTCTTCGACGCGCTGGCCCGTGACGGCCGTACGCCGCTGGCCGAGCTCGCCGCCGTCACCGGCTGGTCGCCCACCACCGTCCGCCGCCGGCTCGCCGAACTGCGCACGGCCGGTGTCCTGTACTACGACGTCGACTACGACCTGCGGCAGTTCGGCCACGGCGTGATGGTCGCCCTGTGGCTGTCCGTCGCGCCCGCCGAACTCGCCGCCACCGGACAGGCGTTGGCGGCGCACCCGGAGGTCGCCTTCGCCGGCGCCACCACCGGGCCGAACAACCTCTTCGCGTCCGTACTGTGCCGGGACGTCGGCGCGCTCTATACGTATCTGACGACCCGGGTCGCGGCGCTGCCCGGCGTACGGACGATGGAGAGCGCGCCCCGCATCCGGCACATCAAGGGCGCGGGCCCCCTGGTCGTCGCGTCCCCCGCCGCCCCGGGACGGCGCCGATGAGGCCGCTGATGGAGCCGCCGCGCGAGAGCGGGTCGCCGCGGCCGGGCAACCCCGTGGCCTGGGTGCGGGACTGGGTGCGAAGCACCCCCGGCACCCACATCTGGCTGCTGATCATCGGCATCACGAGCCTGGTCATCGCCTCGGCCTCCGAGGGGCTGGAGCAGTTCCTCGTCCACCGCACCAGCAGCAATATCCACGAGCTGAACGAGCATCCGCTGCCGTCGCTGCTCATCAGCGGTTTCTGGATCGAGCGTCCGTCGTCGTTCCTGCTGTATGTGGTGATGTTCGAGCTGCTGCACGCCAATGTCGAGCGCTGGCTGGGTACCTGGCGCTGGCTGCTGACCGTGGGCGGTGCGCATGTGGCCGCGACCCTGGCCAGCCAGGAACTCGTCCTGCTGGCCATCGAGGGCCACGAGCTGCCGCGCTCGATGACGCATGTCGTGGACATCGGCGTCTCGTACGGGCTGGCGGCGGCCGCCGGTGTGCTGACGTACCGGCTGCGGCCGCCGTGGCGATACGGCTATCTCGCCGGGGTGCTGGTGTTCTTCGGGATTCCGCTGATGACCGGCGCGACCTTCACCGACTTCGGCCATGCCATCGCGCTGACCATGGGCTTCACGGCCTGGCCGCTGACCCCGGGGGCCGCCACCGGGCCTGCGGGGGAGGAGGAGTACGACGAGGAGCCCACGGACCCGGCCGCCGAAGCGGCTGCCGACCGGGCCGACGCCGACCCGCCTGCGGACCGGGGTCCAACAGGCCGTCAGACGCCGTAGAGCCGCTCCAGCACCACCGCGACACCGTCCGCCTCGTTGGAGGCGGTGAGCTCGTTCGCGACGGCCTTCAGCTCGTCATGGGCATTGGCCATCGCCACACCGTGCGCGGCCCAGCCGAACATCGGGATGTCGTTGGGCATATCGCCGAAGGCGACGGTCTCCTTGGCGGTGATGCCCAGGCGGCGGGCGGCCAGCGACAGCCCGGTGGCCTTCGTCAGGCCCAGCGGCAGCAGCTCGACGATGCCCTCGCCGGCCACCGTCACGCCCACCAGATCGCCGGCGACCTGACGCGCGGCCAGCGCCAGCGCATCGTCGTCCAGCGTCGGGTGCTGGAGGTAGACCTTGTTGAGCGGGGCCGCCCACAGCTCGCCGGGGTCGTCCATCATGACGTTCGGCAGCGGGCCCTCGTGGACGCGGTAGCCGGGGCCGACCAGCACGTCGCCCTCCAGACCGTCCCGGCTGGCCGCCAGGAACAGCGGGCCGACCTCCGCCTCGATCTTGGACAGTGCGAGGCCGGCCAGCTGACGGTCGAGCGTCACCGACGTCAGCAGCCGGTGCTCACCGGCGTGGTAGACCTGCCCGCCCTGGCCGCACACCGCGAGGCCCTTGTAGTCCAGGGCGTCGAGGATGTGCCGGGTCCAGGGCACCGCACGGCCGGTGACGACGATATGCGCCGCGCCCGCCGCGGTGGCCGCGGCGAGCGCCTGGCGGGTGCGCCCGGAGATGGTCTCGTCGTGGCGCAGCAGCGTCCCGTCGAGATCCGTCGCGATGAGCTTGTACGGGAGCGGAGCCGGTGCGCTCACTTGGCGACGGGCTCCAGGATCTCGCGGCCGCCCAGGTAGGGGCGGAGCACCTCGGGGACGCGTACGGAGCCGTCCGCCTGCTGGTGGTTCTCGAAGATCGCCACGATCGTGCGCGGTACGGCGCAGAGCGTGCCGTTGAGGGTCGCCAGCGGCTGGACCTTCTGCTTGCCGTCGACCGTCTCCCGCATCCGGACCGAGAGCCGGCGCGCCTGGAACTCGTCGCAGTTGGAGGCCGAGGTCAGCTCGCGGTACTTGCCCTGGGTGGGGATCCACGCCTCGCAGTCGAACTTGCGGGAGGCCGAGGCACCGAGGTCACCGGTGGCGACGTCGATCACCTGGAACGGCAGCTCCAGACCGGTCAGCCACTGCTTCTCCCAGTCCAGCAGGCGCTGGTGCTCGGCCTGCGCGTCGTCCGGCCTGACGTAGGAGAACATCTCGACCTTGTCGAACTGGTGCACCCGGAAGATGCCGCGGGTGTCCTTGCCGTACGTGCCGGCCTCGCGGCGGAAGCACGGCGAGAAGCCGGCGTAGCGCAGCGGCAGCTTGGCCGCGTCGACGATCTCGTCCATGTGGTACGCGGCGAGCGGGACCTCGGAGGTGCCGACCAGGTAGTAGTCGTCCTTCTCCAGGTGGTAGACGTTCTCGGCGGCCTGGCCGAGGAAGCCGGTGCCCTCCATGGCGCGCGGGCGCACCAGGGCGGGGGTCAGCATCGGCGTGAAGCCGGCCGCGGTGGCCTGGGCGATGGCGGCGTTGACGAGGGCGAGCTCCAGCAGCGCGCCGACGCCCGTCAGGTAGTAGAAGCGCGAGCCGGAGACCTTGGCGCCGCGCTCGACGTCGATCGCGGCGAGCAGTTCGCCGATCTCCAGGTGGTCCTTGGGCTCGAAGCCCTCGGCGGCGAAGTCACGGATCGTGCCGTGCGTTTCGAGGACCGCGAAGTCCTCCTCGCCGCCGACGGGTACGTCGGGGTGGACGAGGTTGCCGAGCTTCAGCAGCAGCTGCTGGGTCTCTTCCTTCGCCTCGTCCTGGGCGGCGTCGGCGGCCTTGACGGCGGCGGACAGCTCGCCGGCCTTCTTCAGCAGCGCGGCCTTCTCGTCGCCGGAGGCCTTGGGGATGAGCTTGCCGAGCGACTTCTGCTCGGCACGCAGCTCGTCGAAGCGGACGCTGGACGACCTGCGCCGCTCGTCGGCGGAGAGAAGCGCGTCGACGAGTGCGACGTCCTCTCCACGGGCGCGCTGGGACGCGCGCACACGGTCGGGGTCCTCACGGAGCAGGCGAAGGTCAATCACACCACCAGGCTACCGGGGCCGGGCGCCACCACTCGACGGGATATTCCCCGGCATGTCACTTTGCCCGTTTTGAGGTCATTTATTCCCTCGAAGGAGCGGGAGGGGACGAGCGGGGGTGAGAGGGAAAAAGCGTACGGGGAATTCGCGCGCATTCCGTGGGGCGAGGTGCCCGGCGGGAGGTATTCGCGATGTCCGCGATGGGGGTTTTCGTGGTGTCCGTGCTGGGTGATCCACTGTGTGGACAACGGCAGTTGGGCGGGTGCCGGGGTGGTGCGCAGGCCCCTGGTTTTCCCTGGGGCCCCCCTGGTTGTCCACAGGGGGCAGAGATTCCGCGACCTTTATCCACAGGCTGTGTGTGAGATCTGTGGAAGCCGGAGCTGATCATTCCGCTCCCGAAATGCTCGGCTATGGATTCCCAGTCCAAACCCCGTTTACGCACTCTTTCGTGTGGGATTGCCTCGCCCTAAAGGATTGATCACGTGAATTGTGCTGACGGTGTCCGAGGTGGGGTGCTGTGGAGCGATGTGGGGTCACTAGGGCGATTTGTCGACCCTGTCCGATTCTCTTGTCGACTTACCCACAGGTCGAGAACCGAGCCTGTGGATAACTTTGTGGACAACTCACAGGCCCCTTGAATGCGCAGGTCGTGCCCTGTGGCCGGCCGGCCGGGTCATGCCCGGCGGCCCGGTCGCAGGGCACCGTGGCGTCCGCTCAGCCCCGCCCGTCCAGGCAGCGCGCCAGCCAGTCCGACGCCTCGGTGAACGCCGAGTCCGTCATCTCCGGCCGCACGCTCGCCGTGACCTCGTCCGCCCGCGGATACGAACCGAGGAACCGCACCTCGCGGCAGACCCGCCTCAGGCCCATCAGGACCTCGCTGACCCGCCGGTCGGTGATGTGCCCCTCGCAGTCCACCGAGAAGCAGTAGCGGCCGATGCCCTCACCGGTCGGCCGGGACTCGATCCGCGTCATGTTCACACCGCGGACCGCGTACTCCTGGAGCAGCTCCAGCAGCGCACCGGGGTGGTCCTCGCGCAGCCACAGCACGACCGAGGTCTTGTCCGCGCCGGTGGGCGACGCCGGCCGGGCCGGGCGGCCCACCAGGACGAAGCGGGTGGCCGCGTTCTGCGCGTCGTGGATATCGGTGACCAGCGGCTCCAGGCCGTACGTCGCCGCCGCGAACTCGCCCGCGAACGCACCGTCGTAGCGGCCCTCCTGCACCAGCCGCGCGCCGTCCGCGTTCGAGGCCGCCGACTCCCATACGGCCTCGGGGAGTTGGGCCGCCAGCCACTTGCGCACCTGTGGCTGGGCGACCGGGTGCCCGGTCACCGTCTTCACCTCGCCGATCGCCGTACCGGGGCGGACGAGCAGCGCGAAGGCGATCGGCAGCAGCACCTCGCGATAGATCATCAGCGGTTCGCCGGAGGCCAGTTCGTCGAGGGTGGTGGTCACCCCGCCCTCGACGGAGTTCTCGATCGGCACCAGCGCCGCGGAGGCGTCACCGCCGCGCACCGCGTCCAGGGCGGCCGGCACCGACACCATCGGCACCAGTTCGCGGGTCGCCGCCTCGGGAAGGCTGCGCAGCGCGGCCTCCGTGAACGTGCCCTCGGGTCCGAGATACGTATAGCGGCTGGCCGACATGGATAAGGACTCCCTCGCGTAATTGCGGGGGCACCCCGCCGATCTTCTCCCTGTCCTGCCACGATACCCAGCTGTTACGGAGCCCGGGCCGGACTTCCGGTGAGTGAGCCGGTACCCCGACGGGCCGGGGCCTCGGCGGGCCGGTGCCTCAGCCCTCCAGCAGCGGCCGGCCCACATAGCCGCCCGGCTCCGCGGCCGGCGGTACCGCGAACAGTCCGCTCGCCTCGTGCCGCAAGAACGGCGACAGCGCATCCCCGCTGTCCAGCTTCCGCTGGACCTGGGTGAAGGCGCGCAGCGGGTCGGCCTGCCAGCAGACGAACAGCAGCCCGGCGTCCGGGGCACCGTCCTCGCGGAACCCGTCGTGGAAGGAGAACGGGCGGCGCAGCATCGCCGCGCCCTGGTTCGACTCCGGCGCGGCGACCCGGGCATGCGCGTTGGCCGGGATCACCGGCAGCCCGTCGGCACCGCTCGCCTCCAGCCGCATCGGGGTGGTCTCGGAACCGCCGGTCAGCGGCGCCCCGTTGTCCTTGCGGCGTCCGATGATCTTCTCCTGGTCGTGCCGTGAACGCTTCTCCCAGTCGTCCAGCAGCATCCGGATCCGGCGGACGACGGCGTACGAGCCGCCGCGCATCCACGCCTGGTCGGCGTCCCGGCCCACGAAGATCCGCTCGTCGAAGTCCTTGTCCGACGGCTTCGGGTTGTTGGTGCCGTCGACCTGGCCCATCAGATTGCGGGCGGTCATCGGGTGCGCGGTGGCGCCGGGCGTGCGGTTGAAGCCGTTCATCTGCCAGCGCAGCCGCGCACTGCCTGCCGCGTCCTTCTGCAGCGTGCGCAGCGCATGGAAGGCGACCAGCGCGTCATCGGCGCCGATCTGGATCCACAGATCGCCGTTGCTGCGATCGGGGTCCAGCGCGTCGGCGGAGAACTCGGGCAGCGGGTCGAGCTGTACGGGGCGCTGCTTCTGCAGGCCCGTACGGTCGAAGAAGCTGTGGCCGAGGCCGAAGGTGATGCTCAGGGACGACGGACCGGCGTCCAGCGCGACCCCCGTGTCGGCGTCCGGAGTGCGCCCGGCCATCAGCTCCTCGGCCGTCCGCGACCAGCGGCGCAGCAGCGCGGCCGCCGCCTTGCGGTCCGCGCCCGGCGCCAGGTCGAAGGCGACGAGATGCCCGCTGGCCTGCAACGGGGTGGTGATCCCCGCCTGGTGCTTGGCGCGCGCCTGCCGGAACGGGACCTCGGTCGAGCCGATGGTGGTCAGCGCCTCGTGGGCTGCGTCACGCCCGGCGGACCGTGCTGCGGAGACCCCGAGGGCGCCGCCGGCCCCGCCGACGACCAGTCCGGCCGCGCCCGCCGCGCCGACGGTGCCGAGCAGCCGGCGGCGGGAGAGCTCCGTGGAGGTCTGCGGGGCGGACGCCCGCTGGGCCGGGACCTGCGGGTCCGAGGGCCGCCGGGCCGGGGCTTGCTTGGGTTGCTTGCTCATCAGTCGATCTTCACGTTCTTGGTCTCGGTCACCTGGTCGATGTCGGAGGTCCGTACGAGCAGCGAGATCTGCCACTGCCCGGGGACCGGCAGCTGGACGCCGCTCGCGCGCCAGTGGCCCTTGCTGAGGTGCTTCGGGACGACCGGCAGCGGCCCGAGCTTCTTCGCCTTCTGGGTGAAGGAGACCTTCACCTCGGGGACGTCCATCGTCCGGCCCGACGGGTCGGAGAGCCGCAGCCGCAGCTCATTGGGGCTGCCGGTGCGCCCGGGGTCGAGGTCGAGCCGGGCGGTGCCCTTGCCGCGCGGACCGCCGGTGTCGAACGGGATGGTCAGCACCTGTGGCTGGTTGGCCGCGGCGGACCGCCCGCCCGAAGCGGCCTTGACCGCCTCTTCCGTACGGGCCGGCTCGGTCGCGGTCAGCACCGTGGTCACCACGAGCAGGACGACGGCGACCGCCGCCTCCGCCAGCACGGACCGGCGCAGCCCCAGCCGCACCGGGTCCGCGTCGCGCAGCCGCTTGGTACGGGCGGTACGCAACGCGGCCTGCTGCCGGGCGAGTTGAGCGGCGCGGGCGGGGTCGGGGGTGGCGGCGGAAGCGGCGGAAGCGGCCGGGACGGAGACGAGCTCCTTCTCCGGGGCCGTGTCCTTCTCCGCCTCGGGCTCCGCGTCCGCTTCCGCCTCGGCGTCCTTGTCCTCGGCGTCCGCCTCCGGCACTCGGTCCTCCGGCGCCGTCACCTCCGCCAGCCGCCCCGTCCACCGCCGTGACATCCAGGCGATCCCGACGAGGACCACGACCAGGCCCACCTTGATCAGCAGCAGCCGCCCGTACGTGGTGTCGGTGAGCGCGCGCCAGCTGCCGACCTGCCGCCAGGACTGGTAGATGCCGGTGGCCACCAGCACCACCACGGAGCCGAACGCGATCCGCGAGAAGCGGCGTACCGCGGCCCGTTCGACCGGCGGCCCCCAGTACAGGGACGCGACCAGCGCCGCCAGCCCGCCGAGCCAGGTGGCGACCGCGAGCAGATGCAGCACATCGACGGGCATCGCGACGGCGGTCTGCAGGCCCGTCGAGGCGTGCTCGGCCATCGCCCAGGTCGCGGCGAGCCCGGCGGCGACGATCACTCCGCCGATGGCGAGCCCGAGGGTGAGGTCCTTGCGCCGCTTGGCTTCCTCCGCGGCGTCCATGGCGTCCGCGGCGTCCTCGTCCGCCTCCGCCGGCTCCTGCGCCCGCGCGTACGCCCCGAAGAGCACCGCCACGAACAGCGCCGCGGCGGCGAGCAGCAGCAGCCGGGAGACCAGCGCCGCGCCCGGCTTGGTGATCAGGACCTGCTGGAGCCCGCCGAGGTCGAAGGCATCGGCGAGATCGCCCGACCCGGTGTACGGGGTGCGCAGCAGCAGCATCGCGAGGGTGGTGGCGGTCAGCGCCGCCCAGCCCTGGACCACCAGCCGCTGTACGGACCGTACGAGGGCGGCGGCGGGCCGGCAGGCCACCACGAAGGTGGCGCCGCCGGCCAGCAGCACGAACCCGGCGTAGGCGAGGTAGCGGGCGATGCCGTAGAGCGCGCCCACCAGACCGCCGCCGGCCTCCTGTTGGGGGACCGGGGCGGTGGTCTTGGAGGGCGCGCCGACGGAGAAGGTGAAGGCGCCGGAGACCGGGTGGCTGTCGGCGGAGACCGCCTGCCAGGCGACGGTGTACGTACCGTCGCGGAGCCCCGACGGCAGCCCCGCGCCGTATTTGACGATGCTGTCGCTGCACAGGTTGCGCAGCTTGCCGCGGTCCACCCGTTTGCCCCGCGGATCCAGGACCCGGATGGAGTCGTCGCCCATCGCTACGCCCTCGGAGAAGGTGAGCGTCACCTGCTCGGGGGCCTGGTCGACCACCGAACCCTGCGCGGGGGTGCTGCCGGTCAGCGCGGCATGCGCGGAGGCCGGGACGGCGCCGCCGACCAGCCCGCCGAGCAGCGTGGCGGCCAGCGCCGCCACGACGATCAGCAGGCGCAGGGCCGACCGTCGCGGTCGAAGCCCGGTGGTGACCATAGTGATCGCTCCCCTAACTTCCGTTGCCGTTGCTGCCTGTGACGCCCACTGCTTCTCTGCTTCTCTGCTTCTTTACGTCTCTGCTTCTTCGGCTACTTCTTCGGCGCGTAGTCCGCGGCCTTGACCGGGACCTCCACCTTGATCGGCTTGGCGGTGGCGAAGTGCAGCTCGATGGCGACCTTGTCGCCCTTGACCGGCTTGTTCTTCAGGCCCATGAACATCAGATGGTTGCCGCCGCGGCCGAGCTCAAGCTCGCCGTTGGCAGGTATCGCCAGCGAGTTGACCTGCTCCATCTTGTTGCCGACCGTCTTGTGGATCGAGATGTCCTTGGCCAGGTCGCTGGTGACCGACGTGAGTTTGTCGGCGGCGCCACCGCTGTTCTTGACGGTGAAGAACGCGCCGGCCATGTCCTGGGTGACCGGCTGCGGCATGTACGGGGCGGCGACCTTGAGCTGTGGTGCGGAGTCGCCGCCGCAGCCCGCCAGCGCGAGACCGGCGGTGAGGGTGAGGGCGGCGGCGAGGGTGGTGCGGCGGTTCACGGGTTCTGTCCCTTGATGATCTTCGGAAGTGCCTTGGTGTAGTTGTCGGAGGTGGCCTCCTGCATGCCCATCCAGTGGATCTTGTCGTCCTTGGGAGAGCTCAGCAGAACCTGCGCGCCATGGGTGGAGACGACATCGCCGTTCTTCTTCTTGACCGGCTTCTCGATGCCGATGTTCGCGCTGCGCGCGCCGGCCTGGATGGTGTCGAACGCGCCGGTCAGGCCGGTGAAGTCCTTGTTGATGCCGCCGAGCCACTTCTTGAGCACGGCCGGGGTGTCCCGCTCCGGGTCGGAGGTCACGAAGACCACCCGCAGATCCTTCTGCTCGGCCTTGGGCAGCTGCTTCGCCGCGACCGCGATGTTGGCCATCGTCAGCGGGCAGACGTCCGGGCAGTGGGTGTAGCCGAAGTAGATCAGCGTCGGGTGGCCCTTGGTCTTCTCCAGCAGGTCGTACTTCTTGCCGTTGGAGTCGGTGAGGACCAGGTCCGGCTTCTCCATCGGGCTGTCGAGCGTGACGATCGGCTTGGAGGTCGTGCCACCGGAGACCACGGCGGCGGGCTTGCCGTCGTCGTTGCCGCAGGCGGTCAGGCTGAGGGCCGCGGCCGCCGTGAGGGCGGACGCGAGCAGGGTCCTTCTACGCATTGCAGATATATCCCGTGTGTCGGATCCCGTTCGTCCGGGAAATCGCATCCCGTTCGTCCGGGAAAAGGTGCCGGGCCGGCGCGGGTCGGGCGCCGGCCCGTCCGGTGGTCAGGCGTTGCGGCGCCGGCCGGCGAGCACGCCGAAGCCGACTCCGACGATGCCGACGACGATGCCGATCGCGCCCAGGACACGCGCAGTGGTGTCACTCGTGGAGCTGTCCGCGGCCGCGGCGGTCTCCTTGGCACCGTCCTTGGCGCCGTGCTTGTCGTCCGCGCCGGCGCCGTGCCCGTCCTCGCCGGTCGCCGCGGTGAGCTTGAGCACCGGCGCCGGGTTCTCCGGCTCCGGGGCGCCCTCCTTCGTCGGCTCGATCCAGCGCACGACCTCCTTGTTGTCGTACGTCTGGAGGGCCTTGAAGACGAGCTGGTCGGCGTCCTCGGGCAGCTGGCCGACGGAGAGCGGGAACTGCTGGAACTGGCCGGGCTCCACGCCCTTGCCGTCGGCGGTCCAGGTGATCTTCGAGGGCGCCTCGGTGATCTTCTCGCCGTGCATCTCGATCGGCTTGGCGAGCTTGGCCTTGGTGACCGACACCTTCCAGCCGGGCACCGGCTGCGGCATGACGGACGCCAGCGGGTGGTCGGTCGGCAGCGTGACTTCGAGCTTCACCGTCGAGGCGTCGTCCCGCTCATTGGGGACCTTGAAGTTGACGGTCGCGTAGCCGCCCTTTGCGGCCTCGCCGGGCTGCACGCTGACGTGTGCGAAGGCCGGGCCGGCGAGCAGCAGCACACTGCCGACCGCGATCCCGCCCACGAGCGGCAGCCGCCGCCCGAGCCGCCGCGCCCGCGAAACGTCCGACTGCTGCGACTGCTGGGCCATCTGCGAAAACTCCGACATCGAAAAACACTCCACAGGAAGGAGAAAGGTGCTGGTGACGGTGGGGTGAGTGGCACGCGCGGCGACGGCGCGCGAGCCCGTACCCAGTCCTGTGGGAGCGTGCTTCGCGTGACGTCAGGCCGCGAGGGCCAGGGTGGCCGGGGAGGGCGGTCCTCGCCTGACGACACTGTGGTGGAGCGCGGGGTCCTTCGGGCCGCGTTTGTCATCCCCGTACGAAACGGGGGCGCGCAGCGCATCATCGTGCGCCGCACCGAGCCGGGCGAGCAGGGAGCGAACGAGCGCAAGCGCCCCGCGCACCGCGCCGACCAGCGTGTGTACCGCGATCTCGTACGCCGCCGGAGCCGACAGCCGGACCAGCCGCCACAGCGCCACCTCGCCCCGCCGCAGCAGCCAGCCGACCGCGAGGGCGGCCAGCAGATGCCCCAGCAGCATGGGCAGCGACGGCAGCAGACCGTGCGCCACCGCCGGGTCGGTGGCCGCGCCACCGGCCGTGGTGTGCCCCGCCGGTGCGGCCATGTCGGCGGCGGAGGCAGTGCCGAAGCCGCCCGAGCCGAGGATCCGGCGCGCCTCCGCGCCGTCCACCCGCCCGGTGCCGAGCCCGCACATCACATGCCGGGCGATGCTGATGGCCGCCTGATCGGAAAGCCCGCCCACGCGGCCGTAACCGCTGCCGCTCATCGCGGCCGTGGGCATCGACGTCGAGCACTGTCCCCACGAGTACAGCGAGTGCAGCGTGAGCTGGCCCACGGCGAGACCCGCGGCGATCCCCGGCAAGGAGCGTTCCCGCCCGGCCAGCGGGGCCGCGACCGCGAACACCACGGCAGCGGCCACGCCCAGCGTCCACAGCGGGATCGCCGCGCACGAAGCGGCCATGTGCCCGGCGGCGGACAGCGCAACACAGACCGCGGTGAACACCGCGGCCCTCAGCAGTCGCAGATCGGCGGCTGCGCGCGCTGTGGAGGCGGGCGGGGCAATCATGGCCGCGCCATCATCCCACTGCGCTGATGGATCTCCCACGGCAGGTACGGCACCGACGAGGGCAGCAGCAGGGGGGAGGGGGCGCCTACCAGGGCGTCCGAGGTGTCGGCCGGGGCGCGCGACGGCGCATGCCCGGCGCGTCGCCTACACCGGTGCGCTCACTCTTCGCATCCGCCGAATGAGCGGTATCACGTCCCGGACATGCTTACGGACCTTGTGGCGCGGCAATAGGTATCGGTATGTCGAGCCGCGGCCAGGAGGCTGGAGCGATGAGCATCTGGTGGTCACTCCATTTGCGGCGTGAGGCTGCAAGCGTGCCGCTCGCCCGTCGTCTGCTGCTGGGCACGATGGAGACAGCCGGCGTCGACCCGGACATCTGTTACGACCTGTCGGTGGCGCTTTCCGAAGCCTGCGCGAACGCCGTCGAACACGGCGGCGACGCGGCCACCGAGGACTACCGCGTCACGGCCTTCATCGACGGCGACACCTGCCGTATCGAAGTCACCGACTCGGGCCCCGGCTTCCGCACCTCCCCCGAGCCCTCCGCCCCACCCCATACCGCCACGGACCGCGCCCCCACACCGGCCCCCGTGCCCGCCCCCGCGCAGGCCCCCGCCTTCGCCGAGGACGGCCGGGGGCTCTTTCTGATCGAGGCCCTCACCGACCACGTGCGCTACCGCAACCGCACGGGCCGCTGCGGCGCGGTGGTCAGCTTCGACAAGATCCTCAAGTGGCGCGAGGGCGCGGCGCTGCCGATGGCGTCGTGAGCCGTCATGAGCGCCGAAGCGGCCTCTGATCCGGGGTGACAGCGGATGCCGGCGCGGCCGGCAGATGCGCACCGCGCCGTCCGGCACCCGCCACACCCAGCGCTACTACTGCACGTCGACGTAGTCGCCGGTCGCCGAGACGGCCGGGGTGGTCGAGGTGCCGGCGAAGTTCCAGCGCCAGTAGCCGTCCACGGACGCGGTGGTCGTGGTCTTCAGGTCACCGGTGCTGGAGGTGTTCACCGTCTTGACGGTGGTGTAGGTGCTGGTGCCCGCCTTGCGGAACTGGAGCTTGACCGGCTGGGCGGTGTAGCCCGCGTAGGTGTCGGTGTCCCAGTTCGCACGGGTGAGCTTTCCGGTGACCGTGAGGGTCTTGCCCTTGGCCACCGGCTCCGGAGCTGCGTTGGCGGTCAGCTTGGAGAAGCGCTGGAGGCGGGTGGTCGTGTAGGCGTCCCGCTGGGCCCGGCTGTCGTCGTTGGCCCACACCTGGACTCCGACCTTCCAGGTTCCGGCGTCGGCGTTGGTGAGCCATGAGTCCGGTTCGAAGGTGAAGGTCTTCGAGCAGGTGGAGGTGGTCGCGCTGGAGGCGACGCAGTCCGCGGGGGTGGTGTCTTCGTTCGGCTTGATGTAGCCGTCGGGGTTGTCGGGGTCGGTACCGCGCCACAGGTGGAAATCGGCGTCCCAGATGCCCGACGGATCGGTGGCGGTCACCGAAACCGTGATCGTCTTGTCGGTGAGGCCGATCGCGATGTCTTTGCCGCCGTTGACGGCGACATCGGTGATCTGGATGTCGCCGACGGTCTCGTCCGCGTACGCGGACGAAACGGTGAATCCGCCCGCCACTGCGGTGGCAGCGGCGAGTACAGCGAAGATTGCGCGCTTGCGCATGGATCTCCCCATAAGGTGAAGATGCCCGCCGGATGCATGACACGGCGGGCGAGTGAGCGGCCAACTGTAAACAGTTGAACGTTTCTTCACAACGGCGAGGGTTTCTCGGAACTGCCCTTGTCCCCACTTGTTCGACTTCTGTCGAGAGAGGCGAAACATCCGCCTGCAAGGGGTTCCTGTGCCGGTGAGAATCGATCGGGTCGCCAACTGGCTTGTGGGAGTTCTGTGTTCGGAGCGGACCGGGCATGGAATCCGTAGGTAATGGGGACACCGGAGTTCGCGGCAAAGATCGATCTGTGGGTCCGGAGTCGGAAAGCGATATGAAATCGCAGGTTTGAAAGACGTTTCGTGCACTCACCCGAGGCAAGTAGGGGGGCATGAACGGTCCCCAAGAACCCATGCCCGTAAACGACACCTACCACCCCTATGACCATAACCGGGACGCCCGCAGGCGTAGCCGGGACGGCGCCGGAGTAAACCGGACAGCCTTGGTCATCCATACGATCGCGGACATCGCCGCAGGTTTTCTGGGTCTGTGGATCCTGCTGTATCTGCTGGACGCCAACCAGGGAAATGTCTTCGTCGGCTTTGTGCACGGTATGGCCGACTGGCTCGCGGGTTGGTCCCAGGACATCTTCACCATGGAGGTCGAAGGTCTGCGGGTTTTCCTCAATTACGGTCTGCCTGCCGTGATTTACCTTCTGCTCGGCCATGGGATCGCTGCGCGGGTACGCCGCCTCTGACCGATTCGCGGCCGGCGCGCTCGCGGGTCCCGGATGGCGGGGCCGTCCGCGAGCGCGTCATATACGTCGGTGAGGTCCGTGGTCGGTCGTGCAGAGGGTCGCGGGCCTCATGATGCGGGGCCGTCGGCCCGGACTCCATGAACGGCCTGGACTCCATGAACGGCCTGGACTCCGTGATCGGCCCGGACTCCGTGAGACGCGGTCGACAGGGCCGTCGGGTCGGGGCACGGCCTGCTGCTGTCGTCGGGTCAGGAGTGACCGTTGAGGAAACCGATCAGGCTGGCGCCCCACCAGCCGAGCTGGCTGACGGCGGCGGCAACACCGGACTGGATGCGCAGCGGGCGGGGCACCCGAGCGTCTGTGTACCGATCGAGGCGCTGCCCGAGCCAATGGGCGTAAAGGCCGTTGAGGGTGATGGCCAGCACAAGTCCCAGCTTGAGCCGGGTCAACGGCGATGCCAGGTCCGGACGGAGGAACAGGCCGGTGACGACCAGCCCGGCCAGCCCGAGCCAGATCGGGACCTGTAGTGCGCAGGCGGTACGCAGGACGTCGGTCAGTCGGCGTCGTCCGAGCATCCACAGGAGGGCGAACCAGTCGACGGCGAGCACGGAGCCCAGCCCGACGACGAGCGCCACGAGATGCAGGAAACGGGCGGCCAGTTGTAGGGGCGGGTCGGCGTGGAGATGACCGGCCACCCAGCAGACGGCCGCCAGGGCGGCGGTGCTCAGGACTCCCACGGCGACGAGCGCCCAGACCGGGGTGGGCGGGTTCTCGCGGACTCCACCGCCGTCGCCGTCGTTGCCGTCGTCGGCAGGCGCGGACCAGCTCGGCAGCCTGGCGGGTCGAGGAGCCGGAGCGGTCATGAGTCTGTCGGAGATCGGGGCCACTGCTCAGTTCTCCGACGGGACGGCCGGAGCGGGCGAACGCAGCGGGGATCTGGACCTGGACCTGGATCTGGATCTGGATCTGAGCATGGCTGAAAACCTTCGTTCAAAAATAAGGTAAGGGTAACCTAAGTGCCTGCCATGGGCCCGTCAACTCTCTCCGTAATGCGTGTATACGTTGCAAACCGGCCATCAAGGGCGCCTCTTGAGGGTCGAAACTCGGCCAACGGGCGCTGATCCGCTTCTCTTGGATATGAGTGAGCTGTGCGTGGAATAGGCGTGGAATGTGCGGCGGGGGAATTGTGCCGGTTGCTCATCGCTTTCTGAGAAAACCTCATGCGGTATTCATTGAACCCTCAGGGGTTTTGACCTCCTCTTGGATTTGTGGCCGGTAATTTTTTCTTCGTCAGGTGGTCGCGGATCAGGAATTCGCGACACACATACAGATCGAGGAGGCCTCATGTCTTTCAAGAAGATCGTGCCGCTGCCCAAGCCCAAGAAGAAGCCGCTTCCGAAGCCCCCGAAGGGCCACGGCCACTGCCACGGCACCAAGCCCCCGAGGAAGCCGCTCCCGGTGCGCGGCGAGCGCTGACCAGGGATGCAGTAGGGCCTGCCGCCACTGAGTGATCGGGGCGGTATGAGGGCCGACGGCCGTGGGGGTCGTCGGCCCTCTCTTGTTTGTGCGCGTACGGGATTCCCGTGGTGCGGTCCCGCACCAATCGGCTGTGAAAACCATGTGTGTGGACTTGGCAGGGCATTTGAATTCGGCAAAAAGGGCCTTTGTTCGGGATCGATTCGGGTTGTTGAGGTGCCTGCGTCGGATTCAATTTCTGGCTATGTGATGAGCCTGTTTTGTTGTGGCAGTGGCTCGCCGGTCGGGCCTGGAGAGGAAAGGGGAGCGATGGTGAAGGGCAAGGGAGGGAGGGGTTGTGGGTCTGCGTGAGAACGACTTTGTGACGATGCGGCTGCGGCGGATCTCCGTCGAGCCCGGGGCCGCGCCCGGCGCCGTACGCGGGCGGCATCGGCGCGGTGCCGTGAACCGGGACGAGTGCGGCGGCGCGGAGGGTGGCGGCGAGTCGGGCGACGGTCGCGGCGCCCCCGCCGTCCCCGCCCGTATCGCCTTCCGCCGCTTCTGGCCGATGAGCAAGGGGCTGCGGGGCCGGCTGGTGCTCGTCTGCCTCTGTGTCGTCGTCGCCGCGCTCGCCGAGACGGCCGCGATCCTGCTCTTCAGCGATCTCACCGACAACGCGCTGCAGCGCGGTTCGCTCGACGCCTTCTGGGCGCCGGCCGCGAAGTGGCTCGGGGTCGCCGTGGTGGGCGCGGCCGTCGGCTACGCGGGCAACTCCCTGGCCGTATGGGTCTCGGAGCGGTTCGTGATGCGGTTGCGTGCCGCGGTCTTCGACCATGTGCAGAAGATGCCGCCGCACTTCTTCCAGCGGCACCGCCAGGGCGATCTGCTCGCCCGGCTCACCGGCGATGTCGAGGCCATCGAGCAGATGGTCGTCTCCGGGGTGGTCGGCGCGGTCTCCTCGGCGTTCGGTGCGGTGTTCTATGCCGTCGCCGCGTTCTGGCTGCGCTGGGATCTGGCGGTGGCCACCTTCGTCCTCGCGCCGCTGTTCTGGCTGGCGGCCCGGCGCTTCTCCGGGAGCATCAGGTCGGTCGCGCGCGATGAGCGGGTGGCGGACGGCGCGATCACCTCCGTCGTCGAGGAGTCGCTCGGCAACGTCGTACTGACACAGGCGTACGGCCGGGAGGACGCGGAGCGGGCGCGGCTGGACCGCGAGGCCCGTGCGTGGTTCACCGCCTCAGTCCGGGGCGCCCGGCTGAGCGAGCTGTACGAGCGGCTGGTCGAGATCATCGAGACGGTCTGTGTGCTGAGCGTGATCGGGCTGGGCGTCTGGGAGATCTCCGCGGGCCGGATGACACTCGGCCAACTGCTGGCATTCGCCGCCTTCCTCGGCTATCTGTATCCGCCGATCCGGGATCTGGGCCAGCTCGGCCTGACGGTCACCTCGGCGACGGCGGGCGCCGAACGGCTCATCGAGGTGCTGGACGCCCGCCCGTCGGTGGGGGATCCGGTGACGGGGCCAACCCCCGTACCGACGATCCCTGTACCGATGATTCCTGTACCGACAATCCCTGTACCGACGATCCCTGTACCGACCGGCCCCCCGCCCCACCCCCGCCCCG
>NZ_QUAC01000115.1 GCF_003389455.1 Streptomyces inhibens | reverse complement strand
GCCCGCTCCGCCCGCCGCCGGTGGTACCGGTGGCGGCGGGGTGCACGCCGCGGCGACGATGCTCGCCGGTGGTGCCGCACTGTCCGGCGGCCCTGGCGGCCCTGGTGTGCCGGCGCCGTCGGCCGGTCCCGGCACTCCGCCCCCGGGTGTCCCCGTGGGCCCGCCCGGTCAGCCCGCCCCGCCCGGCCCGCCCGGTGCGCAGGGCCCCGCAGGCCCCGGTGCGTACGGCTATCCGCAGGCGCCCAGCGGTCAGCCGACCGTCGGCCCCGGCTATATGGCCGTCCTCAGCTATCGCGCGCCGGACGGTTCCGAGCAGAAGATCGTGCGCCGCTCGGCGCCCGGTACGCCGCATCCGGAGTGGCAGCTGCTGCACGAGCTGCGCGGGATGAACATTCCGCCGCAGCAGGTGCTGGAGCTGCACACCGAGCTGGAGTGCTGTGATCTGCCGGGTGGTTACTGCGCCCGGATGATCAGGGACAACTGGCCGCAGGTGCGGATCAGCCACACCGCCGCGTACGGCAAGGACCATGCCTCGCGCCAGCAGGGCGTACGGCATCTCGTCGAGCATCAGGGCGAGTTGCACCAGGTCGCGGACGGTCCGGCGCGGCCGGCGCCGGTGCGGGTGCCGTTGCCGCATCCCTCGCAGGTGCAGCCGGTGCCGCCGGTGCCGCCGCAGGCGATCGGCCAGGAGCTGGAGCAGGCGTTCGGGCCGCAGGGGATCTTCCGCTTCGACCAGCGGGCGGTCTCCCGCCACGGTGTGCCCGAGGTGGTGGCGCAGATGCTGGTGTGGGCCGGGCTGCCGGTCGATTTCGGGCCGTTCTTCTGGGCGCAGGCGCAGCCGGGCCGTCCGGTGCCGACGCTGGCGGAGCTGGCGGCGGAGCGGATGGTGCAGCCGGCGTCGGATGCCGGTTCGTATCTGGTGATGGGCAACGACTTCGGCCGTCAGCTGTGTGTGCAGTACGGGACCGCGCACATCGTGGCGGTGCCGATGGAGGCCGGAGCCCCCTCGGGACAGGGGAGTCATCCGGCGACGCCGCAGTTCGTCAACAGCGGGCTGCCGGAGTTTGTGCGCTGTCTGGCGATGCTGGGGCGGATGTGGCGGCTGCGCTACGGGCTGACGCCGGAGCAGGCGGGTCGTTGGACCGTCGACTTCCAGGCGCAGCTGGTCGCGCTGGATCCGCCGGCGCTGGGTTCGCCGGAGACCTGGTGGTCGGTGCTGCTCGAACAGATGTGGGACGGGCTGCTGTAGCGCGGACCGGGGGTACGGCAGCGGGGTCTGCCGTGGGGACATGGTCATGGCGCTCGACCTGCGGGATGGGCCGGGCGCCATGACCATGCGTATATGGGCCGTCCGATATCCCCGTTGCCGCAGTCGACGACGACGCTGTACCGGGCGGGGCGGTCGCGGTGGTGGCACCGGCGTGCGCCCGGCCGATGGCGCGGACCGGGCCCGCCCCGGCGCCGCGGGATCTGGGGCACAGCGCTCCTGGTGCTGCTGGTGCTGGTCGTCCTGGTGGCGGCGGGCGGGGCCGGGCTGTACCTCTGGGCGGGGCAGCAGCTGCGGCATGTGTCCGCGCTGGGCGACTACGCCGGGCGGCCGGCCGCGGGCAGGGGCACGAACTGGCTGCTGGTCGGCTCGGACAGCCGCGGCGAGCTGACTCCGCGCCAGCGCAGGGATCTGCATGTCGGCAACAACCAGGTGCAGAACACCGACACGATCATGGTGCTGCACTCCGGCGGGCGCGCCCCCACGCTGGTCAGCCTGCCGCGCGACAGCTATGTCCCGGTGCCGGGGTACGGCAGCCGGAAGATCAACGAGGCGTATGCGGACGGCGGCCCGCAGCTGCTCACCCGAACGGTGGAACAGGCGACGGGGTTGCGGATCGACCGCTACGCCGAGGTCAGCTTCCTGGGGCTCGTACAGGTCGTGGATGCGCTGGACGGGGTGCGGCTGTGTCTGGACGAGCCGCTGAAGGACGAGAAGTCGGGCGCGGACTTCGCGGCCGGCTGCCGGCGGATGAACGGTACGCAGGCACTGGCGTACGTACGGGCCCGCTATGCCGACCCGTTGGGTGACCTCGGACGGGTGAAGCGGCAGCGGCAGCTGATCGGCGCGGTGGCGGACGAGATGCTCGGCGCCGATGTGCTGCTCGATCCCGTCCGGACGAAGCGCGTACTGGATGTCGCGCTGTCGGCGGTGGCGGTGGATGAGAGGGCGGGAATCGGGCAGTTGGCGAAGATGGGCTGGTCGATGAGGGAGATCGCCAAGGGCGGCGGGACGGCGACCACGGTGCCGGTGCGGCTGCCTGGAGTGATGGTCAGCGGCGCCGGTTCGGTGCTGCTGTGGGACGAGAACGGGGCGAGCCGGTTGTTCCGGGCCCTGCGCAACGATGATCCAATTCCGACTTCTGCCGATAAATGACGCATCCTGTGTGGGTGGGTTGGGGCGGAGTGTCGCGATGGTGCGGCTTCGAACCGGTCCGCAGGGAAGTGCGGGTAACTGCACAGTGCTGCACGGAGCCACGCGGAATGCCGCGGGAAGAGGGGCTTGAGGGATGAGTGCATCGGTTTCGCCTCACGGGTTCGAGACCGTACGAGGGCGCGGCTACCGGCCACAGGACGTGGATCGCCGCGTCGAGGGGCTCTCGATCGACCGTGACTCCTGCTGGGAGCGCGCCGCCCGGCTCACCGTCCTGTGCAACGAGATGGAGTCCGAACTCGTGGCACTGCGCGCCTATGTGGCGCAGCAGCCGCCGGAGACGTTCGAGTCCCTCGGCACCGAGGCACGGCTGATCCTGACCACGTCGGAGTCCGAGGCGGAGCGGCTGCGGGCCGAGGCGCAGAAGGCGGCCGAAGAGGTCCGCAGTGAGGCCGTCGCGTACGCGGACCGGGTCCGTGACGCGGCGGACGAGGTGGCCTGCGCGCAGCGCACCGAGGCGGACGCGTGGGCGCGGCGCACGGAGGAGACGGCACGGGACGAGGCCGCCTCCCTGGTGACCGAGGCGGCCAAGGAGGCCGAGGAGCTGCGGGGCGAGGCGGCCGACGAGCTGGCCAGGACGGTCCGGCACAGCGCGCAGCTGCTCCGCGACCAGGAGAAGCAGCAGGCCGAGGAGGGGGATGCAGCCGGGCGGGAACTCGTCCGGCTGGAAGCGGAGATGGACCGGCTCGTCGCCGAGCTGGACGCCCGCGGGGAGGCCACGGTCGCCGAGCGTCGGCGGCTCGACGCGGAGGCCGCGGAGGCCGCCCGGCACCGCCAGGAGGATGCCGAGGACCGTGCCGCCGGGCTTTTGGCCCAGGCCGCGGTCGAGGTGGAGCGCGTCGAGCGCGCCACCGACCGGGCGCTGCGCGAACACCAGGAGGAGCGCGAGGAGGTCCGCGCCCATATGACGCATGTCCGCAACACCCTGGCCGCGCTCACCGGGAAGGATCCGATGGCGGAGGCGGACGACGGCGGCGACCCCGACGGCGGACCGGGGGTCGACCCCGACGAGGAAGACACCCTGGAGACCCATCTGCCCCGCCGGGACGGCGTCGCGCGCGGCTGACCGTACGGCCCGCGCCCGCCCGTCTACGTCCCGCCCGGCTGCTCGCCCTCGCCCGTACGGGCCTGACCGCTCTCTCCCGTACGGGCGTCGGCGTGCACCGGGAAGCGCCGCGGTGCCAGCAGCAGAAGGGCGATCAGGGCGAGCGCGGCGGCCGTGGCGGCACCGATGTAGACATGGTCGACGGTGGTGGCGACGGCGCGGCGGAGGTAGTCGGCGGCCTGGGCGGTGAGCGTGCCGGCGTGTTCCAGGGCGCGTGAGGCCGCGTCGAGGTCGTCGGGCAGGCCGGGGCGGATGGCCGAAGGGGCGTGCGCGAGGCGGTCGTTGAGGGTGGCGTTGGCGATGGCGCCGAAGAGCGCGGCGCCGAAGGACTGGCCGACCTGGCGGCAGAAAAGTATCGAGGCGGTGGCGGTGCCGCGCTCCGCGTAGCAGACCGAGGACTGCACACCGATGATCAGCGGGAGCTGGAAGAGGCCGATGGCGGCGCCCAGCGCCAGCATGATCAGGGCGGGCTGCCAGGCGGCGCCGGGGTAGGGCAGCAGGGGGAACGCGAGCAGGATCAGACAGGCCGTGCCGATGCCGAGCATCGAGCAGTTGCGGATGCCGATGCGGCGGTAGACGTGGCTGCTGAGGGCGGCCGAGAGGGGCCAGCTCAGGGTCATGGCCGAGAGCACGAAGCCGGCTGCGGTGGGGCCCAGGCCCAGCACCGACTGGGCGTAGGTGGGCAGGAAGACGGTCGGGGCGACGATCAGCAGGCCCAGGGCGCCCAGGGCGAGGTTGACCGCGCAGATGGTGCGGCGGCGCCAGACCCAGCCCGGGATGATCGGTTCCGCGGCGCGGCGTTCGATCAGGACGGTGCCCGCCGCGCACACCGCGCTCCCGGCGAACAGCAGCAGCGACGGCGCGGAGAGCCAGGCCCAGGCGACACCGCCCTGTACGAGGGCGGTCAGCAGCAGCCCTCCGCAGGCGAAGATCGCGAGCGCCCCGGGCCAGTCGACCCGGGGCCGGCGGGCCGCGGCGCCGGCCTGCCGCACCGGGCGGCCCCGTCCGCCCCGTTCATCCTCGAAGAAGTGCCGCACGATCAGCCACAGCGCCACCGCGCCCACCGGCACATTGACCAGGAAGATCCACCGCCAGCCGGCAAAGGTGGCGAGCAGTCCGCCCAGTGCGGGCCCGGCGACCGACGAGGCGGCCCAGACGCTGGAGAGCTTGGCCTGGATCTTGGGGCGTTCCTTCATCGGGTAGAGGTCGGCGGCGATGGTCTGGACGGTGCCCTGGAGGGCGCCGCCGCCCAGGCCCTGCAGGACGCGGAAGGCGATCAGGGAGGCCATGTCCCAGGCGCCCGCGCAGGCCAGCGAGCCGACGAGGAACAGCACGATGCCGGTGACCAGGACGGGCTTGCGGCCGAAGGTGTCGGAGAGCTTGCCGTAGACGGGCAGGGTGACGGTGACGGCCAGCAGATAGCCGGAGAAGAGCCAGGAGAAGACCGCGAAGCCGCCGAGGTCGCCGACGATCTGCGGGACGGCGGTGGCGATGATGGTGGAGTCCAGCGCGGCCAGCGCCATACCGAGCATGAGGGCCGCGATGACCGGTCCGCGCCGGCGGGTGCGGGCCGGATCGGCCCCGGAGGCCGCCCCCGACGGGTCCGGGCCGCCGGTCCCCCGGTCCGTAGGGCTGTCGCTGTCCCTCGTCGTGCGGCCCACGGGTTCCCCCTCCGCAGTTGGGTGTAGTGGACACCGTTCCGGCCCACACCTTGGCACGTCGGGTCAGAATGCGGAACGGCGCTTCTCGGAGTCCGGGACGGCACCCCGGCCGGGCCCTCGCCGCCCCGGCTCCGCGGGGCAGCGACCGCTTCGGCGACAGGTTGTCGGCGGTCGGGCGTATCGTGGGCAGCCCCCGCCCGTACGACGTTGCGGGCTGTTCGCGTTGTTCGCCTCGCTTGCTGGGACGGAACCTTTTCATGAGCCTGACTGGTCTGCTCGACGCCGTCGTACGGGACCCGGCGCTCGCCGAAGCGGTACAGGCCGCGGCCGACGGACACCGGCCGCATGTGGACCTGGTGGGGCCGCCGGCCGCCCGCCCGTTCGTGGTCGCCGCACTGGCCCGCGGCGCCCAGCGCCCGGTGCTGGCCGTGACCGCCACCGGCCGGGAGGCCGAGGACCTGGCCGCCGCGCTGCGTACGCTGATGCCGGCCGGCGAGGAGAACTCCGTCGTGGAGTTCCCGTCCTGGGAGACGCTGCCGCACGAGCGGCTCTCGCCGCGCTCGGACACCGTCGGCCGGCGCCTCGCGGTGCTCCGCCGGCTCACCCACCCGCGCAGCGACGACCCGAGTGCCGGCCCCGTCTCCGTCGTCGTCGCACCGATCCGCTCCGTGCTCCAGCCGCAGGTCAAGGGGCTGGGCGAGCTGGAGCCGGTCAGTCTGCGCACGGGGCAGAGCGCCGATCTCGAAGAGATCGTCGACGGCCTGGCGGCGGCCGCCTACGCACGTGTCGAACTCGTCGAGAAGCGCGGTGAGTTCGCGGTCCGCGGCGGCATCCTGGACGTCTTCCCGCCGACCGAGGAGCACCCGCTGCGGGTGGAGTTCTGGGGCGACGACGTCGAGGAGATCCGCTACTTCAAGGTCGCCGACCAGCGGTCCCTGGAGGTCGCCGAGCACGGCCTGTGGGCGCCCCCGTGCCGTGAGCTGCTGCTGACCGACCAGGTGCGCGAGCGGGCCGCGGCGCTCGCCGAGCAGCACCCGGAGCTGGGTGAGCTGCTCGGCAAGATCGCCGAGGGCATCGCCGTGGAGGGCATGGAGTCCCTGGCTCCCGTCCTGGTCGACGACATGGAGCTGCTGCTGGACGTGCTGCCCAAGGGCTCCATGGCCGTGGTGTGCGACCCGGAGCGGGTGCGTACCCGGGCCGCCGACCTGGTGGCCACCAGCCAGGAGTTCCTCCAGGCCTCCTGGGCGGCCAGCGCCGGCGGCGGGGCGGCACCGATCGATGTGGGCGCGGCCTCGCTGTGGGGCATCGCGGACGTCCGCGAGCGGGCTCGTGAGCTGGGGATGCTGTGGTGGTCGGTCAGCCAGTTCAGCTCCGGTGACCTCGCGGACGGCGCCGCCGGCCAGGAGCCGGCGGTGGGCGATGCCGTGGACGGCGACACCCTCAAGCTGGGGATGCACGCCCCCGACAGCTACCGCGGTGACACCCAGCGGGCGCTGGCCGACACCAAGCAGTGGCTCGCGGACGGCTGGCGCACGGTCTATGTCACCGAGGCGCACGGCCCGGCGGCCCGTACGGTCGAGGTCCTCGGCGGCGAGGGCGTCCCCGCACGCCTGGACGGCGACCTGGCCGAGATCTCCCCGTCCCTGGTCCATGTCGCCTGCGGCTCCATCGACAACGGCTTCATCGACCCGTCGCTCAAGCTCGCCGTCCTGACCGAGACCGACCTCTCGGGCCAGAAGGCGGCCGGCAAGGACGCGGCCCGGATGCCGGCCCGCCGCCGCAAGACCATCGACCCGCTGACCCTCCAGGCCGGCGACTTCATCGTCCACGAGCAGCACGGTGTGGGCCGCTACATCGAGATGGTGCAGCGCACGGTCCAGGGCGCCACCCGCGAATACCTCCTCGTCGAGTACGCGCCGGCCAAGCGCGGCCAGCCCGGCGACCGCCTCTACATCCCCACCGACCAGCTCGAACAGGTCACCAAGTACGTGGGCGGCGAGGCCCCGACCCTGCACCGGCTCGGCGGCGCCGACTGGACCAAGACCAAGGCGCGCGCGAAGAAGGCCGTCAAGGAGATCGCCGCCGACCTGATCAAGCTGTACTCCGCCCGGATGGCGGCGCCCGGCCACACCTTCGGCCCGGACACCCCCTGGCAGCGCGAGCTGGAGGACGCCTTCCCGTACGCGGAGACGCCCGACCAGCTCACCACCATCGCCGAGGTCAAGGAGGACATGGAGAAGTCGGTCCCCATGGACCGCCTCATCTGTGGTGACGTCGGCTACGGCAAGACCGAGATCGCGGTCCGCGCCGCCTTCAAGGCCGTCCAGGACGGCAAGCAGGTCGCCGTCCTGGTCCCCACCACCCTCCTGGTCCAGCAGCACCACGGCACGTTCACCGAGCGGTACGGCCAGTTCCCGGTCAACGTCAAGGCGCTCTCCCGCTTCCAGACCGACACCGAGGCCAAGGCCGTCCTCGAAGGGCTGCGGGAGGGCTCCGTCGACCTCGTCATCGGCACCCACCGCCTCTTCTCCGCCGAGACCAAGTTCAAGGACCTGGGCCTGGTCATCGTCGACGAGGAGCAGCGGTTCGGCGTCGAGCACAAGGAGCAGCTCAAGAAGCTCCGCGCCAACGTCGATGTGCTCACCATGTCCGCCACCCCCATCCCGCGCACCCTGGAGATGGCGGTGACCGGCATCCGCGAGATGTCCACGATCACCACCCCGCCCGAGGAGCGGCACCCCGTCCTCACCTTCGTCGGCCCCTACGAGCAGAAGCAGATCGGCGCGGCCATCCGCCGTGAACTCCTGCGCGAGGGCCAGGTCTTCTACATCCACAACCGCGTCGAATCGATCGACCGCGCCGCCGCCCGGCTCCGCGAGATCGTGCCCGAGGCCCGTATCCGGACCGCCCACGGTCAGATGGGCGAGTCGGCGCTCGAACAGGTCGTCGTCGACTTCTGGGAGAAGAAGTTCGACGTGCTGGTCTCCACCACGATCGTCGAATCGGGCATCGACATCTCCAACGCCAACACCCTGATCGTCGAGCGCGGCGACAACTTCGGCCTCTCCCAGCTCCACCAGCTGCGCGGCCGGGTGGGCCGCGGCCGCGAGCGCGGCTACGCCTACTTCCTCTATCCGCCGGAGAAGCCGCTCACCGAGACCGCCCATGAGCGGCTGGCGACCATCGCCCAGCACACCGAGATGGGCGCGGGCATGTATGTCGCCATGAAGGACCTGGAGATCCGCGGCGCGGGCAACCTCCTGGGCGGCGAGCAGTCCGGCCATATCGCCGGTGTCGGCTTCGACCTCTACGTACGGATGGTGGGCGAGGCGGTCGCCGACTACCGCGCCTCCCTCGAAGGCGGTGTGGAGGAGGAGCCACCGCTGGAGGTCAAGATCGAACTCCCGGTGGACGCGCATGTCCCGCACGACTACGCGCCGGGCGAGCGGCTGCGCCTCCAGGCGTACCGCGCCATCGCCTCCGCCAACTCGGAGGAGGACATCGCCGCGGTCCGCGAGGAGCTCACCGACCGCTACGGCAAGCTCCCCGAGCCCGTCGAGAACCTCCTGCTGGTCGCCGGCCTGCGGATGCTGGCCCGCGCCTGCGGCGTCTCGGACATCACCCTCCAGGGCAGCAACATCCGCTTCGGCCCCGTGGAACTGCGCGAGTCCCAGGAACTGCGCCTCAAGCGCCTGTATCCGCGTACGGTCCTCAAGCCCGCCACCCGCCAGATCCTGGTGCCCCGCCCGACGACGGGCAAGATCGGCGGCAAGCCGCTGGTGGGGCGCGAACTGCTGGGGTGGGTGGGGGAGTTCCTGACGACCATTTTGGGCTCGTAGCCCTGCTTCCCGCGTTGTCGGGTGACGCCGCCGTGCCTCTTTGGGCTCGTAGCCCCGCTTCCCGCGTTGTCGGGTGGCCCGCCGTGCCTCTTTGGGCTCGTAGCCCCGCTTCCCGCGTTGTCGGGTGGCCCCCCGTGCCTCTGTTGTTTCCGCCTTCGGCGGGAGGGGGTGTGGGGTGGGGCCCCGGTGTGTGGGGGTGCCGGGTTCGGCGCCTCCGGGGTGGGTTTTCGGACTGCTTCGCTTTACGTCCGAAAACCCACC